>JACVIY010000175.1 GCA_015711755.1 Candidatus Geothermincola secundus | reverse complement strand
CGTGGTCAGTCTGCTCGTCACCCTGATCATCCTGTTCATCTACCAGGGCAGGACCATCATCGACAACCCCGTGCACATCATCCTCATCGCCATCCCCCTGACCATACAGACCTACTTCATCTTCGCCTTCTCCTACGGCTGGGCCTGGCTGTGGCGGATAAACTTCGAGGTGGCCGCCCCCGCCGGCTTCGTGGCCGCCTCCAACTTCTTCGAGCTGGCGGTGGCGGTGGCGGTCTCCCTCTTCGGGCTGAAGTCGGGCGCCGCCCTGGCCACGGTGGTGGGGGTCCTGGAGGAGGTGCCCATCATGCTCTCCCTGGTGTGGATAGCCAAGAGGACCAAGAGGTGGATAGACCGGCGCCACGCGGGGGCGGCGGTGAAGGGAGGTTCCGCCGCATGAGCGGCAAAATCCTTGAAAGCCGCGTCTAACGGGATAACGAAAGGCGGATCATGGACGACGTGATAAAAGAGCTGATAGCGATAGGGGCGTCGGTTGCCGCCCACTGCCGGCCTTGCCTGGACTGGCACCTGGAAAAAGCCAGGGGGTTCGGGGCTTCCGAAGAGGACATCCGAGCGGCCGTGCAGGTAGGCTTCATGGTCGAGGAGGGAGCCGGCAGGTCCATGAGGAAATACGCTCTGGGGCCGGAAATACAGGGGAGCGAGCCCGGGAAAGAGGAAGGGTCGGTTGAATGAGGGGGATGCTGAAGCGCAGGGGGATGTTCTGGACGTTGATGGTGGCGGTGACGCTGGCATGCGGGGCATGGCTGGCGCTTTTCAGCGGGGGCCTGTGCGGCTGCACCGACAAGCCGGCTGAGAAGGTCGAGCAGCCCTCCTCCGGGAACCAGCCGGTCACTCCCAAGCCCTCCTCCGGGACCGCGGCTCCCAGCGCGTCCCAGAAAGCGCTGGCTGAGGCGAAGGCGGCTTCCATGCCGGTGCTCCTGAACTTCCACTCCACGATGTGCATACCCTGCATCGAGATAGAGAAGGTCATCAAGGAGATCGAGCCCGAGTATGCCGGCAGGGTGGCCTTTATCATCGTCGACGTATATGACCCCAGCGAGATGAACCTGTGCAACCAGTACCAGATCCGTTCCATCCCCACCACCGTGTTCATCGACGCGTCGGGGCAGATCAAAGAGGGATACGTGGGGGTCATCGACGCCGACTCCATGCGCGGGATCCTCGACCGCCTTATCGCCGGGACGCCGTGACGGTTAACGCGTGCGGCGGATGATGCGCTCCGAGCTCCGCTCCAGGCTCACGGCGCCGCTGCTCGCGGCCGCGGCGGCGCTTCTTCTTATGGGGATGTTTTCCTCCCCTTCGCTTGCCGCCGACAAGGAAGAAGCCGAGGTGCGGCTGGTCTACTTCTATCCGCGCTTCCGCTGCGTCTCCTGCGAGAACGTGGAGGCGTTCGCCGCCGAGGCCGCCGCCTCCTACAGGGGGCACGGTCACGAAGGCATACCCTACTCCCGGCTGGCCATCGACGACCCGGCCAACGCGGGGATCGTGGACAGGTACGGCGTGGTGGGCTCCTCCCTTTACCTGGTGGTGGGCGAACTCGAGAGCGGGCAGCCCCAGGAGCTGAAGAAGGTCTGGTTCTTCTGGGAAGACCGGGACGGCTGCATCTCCTACATCCATGAGGAGATCGAGAGGGCTTTCACCGAGGGGGCGGCCTCGGGGGATACGGGCATACCGCTCGCGGGCATCCCCTTCCTGGCCGCTTTCCTGCTGGGGTTGCTCACGGCGGTGTCCCCCTGCCCCTTGGCCACCAACATAGCGGCGGTGGCTTATATATCCAAGAACATCGAGGACCGCAGGAAGACGGTGATGTCGGGAGTCCTCTATACCGCCGGGCGGTTGGCCGCATACTCCCTCCTGGGATTGATGCTCGTGTACCTGGGGGCCAACGTGGTGGACATCTCGGGGTTCCTGCGCAATTCGGCCGTATATTACCTCGGGCCGCTGCTGATCCTGATATCGCTGGTGATGTTGGACGTCATCAACCTGAGCTTCCTCAAGGGAGGATACGCCGCGAGGCTGGGGGAGCGCGTCAAGGACAGGGGTTCCCTGGGCGCCTTCCTGCTGGGGGGCATATTCGCCCTTTCCTTCTGCCCCTACAGCGCCATCCTCTTCTTCGGCATGCTCATCCCTCTTTCCATCGAGACTACGGCGGGAGGGCTTTATCTGCCCGCCGTTTACGCCGTGGGCACCGGCCTCCCGGTGTTCATGGTGGCCCTGGCCATCGCCTTCGGCGCGGGGGCCTGGGCGGCCCATGTCGACCGGGTGCAGAGATGGGAGAAATACGTACGCAAAGCGGCGGGGCTGGTCTTCCTCGGCGTGGGGGCCTACTACCTCGTGCTCCTGGTGAAGACCCTGGCCTGAGGCCGCCTCTCCAAACATGGGGGTCAGGCCTCGTTTCATTTCCGGGAGGGCCGCTCCCGTCTCAGGAGTCGCGGCTCCGGGATCGCGCTGAAAAAAGTTGAAGGTCTGGGCCTGGCCCCAATTGAAGGGGT
>JACVIY010000174.1 GCA_015711755.1 Candidatus Geothermincola secundus | reverse complement strand
ACAATATTTGTCCCCTAAACCCATATGTTATTTAGTATTTTTTATCAGCTCCCTCACGGCCAAAAGGGCCAGACGGTAGGAGAGGGCGCCGAACCCCGCTATCACCCCCGTCACCGCCGGGGATATCACCGACTCCCGCCGCCATTCCTCCCGCGCCTGCGGGTTGGTCAGGTGCACCTCCACGCAGGGTATGACCAGAGCCCTCAAAGCGTCCTGCAGGGCATAGCTGTAATGGGTCAGGGCCCCCGGGTTGATTATGAGCCCGGCGTGCCCGGAGCGCGCCTCCTGCACCCAGTCCACCAGATCCCCCTCGTGGTTGCTCTGCCTGCACTCCAGCTCAAGACCCATCTCCGCCGCCAACTGGCGCAGCTCGGCCTCGATATCCTCCCAGCCCCGCTCGCCGTAGACCTGCGGTTCCCTCTCCCCCAGCAGGTTGAGGTTGGGGCCGTTCAGCAGCATCACTCTTCTTTCCAATGCTCCTCACCTCCCGCAAGGACGCCTTGCCGGGACCAGCCCGCAAGTCGGCTCTTCCGCCCTACCGCCGGCGACCCAGCACCTCCCGCACCGCTTCGGCCATCTCCCGCTCCGGAGGCTCCTCCATGATCAGCGGCTTTCCCGGGTTTTGAAGGAGGATGAGGCGGTGCCTGCCCCCCGCTCGCTTCTTATCGTGGGCCATGGCCGCAAGAACTTCCTCTACCCGCACCGCGGGCGGCTCCACCCTCACTCCCAACGCCTCCAACAGCTCTCGATGCCGCCGGTGAAGGCCTTTTTCGGCCACCCCCAGGTTCTCCGCCAGGCGCGCGGCCATGAGCATGCCCAGGGCCACCGCCTCGCCGTGCAGCAATTCACGATAGCCGGTGACCGCCTCCAGAGCATGTCCGAAGGTATGCCCGTAATTGAGGAGGATCCGCCGCCCCTTTCGGTCCAGCTCGTCCTCCTCCACCACCCTCGCCTTGCGCTCGGCGCAGGCGGACACGATGTCCTCGAGCGCACCCGCCCTTTCGCGCAGCTCATCGCGCGCTCCTTCCAGCAAGCGCTCGCACATCCCCCCATCGAACACCAACGCATACTTGGCCACCTCGGCCAGACCGGATATGAATTCGCGCCGCGGCAGGGTCCTCAAAAGGGAGAGGTCGCAGAATACCGCCAGGGGTTGATGGAAAGCCCCCACGAGGTTCTTGCCTTCGGGAAGATCCACCCCTACTTTACCCCCTATGGAGGAATCAACCATGGCCATGAGGGTTGTCGGCGCCTGCACCAGAGTCAATCCCCGTTTGAAGGTCGCCGCGGCGAATCCGGCCAAGTCCCCCACCACCCCGCCTCCCCAGGCCAGTACGGCATCCCCACGCTCCAGGCCCATATCGATAAAGCTTCGGTAAAGCCGGGCCACCGTGCTCAGGTTCTTGTGCCTCTCCCCCGCTCGGAAAAGCACTCGCCTCATGACCAACCCCGCTCCGAAAAGCTCCCTTTCCAGCTCCTCCAGTTCCCGCGAATGCAGGCGGACGATGGAGGGGTGGCTCACCAGAGCGACATTGCGGCAGTCGGGAAGGGCGGACAGCGCCCCGGCCATCTCCCGGCGGAGCCCTTCACCTACCAGGACCCGGTACCCTCGATCCCCCAGGTCTACGAGCACGATCTCCAGATACGCTCGACCTCCTCCGCCACCTCTCGCGGCAGCCGGCCATCGGTGTCCACCTCCGCATGCGCCGCCCCGCGATAGAGCATCTCGCGGTTCCCCATGATCGATCCCAGGCGAAGGGCCATATCCTCCGCCCCTTCCAACAGAGGCCGCCCTCTCGCCGAACCTATCCTGCGCGCCGCCTCCTCGGGGCTGACCCTGAGATAGACGACCATGCCGCCGCGCCGCATGATGCTTATGTTCTCCGCCCGCAGAACAGCGCCCCCCCCACAGGCGACAACAGCTTCTTCCCCGGCGGCCACCTCCTCCAGCACCCCGCTCTCCGCATCCCGAAAGGCCTCCTCGCCCTTTGTCCTGAAGACCTCGGAAACGGTCATCCCCAACCTCTCCTCAACCAGCTTATCGATGTCTATAAAGGGCAGCCCCGTTCTCGAGGACAGCTCTCGGCCCACTTCGGTCTTGCCCGAGCCCATGGGCCCCACCAGGAACAGATGCATCTCCGCTAAGCCCCTTCCCGAGCCGCTCAGAACCCCTCCACATAGCGCCGCCAGGCCCGCACCCGCTCCTTCAGCTCATCCACGCTGTCGCCGCCGAACTTCTCCATCAGCGCTTCCGCCAATACCCAGGCGACCATGCTCTCGGCCACCACTCCCACCGCCGGCACCGCGCAGACGTCCGCCCGCTCCTTTAGCGCTTCGGCCCCACGCTTAGTCTTGAGGTCCACGGTGGCGAGCGGCTTCCCCAGCGTGGGTATGGGCTTGGCCGCCACCCTCAGGCGGATGATCTCACCGTTGCTGATGCCTCCCTCGATACCCCCGGCGCGGTTGGTCATCCGGAAGAAGCCGCGGCCGTCCTCATGTCCGATGATGTCGGCGGCCT
>MU158501.1:984-2519 GCA_015711755.1 Candidatus Geothermincola secundus | reverse complement strand
CATTATCTACGGAGGGAAACCTGAGATGAGAGGGGCTGACGCCTGCTCAAGGGGTGAAGGCGATCTTGATGGCGCGGTTGGCACCTTTGTTCATGGCCACGCGGATGGCTTCCCGCCACTGATCGAGCCGGAATCGGTGGGTGATGAGGCGGGACAGGTCCACCTGTCCGCTCTCGAACAGCCGCAGGGCAAGCCCGAAATCGTGCAGCCGTTCTCCCCGCCAATCCTCATCCTGATACCCGTAGATGCCTTGCAGAGTGAGCTCCTTGAGCCAGACAGGCGTCCAGTCTATCTTCCCGGGATTGCCGATCCCCAGCATGGCGTAATAGCCGCCGTTAGCCAGGGTCCTCAGGGATGCCTCCAGGGTATCCGTGCTCCCCACGGCGTCGAAGACGACATCCACCCCCCCGATGAGCAGCGGCTTGGCCAGAAGAGGCGTGTACATCTTTGCCCCGGTGAGCTCGGCCAGCCGGCGGTAGAACTCCTTTCCCCCCGGCCGGACGACCTCCTCCACGCCCATCTCCCGCGCCATCTCTGAATGGAAGGGATCTATCTCCGCCGCCAGCAGCCTGCACTTCGGATGGAGGGCCTTAACGGCGGCGACGGTGCACAGGCCCATGACCCCGCATCCGAACACCAGTACGGTCTCGTTGCCCTTGAGGGGGGCATTGATCACCATGTGCAGGGCGGTGGCGAAGGGCTCGGTGAGGGCGGCGTTCTCGTCCGATACCCCCTCCGGCACTCGATGGAGCTGGGCGGCGTGGGCCATCCCCGTCTCGCTTATGAAACCCGGGCAGTCGGCGTTGGAGCCGGCGAACATACCCGGGGCCAAGGCGCCCTCGGTGAAGTTCTCGCATAGCTGGAAGCGGCCTTGCTCGCACATGCGGCAGGGTGGGTCTATGCCCCGCTGGCGGCAGGAGAGCATGGGCATCACCGTGACCCGGTCTCCCTCGCCAAAGCCCTCGACGGACTCGCCGAGAACGGTCAGTTCACCGCAGACCTCGTGGCCGAGCACGAAGGGATAGGAGGCGAAGGGTTGCAGCGTGAGGGACTCATGACAGGTGATTATGCTCATGTCGCTGCCGCACAAGGTGGCAAGACGCGGCCTCAACAGCGCCCACTCCGGCCCGGGCAGGACCGGGTCGGGGACCTCCCTCACCCGCACCGGCGCCACGCGCGAGAACAGCACCTTGGGTCGTCGCCTGACCAGCGCTCCGGTAAGAAGATATTTGGGGATGCTGTACTCGAATGACAGAGCTTTCACGCTGCCCCTCCTCCCTCGGGCGGTCGGCGGGATGCCGGCCTTTCTAAGCAGCCGCCTTCCCCTAATGATACAACAACGGCTTCCGACCGCGTGTGAGACAAACGGTGAATGTGGATTATTTATGTTATAATAAAGCCCGTTGTTGAGTCGCGGAATATTGCGGAAAGGGGCTGATGGGATTGCTCGAGGTGCTGGGTCTGGCGAGAGCTGCCGCAGAGTACAGGTATGAGGCGGAAGGGGGCTTGGCATTAGGCATAATCCTCCTCATCTT
>MU158501.1:0-974 GCA_015711755.1 Candidatus Geothermincola secundus | reverse complement strand
GTCGCATTCTATGTGCTCTACTGCTGGTTGCTGTACCGCATCGGCAAGAAGATGGGCTACGACAAGAACTGGATGGCCTGGGTGCCCATCGCCCAGATGTACATGCTGGGCGAGCTCGCCGGGAAGGACATGACCTTCATCCTCATCATGATAATCGGTTCCTTCGTATGCGGGATCGTGGGAGCTGTCATGCAGGTTATCGCCTTCATGGCCCTGGCCGAGAGGATGGGCAAGGAGAACTGGTGGGGGATACTCACAATAATACCCGTCGTCAACTTCATCGCGATGTACGTCATCGGCAACGGGCAGCCCGTGCAGTACTACCAGCCGGCGGCCGCCTACGCGCCCGCGCCCGGCTATTATCCACCCCAGCAGGGCTATCAGCCGCCGCCTCCGCCTCAGGGCTACCAGCCGCCTCCGCCTCCGCCTCAGGGCTACCAGCCGCCGCCTCCTCCGCCAGGGGGCAATCAGTAGGGACGCCGAAATATTGAGCGCGTGATGAAAAGAGGGGCCGCCTCGGGCGGCCCCTTCCCTTTCGCGGCCGGAGCATGACCTGAGGTTCGCCCCGGCCCGATGATTGAGAGGGACCGATTTGATGTTCGCGAGGACGGGAAAGGAGAAGGGCTTACTCCTCACAGAGGGTGGATCTCGCCGGTGACCACCGCCTTAACGCGGAAGCCGTCCAGTTGCGAAGGGATCTTCTCCCTCAGCTCAGGCGATTCATCCACCAACATGACCACTATGCAGGGCAAACCGCTGTCTTCTTCGATCCCCACTCCCACCACGCCGGGGATGGCCATCAACTCTACTGCATGGCGGTCCTTGACGGCGTATATGTCCGATTCATCGGGGCCCGCGGAGTCGACTCCGTCCGGGAGGACGAGGATGATGTCCGCCGCGCCTTGAACGGGATAGGACTCCGCCACCGGCCCGACGAACCAGACGTCCACCCTGGTGCCGGGGGAAAGGTAGCG
>JACVIY010000171.1 GCA_015711755.1 Candidatus Geothermincola secundus | reverse complement strand
TCCGCCGTGACCGGCAGGTCGTCACCGGCGCCCCGCGGGAGGTACTGCTCCTCGATGGCCCTGGCCACCTCCTCTTCCTCGCCGTCGCGCAGAGCGTAGATGCGCCCCACCGTCCCCTGCAGCGAGGTGAACTCGATGACCATGGAAGTCACCAGGTCCGATTTGGACAGGCGGGCGGCGCGGCGGGCGCGGGATGTCTCCTTATCCCCGAAGTGGAGCATTTCCGCCAGAGCGCCGACCAGGGCCTCCAGGCGTTCGACCTTGTCGAAATAGGTTCCCAGCTGCGCCTGGTAAACGACCTTTTTAAGGGATTCCCGCCTCTGCTCCAGGGTCTGTTTGCCGTCCTCGCGGTAGAAGAACTCGGCGTCCTCCAGGCGGGCCTTCAGCACCCTCTCGTTGCCGAGGCGGATGGTCTCCCCGCGGGAAGGGTCCCCGTTGTGCACCACCACGAAGCGGTGGGACAGGCGGCCCTGGGCGTCCTCGGTGGGGAAATAGCGCTGATGTTCCTGCATGGCGGCGACCAGTATCTCCCTCGGCAGGTCGGTGTAGCGGTCGGGGAAGGTCCCCAGCAGGACATGGGGCCATTCCACCAGGTCCACCACCTCCTCCAGAAGCTCGGGGGGATGGGCGGGGCGCAGGCCCTCGGCGGAACAAGCCTTCTCCATGTCCCCCAGCACCGCCCCGCGCCTTTCCTCACGCGAGGCCAGAACGCAGGCGGAGCGCAAGCTATCCTGGTATTCCGAGGGATCCCTGAGCGAAACGGGTCCGCCCCCGAGGAAGCGGTGGCCGTGGGTGACGCGGCCCGCGCGCAGACCCTCGATGCCGCAGTCAATGACCTTATCTCCGTAGAGGGCCACCAGCCAGCGCACCGGGCGGGCAAAGCGGAACTCGCCGCATCCCCAGCGCATGGATTTGGGGAAGGAGAAGGATGATATGAGCTCGTTGAGGAGGTCGGGGAGGACCTCCTCCGCTTGCTTGCCCCGCTGTATCCGCCGCAGGAAAACGAACGAGCCCTTTTCCGTTTCCAGCACTTCCAAGTCTTCCACCCTCGCCCCGCGGGAGCGGGCGAAGCCCTCCGCCGCACGGGACGGCCTTCCTTCGGCATCGAAGGCCGCCCGGCGCGAGGGTCCTTTGATGAGCTCCTCGAAATCGGCCTGCCTCTCCTCCAGATCCCGAACCAGCAGGGCCAGGCGGCGGGGTGTGGAGTATATCTCCAGGTCGCCGTGGGTGAGGCGGTTGCGCTCGAAGAGCTGGCGGGCATTCTCCTCCAGCTGCAAGCGTCCCACCTCCTGGGCGCCCCAGGGGAGCTCCTCCGTGCCCAGCTCCAGGAGCAGGTCGCGGGCCATCACGCCCCGCCTCCCTTCATATCCTTTGCCAGAAGGGGGAAGCCCAGCTCCTCGCGCTGCCTCACGTAGGCCTGGGCCACCCTGCGCGCCGGCTCCCGCACCCTGGCGATATAACCGGTGCGCTCGGTTACGCTGATGACCGCCCGCGCGTCCAGCAGGTTGAAGATGTGGGAGCACTTGAGGACGCAGTCGTAGGCGGGAAGCACCAGTCCCGCCTCCAAGGCCTCCGCGCCCTCCCTTTCGAAATCGTCGAAGAGGCGGAACAGCAGGTCGGTGTCGGCTTTCTCGAAGTTGTAGACGCTCCACTCGTATTCGGCCCGCTTCTGGACCTCTCCGTAGGTGAGATCGGCGTTCCAGCGCAGGTCGAAGACGTTCTCCACCCCCTGCACGTACATGCTCAGGCGCTCCAGCCCGTAGGTGAGCTCCACGGAGACGGGCCGGCAGTCCAGGGAGCCCACCTGCTGGAAATAGGTGAACTGGGTGACCTCCATGCCGTCCACCCAGACCTCCCAGCCCAGGCCCCAGGCGCCCAGGGTGGGGCTCTCCCAGTCGTCCTCCACGAAGCGGACGTCGTGCTCCAGCGGGTCTATGCCGATGGCCCGGAGGGAGTCCAGGTAGATGTCCTGGACATCGTCGGGTGAGGGCTTGAGGATGACCTGGAACTGATGGTGGAGGTGGAGGCGGTTGGGATTGTCGCCGTAGCGCCCGTCGGTGGGGCGGCGGGAGGGCTCCACATAGGCCACCTTCCAGGGCTCTGGGCCCAGGGCGCGGAGGAAGGTGGCGGGGTTGAAGGTTCCCGCTCCCACCTCCACGTCGTGGGGCTGCCAGAGCAGGCAACCCCGCTCCGTCCAGAAGGACTGCAGGGCCATGATCATGTCCTGGAAGTACAATGCCTCCTCCTCCAGTTCTCGAGGGCTGTCTGTGCTCCAGGGGATCGAGCCCCGGGGAACGCGATCCCGCAGGATGATGGGAGTAATTCTAACACAAGCTTTGGCGGGAACCCCTCGCTGTCATCGCGAGGAGCGCCCGCGGCAGGCACAGCCTTCAATCGGGGCCTTCAATCGGGGCCGGGCCCAAACCTTCAACTTTTTCGCGTGGCCCCTAAGTTCATCCACCTTTAGTTCGCGTTATTTTGTGATATTGGTGTCTGACACCGACAGGGGGGCCGACAGGGGGGAATCGCGGGCGGTGAGACGTTGACCAGGGGAAACGAGTTTATCCGACCGGAGGTTTGTGAATTTTTGTGATATTGGTGTCTGACACCGGGTGTGGGGGGTCGGCGGGGGGG
>JACVIY010000170.1 GCA_015711755.1 Candidatus Geothermincola secundus | reverse complement strand
GAGCAGCCGCTCGGCCAGCCGATGCCGGCGGATCACCGGGGCTGCCTCGCTGCGGCCGGCCGGGGTCAGCTTCAGCAGGTCGCCGTCTCGCTCGGCCAGGCCCTGATCCAGCAGTTCCACCGTGCCTGCGGGCGGCTCGGCCCCCACGGCCAGGCCCGCCTGCCTTCCTTCCTCAAGCACCCACAGCTCCTCCAGCAGCTCCCCGTCGGGCTCCCAGACCTCAGTGAGGGTGCGGCCGAGGCGCCATCGCGGGTTCACCGACCTCTCCGGGTGCTGGAAGACCATCTGGACGGGGTTGTATCCACGGCGGGGAGCGGGCTTTCCGTCCAGGAGCACCTCGCCTGAGTGCGGTGAAAGATAGCCGGCGAGGATGCGGCCTAAGGTGGTCTTGCCGCAACCGCTGGGGCCGTGGAGGCCCACGGCGCCCCCTTCGGGTACTGCCAGGTCAATTCCCCGCAGGACCCAGGGCCCTTTTGCGTCGTATCGGTAGCCGATGTCTTTCGCCTCAAGCGACATGGATGCACCTCACCTGGTTGTCGCCCGAACGCCTCAAAGGCGGCCTCTCCTCCGAGCAGTGCGGCGTGGACAGGGGGCAGCGCGGCCGGAAGAGGCAGCCTCGGGGAAGGGAATCCGGGGGCGGCTGGCTTCCCCGCAGGGGCCGGAAGCCGTTGCGGGGAAGGGCCCGCCAAAGGGCGCGGGTGTAGGGATGGAGGAGTCCCTCTCCTTCGCCGGAGAAGGCGGAGGCGGGCGCCACCTCCAAAGTGGTTCCCGCGTAGAACACCCCCACGCGGTCGGCGATGGTGAGGCCCTCCTCGAGGTCATGGGTGATGAGCATGACCCCCCTGCCCTCGTCCGCCAGTTCGCGCAGATGGGATAGCGTCTCCCTGACCACGGCCGGGTGGAGGCCGGGGGTGGGCTCGTCGGCGATGATCAGGTCGGCTCCGCTGATGACCGCCGTGGAGACCAGGACCCGGCGGGCCATTCCCCCGGAGAGCTGGAAGGGATACAGACGGCCCGCCTCCTCATCGAGATGGTAGCGCTCCAGGATCCTTGCCACCTCATCTCGCGATCCGTTCTTGCGGGCTCGCGGCGGGGCCACCTGCCGGCCCACCCTAATCAGCGGATCGAGGAAGTTGACCGACTGGGGGACCAGGGCGATGCGCTCTCCCCGCAGCTCGGCCTGGCGCTGCGGGGAGAGTTCCGAGCCTTCGAAGTAAAGATCCCCGCCCACCTCGGCGTTGGAGGGCAGTATCCCCAACACGGCGTGGGCCAGCAAGCTCTTTCCCGAGCCGCTGGAACCGATGACCGCCAGCACCTCCCCTCTTATCACCTCGAGGTCCAGGCCGATTATCGGGGTGATGCGGCGGCGGCGCAGCCCGCGGTCGTATTGGATGAAGGAGATGGACAGGCCGCGCACTTCCAGCAGGGGGCGGCCGCTTTCCCTCACGGGGCCGTGCGAGGCCCGCTCGTCCCGCGGCATTCGTTCCTCTCGGTCTTTCACGACAGACCTCCTCATTCGTGCGCCGACCACGGGTCGGCCAACATCCGCAGGTTGCTGCCCAGCGCGTGGAAGGCGAAGACCAGGGCCAGAAGGGAGAGGCCGGGGAAGAAAGCCAGCCACCAGCGGCCGGTGGACAGGTATCTCATGGACTCGGAGAGGATCACCCCGATGGCCGGCTTGTGGGGGGAGAGGCCGAAGCCCAGGAAGGTTATGGAGGCCTCGTGGAGTATGGCGTGGGGAAAGAGGAGGACATATCCGACCATTATCTGCGGAAACAGGTGGGGCAGCATGTGCCGCGCGGCTATCCACAGGCGGGAACGGCCGGCCTGACGGGAGAACTGCACGTAGTCGGAATACCGCAGCTGCAGCACCTCCGCCCGCACCAGGCGGGACAAGCTCGGCCAGTGAGTCACGGCCACCGCGATTATGACCCCCCTGCTCCCTCCGCCCAGGATGAAGGATACGAGTATGAGCATGACCAGGTGGGGCATGCTCAGGAAGAGGTCGATCAGCCAGGAGACGGCCACGTCCACCATTCTGGGCATGATGGCGGCGGCCAGCCCCAGGAAGACGGCGATGCAGACGCTTATGCACGAGGCCAGCAGGCCTATGCCCATGCTCAGGGTAAGCCCCTTGAGCGTGCGGGTGAGCATGTTCCTCCCCAGCCAGTCGGTGCCGAAGGGATAGCGGAGCGAGGGCGCCAGGCTCTTCCGCTCGATGTCGGTGCTCAGGCCGCTCTGCCCGACGAGCGCGCTGCCGCAGAGTATCAACAAAAGAAAAGCGACCAGCAGGGCCACCAGGAAGATGGTCCGTCTGCGGCGGTTTGCTCCCTTCAGGGGAAGATCCGCTGCATACCCCTCGAGGGCCGCTTCGGCGCTCACTTCGAAACCCCCATCCTTATGCGCGGGTCGATGACTCGGTAGAGGATATCCGCGGTGAGGTTTCCGGCGAACACGAACAAGGTGATGAAGATGACGATCCCCAGGAGCAGGGGGACGTCTCCCCGCAGCCCCGCCTGCACCGTGGCCTGTCCCAGGCCCGGGTAGGAGAAGACCTGCTCGGCCAGGACGGAACCGCCGAAAAGCTCGCTGAACTGGGCGAACTGCAGGGTCACGGCGGGCAGGGCGACGTTGCGCAGAGCGTGCCTCCGGAGGATGGAAGAGGGGCTCTCCCCGCGA
>JACVIY010000169.1 GCA_015711755.1 Candidatus Geothermincola secundus | reverse complement strand
AAAAAAAGGAAAGGCGCCCGCATCCCCGGAGCCTTCCCGCGAGCGCCCGTCAAGCCCTATCGAACCGCCGCCGTCAGCCCTCGGCGGCCTCGGCCTGCGAGGAGCCGGGGCGGAAGGTGGCCCTGCGCATCTTGTTGAAGACCACGTTCACCGAGCGGGAGAACACGTTGGGCTGCAGCGCTTCCACGAGCTTGGTGACGAAGCGCTGGTTCTTGTTGACCGACGCGGCGACCTGTTCGGGGTCCAGCTCCTTGATGAGCCTGGTGAGGAAATCGGGGTTGCGGTTGATCACCGTGGCCAAGGCCTTGGGATCCAGGTTGCTCACCAGCTGCGACAGAAAGGCGGGGTTCTGGTTGATCGATTCAGCGACAACCCTTGCGTCCAGCGTGGACATCATGCCGGAGAGCAGCCCCGGCTTGCTGGCCATCCTGCCGGAGAACGCTCCGATGGACTCGAATGCTTTGCTCATCCTCAACCTCCCTCAATAGACACTGATATTGACCGACCAGTTCTGAGACCATACCATTTTGCTATTATGATTATAATACTCGGTGTCGGAAAATGAAAGGGGGGTTTTCAAGGCATTTGATATGCAGACATAAAAATCTACGCTTTAGTCGTTATTGCTACCTATCTTCACCTGTATATGCGGACGCCTGCGGTGTAGAGATCATGGCCCAAATGTGAGGCGGAGCTCGCAGCTGGGTCCTGCCGTCTTCATCATTGGGACCTCCCGAAGTCCCTCCTCCTTCGACGGATAACGGACATGCGGCCTTGACAGGAAAGCGGTCCGGGAACATACTCAAATGGTTTACTAGAAAAGTCGATACGACCAAAGGCGATGAAGGGGAGGAGTAGGCCCTTCGGGGGCGCTACAGAGAGCCGAGCTGAAGCTGAGAATCGGTGCGTCCCTTTGGGCTGAAGATGGCCCCGGAGCCGCCCGTCGAAAGGCGATGCCGAGTAGGCGAGGCCGGAGGCCCCCGTTACCATGGGCTAGGGTATCGCGCCCAGCCGGGCGCCGCACCCGAAAAAGCTGGTTCGAAGATGCTTCCAGCCCGCCGACCGTCCATCGCCGGCGGGCTTTTATGTCACCCGAAAGGTGGTGGTGGCGATGCTATGGATCATGTCCTGCGCCTCCCGGGTCAACGGATGGTGAAGTGCACACGGAGGAGGTGCATAAGATGGCGAAGACCATCGCCGAGATAAACGAGAAGATAAGGAGAGGCCGAGTGGTCGTGGTCACCGCCGAAGAGGTCATCGGCATGGTGGAGAAGGAGGGAGCCGCGGCGGTGGCCGAGAAGGTCGATGTGATCACCACCGGCACCTTCGGTCCCATGTGCTCGTCTGGGGCCTTCCTCAACCTGGGACACAGCAGACCCCGCATCAAGATAAACAAGGCCTGGCTCAACGGCGTGCCCGCCTATGCCGGCATCGCCGCCGTTGACGTGTACATCGGCGCCACCGAGCTGCCCGAGAACGACCCCTTGAACGAGGTCTTTCCGGGGGAGTTCCGTTACGGGGGCGGCCATGTGATCGAGGACCTGGTGGCCGGGAAGCGGGTGAGGATGCAGGCCGCGGGTTACGGTACCGATTGTTATCCCAACCGCCGCTGGGAGCGCGACATAACGCTTGAAGACCTCCCCTACGCGCAGCTGTTCAACCCTCGCAACTGCTATCAGAACTACAACGTGGCGGTGAACCTGTCCGACCGGGTCATCTACACTTACATGGGTATGCTGCGGCCGGAGCTGGGCAACGCCAACTACTGCAGCGCCGGCCAGCTCTCACCACTGCTCAACGACCCGTGCTTCCGCACCATAGGCATCGGTACCCGCATCTTCCTGGGAGGGGGCGTGGGATACGTGGTGGGGCACGGCACTCAGCATAACCCGGACGTGCCCAGGACCCCCGCGGGAACGCCGCGCCTGCCCTCGGGAACCCTGGCGGTGATGGGCGACCTCAAGGGGATGAGCCCTCGCTGGCTGGTGGGCTCCTCGTTCCTCGGCTACGGCTGCACTCTGAGCGTGGGGCTGGGTATACCCATACCCGCCCTGGACGAGGAGGTGGTGCGGTCGGCGTCGGTGAGCGACGCGGACCTCTTCGCGCCGGTCGTGGATTATTCCCATGATTACCCCCAGGGAACGGGGAGGATCCTGGGGGAGGTGAGCTATGCCCAGCTCAGAAGCGGCTTCATCGAATTAGAGGGCAAGAAGGTCCCCACCGCCCCCCTTTCCAGCTATTCGCGGGCTCGCGAGATAGCCGGCATCCTCAAACGGTGGATCGAGCGCGGAGAGTTCCTGCTGACCGAGCCGGCAGAACTGCTGCCCTGTCCTTATAGGGAGTGCGTCGGCGAGGCGGGAGGTGATCGATGATGCGCCGGAGAGTGGTTTTGCATTTTCCCCACGAGCAGGTGGACAAACCCATAGTCAGCCGCCTGGTGCGCGACTTCGACATGGACTTCAACATACTCAAGGCCCAGATCACACCGCGCGAAGAAGGACTGATGGTGCTGGAGCTGGTGGGGGAGGAGAGCAACTTCCAGCGCTGCCTGCGCTACCTGGAGGAGCAAAATGTGACCATACAGCCGCTCTCCCAGGATGTTCGGCGCAACGAGGAGCGCTGCACTCACTGCGGGGCCTGCACCGGCATATGCCCGACTCAGGCTCTGCGGATAGACCGGGAGACCATGGAAGTGGTCTTCGACGATGAGGC
>JACVIY010000168.1 GCA_015711755.1 Candidatus Geothermincola secundus | reverse complement strand
AACATCCCCCCCAGAAACAGCCCCACCACCGTCTGCCAGCGGCCCAGGTCGATCACATCGATGCCCACCGCGGTGGTGTAGGCCTTGAACAGGGCCAGGGCGGTGACCCCGGCGGAGGCGATGGCGAAGCCCTTGGCTATGGCCGCGGTGGTGTTGCCCAGGGAGTCCAGGCTGTCGGTTATCTTGCGGACCTCGGGAGGCCTGCCGCTCATCTCGGAGATGCCCCCGGCGTTGTCGGCGATGGGTCCGTAGGCATCCACGGAGACGGTCATGCCCGTGGTGGAGAGCATGCCGATGGCTGCCAGGGCAATGCCGTAAATGCCGCTGTTGGCCACGTCGGGCATGGCCCAGTTGCCGGCGAGGTACGCGCCGGCTATGGCCGCCGTCAGCAGGAAGATGGCCCCGGCGGTACTCTCCATCCCCTCGGAGATGCCCGAGAGTATGTTGGTGGCCGTTCCGGTGCCGGAAGCCTCCGCTATCTTCCTCACCGGGCGGAACTTGTCCGAGGTGTAGTACTCGGAGACGAACCCGATGGCCAGCCCGGCCGCCAGGCCGGCGACGATGCTTATCCAGAAGCCCACGGGGTTCTTCACCGCGTCCACGCCCTTGAACCAGAAAAGGCACACGAAAAGAGTCCCGACAGTGGTCAGCACGGCAGCGGAATAGCTGCCGCGGTTGAGGGCGCGCGAGAGGTGGGTGCCCTCCTTGCCCCGCACGAACAGCGTGGCCAGAACCGAGGCCAGTATCCCCGCCCCGGCTATGAGCATGGGCAGGAGCATTCCTTTGGTCGTGCCGTCGGCCCCGGAAACCGCGAACACGGTTGCGGCCAGGGCGATGGGAGCGACGATGGAGCCCACGTAGGACTCGTAGAGATCGGCGCCCATGCCGGCGACATCCCCGACGTTGTCGCCGACGTTGTCCGCGATGACCGCGGGGTTGCGGGGGTCGTCCTCAGGGATGCCCGCCTCCACCTTGCCCACCAGGTCCGCTCCCACGTCGGCCGCTTTGGTGTATATGCCTCCGCCCACACGTGCGAACAGAGCCACCGAGCTCGCCCCCAGGCTGAAGCCGGCGATGATGGAGGCCTGGCCGGCCGGGTCGCTGACCACCTGCCACCACTTCACGAACACCAGGTAGACGAGGGAAAGCCCCAGGAGGCCCAGGCCCGCCACCGTCAGTCCCATGACCGCCCCCCCGCGGAAGGCGATGATCAGAGCGTCGAAGGTGCCCTTTTCGGCCCCGTGGGTGGTGCGGACGTTGGCCCGGGTTGCTATGTTCATGCCCACGAAGCCGGCGCCCATGGAGCAGGCGGCGCCGAAGATGAAGGCGATGGCGGTATAGATGCCGGTATAGGTGCTGTCGCCTCCCCCCGCCGGCTTGTACCAGATGAAGGCGGCGATCAGCCCGAAGACGATGACCACGAACAGCGCCAGCACCTGATACTCCCGGCGGATGAAGGCCATGGCCCCCTCGCGGATGGCCCCAGCTATCTCCCTCATCCTGTCATCGCCGTCGGGTTCCTTCATGACCAGCCGGGAATAGGCCAGGGCCACTAGCAGCCCCACCACCGCGGCGGCCGCGGTCCCAAGAGCCCAATACTCCACCTCACCCTCCTTTCCTCTCTGGGGAGTCCCGCAAACAGGCTCCCTGCACTCATCCAAGCGTGCTGAGAAATGCGAAAATATAGAGGTAAGATAATCCAACCGGCCATATAAGGCAAGCGCAACCCTTCACCCCCCACGCATCATGGCGTGAAGAGCCGGCTGAGGGTGACGAAGCTGTATCCCCTGGCCTTCATCGCGGGGATGATCTGACTGAGTGTCTCGTAGGTTCCGTGGCCCCCGAAATGGAAGAGGAGGATGCTCCCAGGCCGGACCCTGGCCAGGATGCGCTCGGCGCGCTGTTGGGGTGAGAGGTTGGGATCGACCGCGTCCAGGGAATCGATGGACCACATCACGGTGATGAACCCGAGTTCCCCCGCCAGCGCGGCCACCCTCTCGTCCACCCAGCCGCCCGGCGGGCGGAAGTAAGGGTACTTCTTGCCGGTTATCCGGCTGACGACCTCCTGCGCAGCCAGCAGCTCACCCCTGACCGCATCGTCGGGGATGTCCACCAGGCGCCCGGGCTTGGTGATGGGATGGGTGTAGGTGTGGTTGGCGACCTCCCAGCCGAGCCCGTCCATGCGCCTTATCCAGTCGGGGTTGTTCTCGGCCCATCTCCCCACCGGGAAGACGGTGCAGGCGATGCCGTAGGATTCCAGCAGATCCAGTATCCGCGGGTCCAGGTTTCCTCCGTCATCCAGGGTTATGGCCACCTCCATGCGTTGGTCATTGCCCCCATAGACTATGGCGGGGGGTATGGGGTCGAAGCTGAGCCGGCGGACGCGTCGCTCCCACTCCACCCGTCTGCGGTGTTCGGATAGGTAAGCCGCGACCGCTTCGCCACCTTCGGGAAGCTTTCCCAGTAGTTCCCGAAAAGCCCGGTTATCCAGGACGGAGTCCTCGCCCGCTTCCCCGTCACGCCGCGGCAGGGGCATCGACACCATGCTCACGCCCTCAGGTCCGTGGAGCTCATCACCCCATCTCTGCAGATCGCGGTAGCCGTAGGCGGGCATGGCCCTGCAGGCGGAGGCAAGCCTGCTCTGAAGCCCGTGATGCCTCCATGTGGCCGAGGAGGTGAAGAGTTCGCGCCAGAGGCCCGTAAAGCATGTGTATATCATGCCCGCCCGCTCATCGCCCCTGCCCTCGC
>JACVIY010000167.1 GCA_015711755.1 Candidatus Geothermincola secundus | reverse complement strand
CCAGCGGCCTGTCGGAAGACACCCGGGTGGAGACGCTGCAGCCTTCCAAGCCGGGGATCTCGTTCACGTGGACGCTGCGCCTGCTCCTCGCCGCCATCTCCACGGGCCAGGTGATCACCGCTCCGTCCTCCCGCATGAACTCCAATCTGGCCCTGGCCGCCTCCGCCCCCGGGTTCTGCAGCAGTATCCAGGTGTCGAAGCCGCATCCGGTGTAGCCCTCGGCGAAGTACCACTCCCGGGAGGGGGCGGTGGCCCCGATGGTGTCGTGTCCGCCGTCCCGGCACGCGTAGTCGAAGTACATGGCCCTCTCCGCCAGCACCGGCCGGTCGCTCTGGATGCGGGTGGCGAAGGCCGCGTTGAGGCCGATGGTCTCGCGGGCCGGCAGGGTGAAGCGGGTGAAGGCCCCCACGGTGTATTGGAAGGACTGCTCGGCCCCGGATTCGTCCTGGAAGGTCACCGTGAGGCTGGCGGGCGCCTCCCCGGGGTTCATCACCAGTATCCAGGTGTCGAAGAGATTGCCTCCTGAAGGAAGGGGCTGCGGGGCAGGCTCCTCCTCGCCCGGCATCCAGGCGGTGGGGGGCAGGGGGTCGAACTGCATGAACTCCTGGGTGATGACCAGGCCGTTGGGACCCTGCAGGATGCCGATGCCGATGCAATTGAACTGAGGGCGCAGGATGTTCTCGCGGTGGGAGGGGCTGTTCATGAGGGCGCTGAAGGCCGCCTCCACCGTGGGGGACTTGCAGATGTTCTCGCCGGCCAAACACCAACCGGTGATGCCGTGGGCGTCTATGCGCTGCTGCAGGTCCCCGGATACGGGCGAGACATGGCTGAAGAAATCATATTCGATCATCTCCGCGCAGTAATCGCGGGCCATCACCGTGAGGCGTTCCTCCGCGAAGAGCGGGGCCACTCCGGCTTCCTCGCGGGCTTGGTTGACCAGGCGGAACATCTCCGCTTCCGCCTGAGTGAGGTCGACGGCGCCGGCTGCGCGCGGGGTGACCGCCGGAACCGCCATCAGGCAGAGGGCGATCGCCAGCACCCCTCCGAGTATCCCGGCTGCCATCGCTTTCCCGCGGGCCATCCTGCCGTCCCCCCATCCTGATCTCCGAGGCGGAAGGGCGGCTCTCTTCCCCGATCCCTCTCGCTATGAAACCCTCTCCACTCTGCGCGGAAAGGGCTTCATTCGCGTCCCTCTCGAGGCGGCAACCGGGCTGTCCTGGCCGCTTCCGCGGCTTTAGACCCCTGGCTTTGCGCCCTCCCCTTTCGGAAGAGTTCGCCCTTATCGCCTTGGCTATCTCGACCTCAATCATACTATCGGAGTGGGCCTGACGGCCCTTTAGGTCGGCATCATGACGCAGGTCAACCCCCCCAGAAGATGCCGTTCAAGTGACAGGAAGAACATGACCAGAAGGTATAAAGCCAAGCTCTCTTCAACGATGAGCCCCTCGCCGTTCCGGACCGCGGGACCCGCCCGCCCCGCGGCCCCGCTATCACTTCCGGATCACTTCCCGAAAACGATTGCCGTAAAAGAAATGCCCGATCGACGACATCGATCGGGCCGCTTTCGCCATTCGCTCCCCGCGGCCCCGGTGGCCATTGGAGGGCCGCGGCTCAAAGCTCCCCCATCGGCTCGAGGCGTAACGCCTCGCCTCGCCCGCTTGGGTTCGCTTCGAATCTTGGCCGGTCAGAGTTGCGACGGATACGCCTCTCCTCGCCCGCTTGGGTTCGCTGGCAGTCTTCGCCGTGCGGATCGCCTTGTGCTTCGCTGATTGATAAGGATTCCCCCCGCCGACGCGTTTTCAAACCTACAGAATGATGGTGTCAGACGCGGGGAGGGGATGGGGTGAGGGCTTCAGGGGGCTGACCTGCAAAGACTTACTAAACTGACCGGCAGTCTGGGATAAATTGTGATAATGGTGCCTGACGCCAAAGGGGAGGACTGCTACGGTTTCTCGAGCACCGCCACCACCACGAGGCGCTGGGAAGCCCGGAACTCGGGGTGGCAGCTGGTGAGGGTGAGGCGGGGCGGCCCCGATTGATCCAGCACGCTCAGGTCGGTGGGCTGTACCACCAGCGTCTCCGAAACCCGGTAGATGAAAGTCTCCGAGGCCGTGTGCAGCAG
This sequence comes from Candidatus Geothermincola secundus, assembly GCA_015711755.1. Lineage (GTDB taxonomy): Bacteria > Actinomycetota > Geothermincolia > Geothermincolales > Geothermincolaceae > Geothermincola_A > Geothermincola_A secundus. The sequence goes on along the minus strand of JACVIY010000167.1, from coordinate 682 downwards.
GACGGCATCTCCAGGGCCCAGGTCGTCCAGGCGGTTGAAGGGGGCGCCGTAGGTGGTGCGGTGACCGGAGATGACCGCGTTTCCTTCCTGTCCCGGGTATGCGGTTCCCGGCACGTGGCCGGGACCCTTTTTGAGGTTCTCAATATCATCGAGGCCCTGCAGCTCCACCACCACGGCATCCACGCCGATGGACGGTATCTCTATGCGGGTCACGGCGGACCCCGGCGGGGGGGTGGGCTCTTCCGGTGAGGGGGGATCGACGGGGTGGGCCGACCATTCCTCCATGAGCCGGGCCTGATGGCCGGCGGCCTCGCGGTTGGTCGCCCAGATCCATACCCGCACCCCTATGAAGACGGAGAGCCCCGCCAGGATGAGCAGACATCCCGCGATGATCAGGACGGTGTTGAAGCGGCTGCGCTTTTTCGGGTCGACCATATCGATGATTATAAAGCGCCTTCACCGGCGCTGCTCGAACGGAAGGGAGGACGGCGAGGAAGTGCTCGGTTACCGGCAGGAGCGAGGGGCCCCTTTTTCGGGGCCCCTCTTTTCCATGCTCCCCGCCTCAAGCATTTCGGCGGCGCATGGCGCCCAGCAGCAGTGCCGCCAGGCCCAGCGCGGTCAGCAGCGCCGCCGCCAGCAGCCAGGGCAGCTGCTCGAATCCGGTCGAGGGGAGGCTCTTGGC
>JACVIY010000166.1 GCA_015711755.1 Candidatus Geothermincola secundus | reverse complement strand
TGCTGTCCAAGCTCCGCTGTCTTTCTTCTTTGCGCGCCGGCTCTTGCCCGACCGCAGGAGCAGCTACGGAAAGTGATTTTAATCCTCATCGCCGCTCCGCCGCAAATGCCCTATCGGATGGGGCAATCCTCCCGGTGTCACACTTTCGGTGTCAGACACCATTATCACAAATTATCACAAAATGCCGGTCGGTTAATTGAGTTTTCGCTGGTCAGCACACCGCTGCCCTTCCCCTGCCCCCTTCGGTTTCTCTTTCGGTGTCTGACACCGTTATCACAAATTATCACAAAATGCCGGTAGGTCATCTTCCCATGCCTAACAACATTCTTGATTGTTGCCGATATAATAGCGTTGCCGTTTCGCGGCCATGAGGTCGGAAAGTCAATACGGCGAAAATGTCTGGGGCCGATCCCATCATGTATCATGAGTATCATGAGAGTGGAGGGACTGCGCAGCATACTGGACACCGACCTCTACAAGCTGACCATGCAGCAGGCGGTGGCCCGCCTCTACCCGCGGGCCCAGGCCCGCTACGCCTTCATCAACCGCGGAGGGACCCCCTTCCCCCCGGGGTTCGCCCGGGAGCTGGGAACCCTCATCCGCGAGATGGGGAAGCTGCGCCTGCGGCCGGAGGAGAGGGTCTGGCTGGAGAGGCGCTGCCCCTATCTCACCCCCGCCTATCTCGACTTCCTGGAGGGATACCGTTTCGACCCCGATGAGATCCACCTGGAACAGGCGGGGGGGGAGCTGACGCTGTTCGCCGAGGGGTACTGGTACCGCGCCATACTCTGGGAGGTCCCCCTGATGGCCCTGATCAGCGAGCTCTACTTCGAGATGAGCGGGGAGGGGAAGGGAGCCTGGCCGGAGGAGGAGAGGCGCCGGGCGGCCCGGGAGAAGGCCCTTCTCTTCCGGGAGAACGGGGTGCGCTTCGTGGACTTCGGAACGCGCCGCCGCTTCTCCTACCAGAACCACCGAGCGGTGGTCGAGGAACTCAAGGCCGCCGGGGACCGCTTCCTGGGGACCTCCTGCGTGCATCTCGCCCATCTGAACGACCTCACCCCCATCGGGACCCAGGCCCACGAGTGGTTCCAGTTCCACGCGGCGGCCAACGGCTTCCTCTCCGCCAACCGCGCCGCCCTGGAGGCGTGGATCGAGGTGTATCAGGGGGAACTGGGCATAGCCCTGACCGACACCTACGGAACGGACAACTTCCTCCGCACCTTCGACGGGCGGCTGGCCCGCATCTTCGACGGGGTGCGCCAGGACTCCGGTGACCCCTTCGCCGTGCTGGAGAAGGTGGTGGAGCACTACCGCTCCCTGCGCATAGACCCGTCGGCCAAGACGCTGGTCTTCTCCGACTCCTTAGACCCCCAGCTGGTGCTGAAGCTGCACGCCGCCTGCGCGGGCAGGATACGCGACATCTACGGCATAGGCACCAACCTGACCAACGACGCGGGGGTCAAGCCCTTGAACATGGTGATAAAGCTGGTGGCCTGCCGCACTTCCCCCCAGCAGCCGTGGGTGCCGGCGGTTAAGCTCTCCGACGACATCGGCAAACATACGGGGGACCGGGCTATGATCGAGCTGTGCCGCCGCACCCTCGGTGCCGCCTGAGGCCGTGCCGCGCGACCGTTCCAACCCACCCGCGCGCAAAGCCGAGTAACCCCCATCCGCTCCGCGGCGTTCACGCGCCGTTCACGGCGCGCAGGGCCAGACAGGCGTTGTGGCCTCCGAACCCGAAGGAGTTGCTGAGGGCGGCGCGGACCCTCAGGCGCCGCGGTCTGCCCGGCACGTAGTCCAGGTCGCAATGGGGATCGGGGTCATCGAGGTTGATCGTGGGCGGTATCATCCCCTCACGCAAAGCCAAGGCGGTAGCGGCCGCCTCCACCCCTCCCGCGGCCCCCAGCAGATGCCCGGTCATCGATTTGGTGGAGGACACCGCCAGGCGGCCGGCATGCTCCCCGAAGACCTCTCGTATGGCCAGGGTCTCCACCCTGTCGTTGAGCGGAGTGGAGGTGCCGTGGGCGTTGATGTAACCCACCTCCTCGGGGCGCAGGCCCGCCGAGCGCAGGGCCTCCCGCATACAGAGGGAGGCCCCCCTGCCCGCGGGGTCGGGGGCGGTGAGGTGATAGGCGTCCGCGCTCATTCCGAAGCCCGCCACCTCCGCGTAGATGCGGGCTCCCCGCTCCTCCGCGAGCTCCATGTCCTCCAGGACCAACAGGCCCGAACCTTCGGCCATCACGAAACCGTCCCGTCCGCGGTCGAAGGGGCGGCTGGCCCGTTCCGGCTCGTCGTTGCGGGTGGATAGGGCCCGCATGGAGCAGAACCCGGCCAGAGCCAGGGGAGTGATGCTGGCCTCCGCCCCACCCGCCAGGCATATGTCCGCCTCCCCCGAGGCGATCAGGCGGAAGCCCAGCCCCAAAGCGTGGGTTCCCGCCGCGCAGGCGGTGACCGTGCTCAAGTTGGGCCCCCTCCACCCCCCGAGGATGGCGATCCAGCCCGCGGCCATGTTGGGAATGAGCATGGGGACGACGTGCGGGCTGACGCGGGAACGCCCCCGCTGAAGGAGCACGCTGTGCTGCTCCTCGAAGGTGGAGATGCCCCCGATGCCCGAACCCACCACCACCGCCGCCCTTTCCGGGTCGGCCACCGCGGCCACCGCTCCCGGGCCGTCGCCCAGCCCGGCGTCCAGGCAGGCCAGGCGGGCCGCGGCCACCGCCATCCGGCAGAAGCGGTCCATGCGCAGGGCGTCCCTCCTTTCCATATGGTCCTCGGCCCGGAAACCGCGGACCTCGCCCGCTATGCGGCAGGGGAAGTCCGACGCGTCGAAGGAGGAGATGGGCGAGATGCCGGAACGCCCC
>JACVIY010000165.1 GCA_015711755.1 Candidatus Geothermincola secundus | reverse complement strand
CATGGCGAAGCTGAACACGGTGACCGCGGAGAGAGGGAAGCGTCCTCAGCCCTTCCCTTCCTCGACGATTACCGCCTCGAACATGAGAAGCTGCGGCTGTTTTCCGCTGACGGTGTGGCCATAGACGCCCTGAGATTGGGAAGCATGGCAGGGCGGGCGGTGGTCATCTGCCACGGCTTCGGGGGGAACAAGAACATAGCCGGGCTGGTCGCCTGCGCTGAAGCGCTTGCATCAGATTTCCGCGTCTATACCTTCGACTTCCGCGGCCACGGCCTTTCGAGCGGCGAGTTCACCTTTACCTATAAAGAGGCCGATGACCTCCACGCCGTGGTGCGGGCAGCCAAGGAAGAAGGGAACCGCAAGGTCGGGGTCATCGGCTTTTCCATGGGAGGCGTGGTGGCTCTGCGCTACGCCGCCGAGCGGGGAGGGCTGAATTCCCTGGTGGCGGTGAGCGTACCCTGCCGCTGGGAAGAGGCCGGGGCGCCCGGAGCGCGCCTGCTCCGCTTTCTCTTCTTGACTTCGGTAGGACGCGCCTTGCTGGGCCAACGCTTCGGGGTGAGGATCGCCAAGGATGCCGAACCGCCCCCCTCCCCCGCTGAACTGTTGCCGCGGCTGGGGGCGCAGCCGCTGACCATCATCGCCGGATCCGACGATTTCATCTTCGAGCCGGAACAGGCCCGCGAACTCCATCGGCTGGCCGGCGGCAGGGCGCGCCTGCGCGTCTTCGAGAGGTTCGGGCACGCCGAGTTGGGCTGCGGCCCCGTATTTTTTCAATATGTAAAAGATGTCTTGGAGCAGGATTTGCTCTGAAGATGCGCGGCCCGCTTCGGGACCACAGAGGCGGAAAACCTTCCCTCCCGGTGTCAGACACCATTATCACAAACTGCCGCAGACTGTCAGCGCATAGACTTCAGAGTCGCGCGAAAAAGTTGAAGGTTTGGGCCTGGCCCCAAATTGAAGATGGATGATCCCTGTTCAGGCGGCGGTGACGGTTATGGTCAGGTCGCCGTCTTCAGCGCGGCTCCAGTCATAGGAGGTCTTCTCCCTCCCGGTGGCCATCTCGAAAAGGCCCTGCACTATCCCCACCATCATATGGGGGATGCAGGCGTTGCTTATGGTCACGGTGAAGGAGCCGTCATGAGCGCGGTATTCGGAAAGGATGCCCAGCCCGCGCAGTGCCATCATGCGGCGCAGCGCTTCCTCTCCCTGCAGCCATTCCCGGTGATCGAGCCGGTCCCGCACATATCGCCGCTCCGCCTCGATTATGGTGGCGGGGACGGCCTCACCCAGTTCGGCCTCCAGGTCATCGAAGATGGCCTCCAGGCCGACTGGTCCGAAAATGGCCATGCGCATGCCGGTTCGCGGGTCGGTTATGGTCCCCTTACGCGGGTTCCACTGATACTTCGCGATCTCCAGGGGAACCCCGCACCTCTCGCACCGCTCCATCACCAGATTGCCGGGCTTGACCGGATAACGCTTGGGTTTCAGGCGTTCCTGCAGCTCAGGAGGATGGGTGCCCACCTTCACCTCGACCAGGTAGCGCCCCTCCCCCTCCTGCTTCACCTCCGCGGTGCACTCACGGCCGGTGGCCGCCTCGAGTCCCCCCATACTGTCCCCCTGGAAAAGGTGCAGCGAATAGGGCTCATTGACCTCGAGCAGCAGGTAGTCGGCATCCCCGAAGCGCCTGCGGTATTCGATCAACCTGATGTCCCCGTAGCCATAAGCCCTGCCGATGTCGGTGATGCGACGGGTGATGACCTTGGGCCCCACGACGTAGAGGAGCTTGCGGACCATGGGGGGTATGAGCTTTTCCATGTACTCCTTGGTCACCCTGCGTTTGCTCTCCACCACTATGCGGTCGATGTGCATGCCGATTATATCCTCGATGCCGCCGAACAAGGCGTCGAGGTTGTCCGATTCGCAGAAGAGCATGCGGTGGTCGGGATCCCGCGACTCCACTATGGTCCCGTCGCTCCTCCAGATCTGCCCTTTGCCCACCATCAAAGGCACCCCGCAAACCGTGCAACGCCTTAATCCCGCCATGGAATCCCCTCCGTCTTCCGTTCCTCGCTCTTCCCTTCCTCTTGTCTGCACGAACTGCGCAGTCACGGCTAAGCCGGCACTTGCGTCCTTTATCCGCGCCCCCCATAACCGACAGTCGAGTTCATCATAATGTTACCTTTGGGTTTATCTCTTTGCAACAGATAAAGCCCCCTCGTTGTGAGGGAGAGTTGCAACCTGCCCGTCCTGTCGCTAGATTGTTTCGTGAATACACCTGTTGACGGCGGCGGTCGAAGAGAAGCGCGTATGGCATATCGGCTGAAGGCATGCTGATGGCAGCCCACCGCAGGAGGTTCTCGGGCTGATGAAGATATGGCTCAACGGGGAGGTCCTCGACGAGAGCGAAGCATCGCTGTCGGTAAGAGACCGCGGGGTGCTCTTCGGGGACGGCCTCTTCGAGACACTGCGGGCTTACGGGGGCAGGCCCTTCCGGCTGTACCGCCATCTGGAGCGGCTGCGCCGGGGCTGTGAGATCATCCGCCTCGAGCCGCCCGCGTCGGATGAGGTCATCGGGGACGCAATATCCCGCCTCTATCTTCTCAACGTGGGGAGCGGCGACGCCTACGTCCGCATAACATTGGCCGGCGGCCCCTATGACGGCGGCAAAACGCTGCAAAGGCCGGGGCCGACCAACATGTTCATCATCGCGGAGCCCTATCAGGGCTTTTCTGAGGCGGTTTATGAAAAGGGCCTGCGTCTGGCCACGGCCTCGTTCAGACGCAATTCGACCTCCCCGCTCTGCCGCATCAAGAGCAACAACTACCTCGAGGCCCTATGGGCCAAACAGGAGGCGCGGGAAAAGGTCGCCGAAGAA
>JACVIY010000164.1 GCA_015711755.1 Candidatus Geothermincola secundus | reverse complement strand
AAAATCGGATATAGCGGTAGGGGCGCGGCCGCAGCGGCGCTCGTTCCCCTCAATCCCCGGGGTAGCCCGTGCTCACGTGCCCGCCGCCCCAAGACCCCCCGTACATGAAATACATGGGCCTCTCCAGAACCACCGGCAGGGGCGTCTGCGGGTCTTCGAGCTTCCTGGATTTCGCCGCCATGCCGCATTCAATACTCTCCCCCACCTCCTCGTTCACCAGTACGGTGCGGCGCGATTCGGCGGGGACCTCGTATTCCCTGATAATCTCCCCTCCTCCGCCGAGCAGGTAGGTGACGGTGACCATGGCGTCCGCAGTATCGCGGTTGAGGATAGTGAGGAATTCCCGGAAACCGGGGCCGGTATAACCCTCTGCCGCTGCCCATGCGGAAGCGGGCCAGCTCCCCCCGGCCACGTCGCCGCCCCTCACCGTGATGTCGCCGTGGATGAAATGGAAGTAGACGGGGCGCTCGGCCAGGACGGGACGCTCGGCCTCTACTCGAACGGACACGTTGCGCCCCCACCCCACCGCAGTGTTGACCATAACGGTCTCCCTGCCGAACGCGGGCACATGGACGATGGGAGGATAGAGCGGAGGTGAGTCGTCGGTGTAATAGGTCAGTCTCACCCCCACGTCCACATCGGCGGGGTTCATTATGGTCACATATTCGTAGAAGAAGTCCCCCGTGTAGCCCTCGGCGAAATACCATTCCCGGCTTAAAACAGGCGAACCCAGCGACACCGAGCCGCCGTCGACCGTCCCCGAATAAAGGAAGTACATGGGACGCTCGGCCACTATACCCGCTCTGAGGAGAGGCTCGGAGCCCTCTCGGAAAGCAGCCACCGACGCCGAGAGCTCCAGCCCGCTCCCCGCATCGTCATTAACTTTTACGGTATAACGGCGTCCTCCTCCCACCACGTGCTCGCGCCGTATCTTGCCCCCACCCTTCAGCAGGTACTCCACCTCCACCCGACAGCCGAACGGATTGGGGTTGAGCAGGGTCAGGTACTCATCGAAACCCGGCCCGGTATAGCCCTCGGCGAAATACCAACGGTCCGAAGTCACGGCGGCCCCCCTTCCCACGTGACCACCGCGGTATCTTCCCCGGTAGTCGAAATACATGGGCCGCTCCGCCAGCAGGGGCTTGTTCGACCTGATGAGCGCGGATACCTCCAGCCCTTCGCCCGCGTCGCTGTTGACCAGGATGGTGTAGCGGGATCTTGCCGGCACCCGGTGGGTCACGGGAGGGAGCATCGCTGCGGAAGTCATGTAGGCGACCTCGACTTCCGCCTCCTGATCGCCCTGGTTGAGCAATGTGAGATATTCATGGAAGCCGGGTCCGGTGTACCCTTCGGCGAAATACCACTCGGTGCTGCCGTCCACCGAAACGGCGGCTTCCAGTATCCCCTTCTCCGAGGGCAAGACGCTGATCCCTCCGAAAGCCACCGCCGATAGGGCGATGGCGGCAAGGGTCAATGCCGCGCCGTCCCGAATCTCTTTCATCAACCGTTTAATACCCGCGTCTGCGGGAAAAATCAACACCAAGCGAGAATGAAGAGGGGGAAGGACGTGAAAAGAAAGATCATGATATGCGCGGGCGCAGAAATCGCGCTGCTGGCATTATCCTTTATGCTGACCGGCTGCGGCGGCAAAGGCGGCTCCGCCACCCATCCGGAAAGCGGAGGAAGCGCCTTAGGCGATGGTCACCCCGTCATCATCGAGCTCACCCAGCCCGGGTGTCCGCCTTGTGCCGCGGCCGAGGCCCTGATCCAAGCACTTCTGAAGGGCAAGGAAGGGCGGATAAGCTTCGTGGAGATCGACGTGACCCGCGACCGGGAGGCGGCCCGCAAATACGGAGTGCAGGCCACTCCCACCCTTGTTATCCTGGACTCGCGGGGCGATCAGACCTGGAGTTACGTGGGGGTTCCACCTGAAAGGGAACTGGCCGCGGAAATAGAGAGGGTCATCTCCCCCTGAGTAAATATGCTTTCACGTTCAACGGGGGCGGCGGAAACCGGAATCGATCGCGGCGCGGGGGCAGGCATCTCTGCATTCCAGACACCTGATGCAGTCCGGCGAATCCGGGTCCTGGTATATGTCTATATCCACCGGGCAGACCTTGCGGCAGGCCCCGCACTTGACGCAGCTCTCCTCTCTAACCCACATACGGTAGAGACTCACCCGGTTGAAGAGACCGAGGATGGCTCCCAGGGGGCAGAACAGGCGGCAGAATGGGCGCTTGCTCGCGGCCATCCAGACGATCAAGGCGATCAGCAGCCCTACCTTGAGCCAGAAAAACCATCCGCTCGGCGGGAGCGATGCCGCCGGAGGAGCGGCCTTCAGCAGCAGCCCTCCCTCCAGGGTGCCTGCGGGGCAAAGCCGGGAGAACCAGCTCACGCCGGTAAGGGCGGGGAGCAGCCCCACCGCTATGACCAAGGTCAGGTAGCGGAGGCGGTTGAGGCGGCGCGGCATCCGCAGCTCGGGCAGGGGGATGCGGAAGACGAGGTCCTGCAGGAGACCGAAGGGACAGATCCATCCGCAGGGCATGCGCCCGAAAACGCAGCCGAGCAACCCCAACGAACCCATCACATAAAGGAATAGCCCCGCGGCCTCCTTGAGTCCGCGCATGGCTGAGGACAAACGGGCAAAAGCCAGCTGCAGTCCCCCTATCGGACAGGACAACACGGCCAGCGGGCAGGCGTAGCAGTTCAGGCCGGGAGCGCACAGGTACTTGGCGCCTCCCTGATAGATGACCCTTTCCCGAAAATAGGGGACATACGGGTTCAGAGCGACCGTCCCCATAACCTGGAAGACCCTGCGCCCGCGCACGGCTCACCCCTCATGCGAGCCCTATGCAGTCAAGGCAGATATACACGGCCTTGGCGTACAGTTGCCGGGGTCCCTCGAAAAAAAGGGATGCAGCGACCGCCGCTGCGCAGGCCAGTATGAGCAGCAGAACCTCCCGTTTTCTAACCCATGACCGCATATTGCAGACCTCCGATCCGGCAGTTCGCCGTACTCCCGAAAGTCCCGAGTATGGAGCTCCT
>JACVIY010000163.1 GCA_015711755.1 Candidatus Geothermincola secundus | reverse complement strand
CCGGGGCGCAGGGTCCCCTCGGCGAAAAGCCAGCGCTCGTACGGGCGGTCCGCACCGGAGGTCACGTGTCCCCCCCTGCAGGTCCCCTTGTAGTTGAAATACATGGGCCGCTCGGCCATGAGGCCGTGAGGGCCGCTGGCCCTTATCGATACATCCATGCCCTCTCCCAGCCACTGGTTGAGGAAGAAGGTGTATCGGCGGCCGGCTTCGATGGCCACCGTCTCCACGCGGGAGGAGCCGTCCTCGAAGAAGAAGGCGAGCTCGACGGGGATGGCGTCCTTCGCCTGTCCTTCGCTCGCGCCGCCTTCCTCCGGCCGGGCGGGGAGGTACAGGCACAGCCAGGTCTCGAACCCCGGGCCCGTGTATCCCTCGGCGAAGTAGCGGGTCGCGGAGGAGGAGTCGAGGGGGCGTCCCAGCGAGGCGTGCCCCCCCTGCCAGCGACCGCGGTAGAGGAAGTACATGGCTCTCTCGGCCAGGATGTCCCCTCCCGCTACCACGCAGGCGGATACGTCCCGGCCCGGTCCGACCACCGCGTTCACCTCGATGGTGCGTCGGCGCATGGACGGCAGTTCCAATCGCAGTTCCATCTGCGTGCCGTCCTCCAGGGCCAATATCACATCCGCCTCCAAGGCGTGGTCGCCCGGATTGAGCAGGCACAACCACTCCTCGAAGCCCTCCCTGGTGGTCCCCTCGGCGAAGCTCCAACCCCGGTTGGGGGAGCTGCATCCCGGAGACACCGTGCTGCCGCTCCACTTGCCCCGATAAGTGAAGTAGATGGGGCGCTCCGCCACCACCTCGCGGTTTGAATCCACCACGATGGAGACGTCGGAGCCCCTTCCCGCCGCGGTGTTGACGTCCAGGGTGGAGCGGGAGCGGGGCCCGATGGGGAGTTCGAGGGAAGAGGGCGGAGCGTCCGGGAAGACGAGGTCTACGCGAGCAACCGCGGTTTCATCGCCGGGGTTGTACAGGCAGAGCCATTCCTGGAACCCGTCACCGGTGTAGCCCTCGGCGAAGTACCAGCGGTTCGCCGCTTCGGTAATCCCCACCGCCGCGGTCCCATCGGCCGCTTGCGCCGGTAAGTGTGCTGACGGATTGACTGCGTTGACGATAAATGCCGACGCCGTCAGAAGAAAGGCCAGTGGAAAAACCTTCCTCCTCCTGGTCGTCGGGTAGGTCATGTCGCTCCTCTCCTATCTCAAGACCGGCAGGAACAGGGCGGAAGGGCTGTCCCCGCCGGAGAGCACCTCGAAGGAGAACCTCTCCCGGAGGGGCTGGACGAAAAGGGCGTTGCTGGCGCTCAAGGTCAGGCGCAGGCGGTGCCCCCTTTCCAGCCACCACTCGCAGGCCACCAGCTCCATCTGTAAAAACGCCTCCTCACCGGGACGCAGATCCGAGACGGTGCGGGTCCCGTAGGTGATCAGGCGGGGTAGGCCCTTTCTCCCCTCGTCGTACAGAAAAGCGTTAACTTGGCAGCGCTCGTTCTCGGGTCGCAGGCGCAATTCCAGGCGCGGTATGCCCAGTATGTCCAGCCCCGACTCGAAGGGCTCCGATATGAAGGAAGCGAAAGCGGGGGGGCGGTCGCGGCGCGGTCCCGGCACGGGGATGCCCAGGGGCTGGGGGCGGAGCACGGAGGGGCCGGAGGTGGCCCGGCTGAACCAGGTGTTGCGCAGGAGGACGCTCCCTTCGCCTTCGGGCGCGCTGTCCGTCAGCCTTCCCGCCAGTCCTTCGAGCTGCTCCGCCTTCAGGTGCAGGGCCACGGTCTCGAGCCCCGGGGGCGGCCACTCGGGCAGGGACACCGTTCCCTTCTCCCTTTCCCGATAGACGAGGACGGCGGGCTTTCCGTCGCCCGTCCCGCTTTCCTTTTCCTTTAGCCAGCGGTCGAACCAGTCCTTGGCCTCGGCCCAGAGCTCCCTTCCCCAGAGTCTCGGTCCCAAGCCCGCATCGACGCCGTGGGGGAAGCGCCCGATGTACAGGCGCTTGGGGGAGCGCAGCGCCTCGTAGTAGCGGAGCATCTGATTGGGCTCGAAGAGGTCGTCGTGCCAGGAGCCCACGATGAAGACGGGTATGTCCGTTTCCGCCGCGGCGGGCAGGGCGGAGCGGCGGTCCAGGTCGCGCAGGGCCACCTGATAATCCCTCAGACCCAGGAGCAGGGAGAGGGTCCAGCGGTATAAGCGGTTGCGGGGGTCGCATTTGGTGGCCCAGGAGGCGGAGAACAGCAGGAGCAGGCCCCACAGGTACTTGAGCGAGCCGCCGGGCACCAGGGACTCCCTCAAGTCGGTCCATCCGTGCATGGGAACGATGGTGCGGATGCGGGGGTCGCGCCCGGCGATGAGGAAGGAGTGCCCGCCGCCGTAGGAGATGCCGGTCATGCCGATGCGCTCCTTGTCAATCGGCGCGAGCTCCTGGGACGTGAGCCAGTCCAGCGCGTCCTCCAGGTCGCAGAGCTCGTATTCGGGGTCGGCGCACTGCACCTGGCCGCGCGAGGACCCCCAACCCCTGCAGTCGTAGGAGAGCACCGCATAGCCGTCCCTGGCGAAATAGGGGGCGTAGAGGTGTATCTGCCAGCGGGACATCACCCAGGAATGCACCATGACCAGCGCCGGATATCCGCTCGGCCTGTCAGGGGGAGACAGCGGCACGTAGAGGACCCCGGAGAGTCGGGTGCCGTCCCGCGCGGTGAACTTGAACTGATGCATGGCGTAGCCGTGCCTTTCTCCCCAACGGCGCGCCGCCTCTGCCGCTGCCCGCGGAAGCGCCAGGAAAAGAAAGGCGAACAACACCGCCGCCTTGAGGACGAACCGCGCGATCCGCCTGGCCGCTGCCCTCATGTCCCACCTCTCTTTTTCAGATGTCCCCGCCATTTTACGGGGATCTGCCGGCAAAGGATACGGGAACATTATTGCACCCGCGGGTAACCTGCGGCAACGCTCCCGCGGGCATGTGCCGGAGCGGGCTTGATCGGGTGGGGCCGGCATGGCGCAGGTGTCCGCCACGAGGATGCGCAGGCGGCTTCGCGGACTTATGGTTGGAAAAGTGAAAAGTGAAGGGCTGAACCAAAGGAAAGGGCCCCGGTCCTGCCGGGGCCCTTCTTTGGAAGTTCGCGTTCGGCTCGAACGCTCGG
>JACVIY010000162.1 GCA_015711755.1 Candidatus Geothermincola secundus | reverse complement strand
GTGCGGGAAGCATGGCCAGAACCAGCAGCAGGGCGCAGGCCAGGCGGATCATGAAGCGCGGCGGCCCTGCGGCCTTCCTTACGGAAAAGATGCGGGACTCCGATCTTTTTTCTGCGGTTGACATGCCCCCTCCTTTCACTCCGCGGGGAGGGAGCTCTCCATATCGCCCCCCCCTCAAAGCCCACATAGAAACGAACCGACACCCAGAGCGGGAAAAGCTGGTCCGATCTCAGGTCGATCATATTGGCGTTTCCTGGCGTCTGTCAAGGAATCCCACCGATATGGTTCCGCCCTGAAGACGCGATGTGTATGTGGAAAGAGGGCCCCGGTCCCCCGGGGCCCCTTCTCTCCATGGGCGACGCTAGGATCAGGGATAATAGCCGACCGAGTCGTGGGCCCAGGTGCGGGAGTCGTCGTACATGGCCCTCTCGCAGATGACCGGGGTGCTCGCCTCCACACGGGTGGAGGCGTCCCGGTCGACGACGCAGCTAAAAGCCCTTATTCACCCTGCGCTTTTGAGATACACCTCCCCGCTTTCTGATCGACATCGTGGACATGCCGTTGATCAAGCGAGCTGGAACAAATTCTTTATTGCGTTTCTTAACCGCGGCCAAACGCCCGTTGCGGTTCATGTACGGCGGTTTTGAAATGGACTGTCGACGGATCCATCCTTTTATCGGATCGCGAACGGGAGAACCCAACAAAGGGCGTTATTCTTGAGCGAAGGCGGCGCGAGATCGACTCTTCCGGTACCAAGAAGCGCAAGGCGCGGCAGATGGCATACAATGTCAGCCATGAAAAGACAGCACGGGGAATATGCGACTGAGGCCGGGTGCCGCGCTGCCGCTGCGTCTTTCAGAAGAAGGATCGCGGCGGCCGCATTGCTGGCGGCACTGCCGCTCGCGTGCCTCTCTTGCGGCAGGAGCGGGACTGCGCGGAAGGTGCCTTTCAGGGAGATAGAGAGCGGCACCTCATGCGGCGGCGGGACGCTCGGAACGGGAGAGGGCCCCCGCCTGGAGGTGATAACTGATGAGGCGGGATGGGAGAGCCTGTGGTCGCGGCTCCACGCCTCTGCCCTTGAAGGCGGCATCCCTCAAACCGCGAGCTTCGATCCCGTATCGGAGATAGTCGTGGCCGCCTTCCGGGGGGTCATGCCCACCGGCGGCTACTCATTGAAGGTGTCCGCCGTGCGGGTGGGAGACGGCTCGGTGGAGGTGGTCGCCGAGCTGAAGGACCCCCCGCCGGGCAGCATGGTCTCCCAGGCCTTGACCTGCCCCTATTCCGTGGTGAGCATATCCCGAGGGGAACTGGGGATCTCGGGGAGGGCCTCTTTCGTCCTGACGGACGAGGGAGGGAGGCGCCTGGCGGAGGCGGAGACCTCACTTTAAAGTCCCGGCAGGCCGGGCTGCCGCCGCATCTCATCGGCGGGGGGCGGGTCTTTATGCGCGAAAGGAGCGGTGATGCTGGACGAGTCCGTTACCGAAAAGGTTCTGCGGCGCGCCCTGCGCGACGGGGGCGAATTCGCTGAGGTCTTCGCGGAGAGCCGCAAGAGCTACACCCTGCGCCTGGAGGAGGGCAAGGTGGAGGAGAACTCCACCGGGAGGGAGACGGGGGCGGGAGTGCGCGTTGTCTACGGGGAATCCACGGCCTACGCCTACACCGACGACCTCAGCGAGGGCTCCCTGATGGAGGCGGCGGCGGCCGCGGCGGCGGCGGCCAGGGGCAGGGCGGGCGGCGCGTCGGTGGACCTCACGGCGGGGGCGCGCCCGGAGGAGGCGGAGCTCCTCCCGCCGGAGAGGCCGCCCGAGGAAGTCCCGAGGGAAGAGAAGCTGGAGCTGGCCTCGCGTGCGGATAAGGCGGCGCGCCGCCAGGGGCCGGAGGTGGTGCAGGTCATCGTGGCCCTGGGAGAGAGCCGGCAGCGGGTGTTCGTGGCCTCCAGCGACGGCCGCCGCCTGGAGGATGAGCGGGTGAGGGTGCGGATGCTGGTGCAGGCGGTGGCGGCCCGGGGCGGGGAGATCCAGACGGGATACGAGGCCCCGGGCATGCTGGGCGGCTACGAGCTCTTCCGCCGCCACGACCCTGGGGAGCTGGGGGCGGCAGCGGCGCGGCAGGCCCTGACCATGCTGGAAGCCCGCCCCGCCCCCTCCGGGCCGTTCCCGGTGATAATCGCCAACGGGACCGGCGGGGTGCTCTTCCACGAGGCCTGCGGGCACGGCTTGGAAGCGGACGCGGTCTTCAAGCGGGCCTCGGTGTTCGCGGGCAAGCTGGGGGAGAAGGTGGCCTCGGAGCTCGTCTTCGCCTATGACGACCCGACGCTGCCGGGCATCTGGGGCTCCTACCGCCTGGACGACGAGGGCACGCCCGCGTCCCGCACCCCCCTCATCGAGGAAGGGGTGCTGCGCTCCTACCTGAACGACCTCAAGCGGGCGAGGCGCGACGGCGCGGCACCCACCGGGAACGGCCGCAGGCAGTCCTACCGCCATCCTCCCATACCCCGCATGTCCAACACCTTCATCGCTCCCGGGGGCCTTTCCCCCGACGAGATCTTCTCCGATACCCCCAGGGGCATATATGCGAGGAAGCTGGGGGGAGGCGAGGTCAACCCGGTGACCGGCGATTTCATATTCGCCGTCACCGAGGGATACCTGGTGGAGGGAGGGCGCCTGGGCGATCCCATCAGGGGGGCCACTCTCATCGGCAACGGGCCGCGGGTCCTGGAGCTCATCGACGCGGTGGCGGACGACCTCGATTTCGACGCGGGGATGTGCGGCAAGGACGGGCAGTCGGTCCCCGTCTCCACCGGACAGCCCACCCTGCGGGTGCGGGAGATGGTGGTGGGCGGCACCGCGGAGGCCGGATAGCGGCGGATGGCGGGCGGGGCGCGGGCCCCGCATGGAGGGCGCATCGGGTTTCTATCACGGAGGGGATGTCGGCATGGAGATGATGAGCGAGGACGGGCTGCGGGAGCTGGCCGGGGCTTGGGCGGAGGAGGCGCGGCGCCTGGGCGCGTCCGTGGCGGAGATATACGTGCAGGACTCTCGGGGGCTCACCGTCAAGGCCTTCGAGGGGAAGGTGGAGGAGCTGAGCTCCTCGGCCTCCCGCGGCGTGGGGGTGCGCGTGCTGGAGCGGGGACGCCTGGGTTACGCCTTCTGCTCGGGGCTGCGGCCGGAGGACGTGGCGGAGACCGT
>JACVIY010000161.1 GCA_015711755.1 Candidatus Geothermincola secundus | reverse complement strand
GGGAGCCGAGATGAAGATGAGGAGCGGTTCCCGCGGCGGTGAGGTTTAGGGATGCGAAAGGCGGAGGTCGGATCCCGCGGAGGGGGCGAGGGCATGCCCAGGATGGCGGTACCGGGAGCCGAGATTAGCTACCTGATGGCGGGTGCGGGATATCCCCTATTGCTGCTGAGGGGATACGCATCGCATATGGGCTGGTGGGACCCTCGTTTCCTCGCTCCGCTGAAGGAGAGCTTGCTCCTCGTTCTACTGGACCACCGGGGCACCGGGGGCAGCATCCATCACGGCGGCGAGTACACCATCAGGCGGCTGGCGGACGATGCCGCTTCGCTGCTTCTGGGCCTGGGGATGGAAGGCGTGGGGGTGTTCGGGCTTTCCATGGGAGGCATGGTGGCGCAGGAGCTCGCCCTGAGCTATCCCGCCCTGGTGGGGCGGCTGGCCCTGGGGGCCACCCACTGCGGCGGCGCGCGGGCCCTGCCGCCGACCCCCTGCGCGGCGCGGGCACTGGCGGCGCGGGCCTCCGGTGAGGGAGTGGAGGAGGAGTGGCTGAAGGCGGTGTTCATGCCGGATTTCGTGAAGCGGGATAGGGAAGCCATACGATCCTACTTGAAAAGGGCGTTTGCGGACCCGGTGCCGATGGAGACGGTGCGCCTGCAAGCGGAGGCGGTAGCCGGTTTCGACAGCTGGGAACGGCTTCCCCGCTTGAGGATCCCTACCCTGATCCTGCACGGAGAAGAGGACGGCATCGTCCCGCCGGAGAACGCCCGACTGCTCTCGGAGCGCATACCCCGCTCCCGCCTGCTGACCTTCCCCGGGGTGGGGCACGACTTCACGGTGCAGATGCCTGAGGATGCCGCTTCCGCGATACTCTCCTTCATGCTCGAACCCTCCGATTGACTTGGACCTCGCGCTGCCTTAAGATATGAATGAACATTCATTCAGCATGGAGCGAGGGGGAGGATTTTGGCCGAGCGGTCAGCCAAACCGCAACCCGATCCACCGCAGCGCGATGCTGCGTTCCGGGAGAAGCGGGCCCGCATCCAGGAAGCGGCCATGCGCGTCTTCTCCGGCAAGGGTTTCGGCAAAGCCACCATGCCCGATATAGCCCGCGAGGCGGGGGTGGCGGTGGGGACCATCTACATCTACTTCCGCACCAAGCAGGAGATCCTCCTGTCCATTATGGAGAGTCACTTGCTGGTGGAACCGCTGAGGCAGTTCTTCGGCCTGGCCGAAGAGATGGACGACCGCGACCTCCTTTCCGGGCTGGTGGAGGCCTGCCTCAGGTTCGGCCACGACAACGCGAGGGAGTTCATCTTCCTCTTGAGCGAGATCCTGCGCGATCCTTACATCCGCAAGATGTATGCGAAACGTTCCCTGGGGCCGGCCCTGGAGCTGGTCGAAGGCTATCTGAGCAAGCGGGTGGAGGAGGGGGTTTTCGGCTCCCAACTGGACCTTAAGGCGGCGTCGAGGGCCCTGGCGGGAATGGTGGTGGGCATGGTCATCCTCTACGGCATCGAGTTCGAGAGGGGGAAACTCGGCGATCAGGCGGCCAGCGCTTCCAGCCAGGCTGTTCGATTGGTGCTGGAGGGGTTGGAGATCCGGGATGCCAAGGAGCGCAGAGAGGGCAAGACGGGGAAAAAGATGAGAAGCGGAGGTGCGGCATGAAGGACGGAGACGTGAAGGAAAAGGTCACCAACCTGAAGAGCTATGCGGTGAAAAAGACCCTCAACGGTATGGTCTTCGCCCTTCCCATGGTCAGCGAGGACTTTCTGCTGGCGCGGGCGGAGAGATACGTCAGCAATCTCAATTACCCGGAGGCGCAGGAGTTCGTGCGAGCCCTCATCCTCCAGGTGAAGCGGCGCTTCCCCCGCCTTCACCGCAACACCCGCCGCGGAGCGGTGAATTTCATCACCAACGCACTCTTTTACAAGGAGCCGCTGCGCGACGCATTCCAGAAGAAGAACGGCTTCAGCCCGCCCATAGTGCTGGTGATCAGCCCCACCATGCGCTGCAACCTCGCCTGTGAGGGATGCTACGCGGGCATGTACGAGCGGCAGGAGGACCTGCCTGCCGAGGTCTTCGAGCGGGTGCTCACCGAGGCGGAGGAGATGGGCATATATTTCATGGTCATCTCCGGCGGCGAGCCCCTGCTCTACGAACCGCTGCTTGAGACGGTGAAAAGGCACCCCGACCTCACTTTCATGATGTACACCAACGGCACCCTCATAGACAAGGATAAGGCGGAGCGCATCGCTTCTCTGGGCAACCTGATGCCCTGCATCTCCGTGGAGGGATACGAGGAGGAGACCGATCGACGCCGAGGAAAAGGCGTTTACGCCAAGGTGAGCCGGGCCATGGACAACCTGCGCGAGGCCGGGGCCCTGTTCGGCTTTTCCGCCACCGCCACCCGTTTCAACAACGAGCTGGTGGTGAGCGAGGGATTCGTTGACCATTACATCGGCAAGGGGTGCTTCATCGGATGGTATTTCCAGTACATGCCGGTGGGGACGGAGCCCTCCCTGGAGCTGATGACCACGCCCGAGCAGCGCGAGTACCGGCGCAGGGAGGTAAACCGGCTGCGCCGCGAGAAGCAGATACTGCTGTCCGACTTCTGGAACGACGGGCCCCTGGTAGGGGGATGCCTCTCAGGAGGCCGCTCCTACCTGCACATCAACTGCAAAGGCGACGTGGAGCCCTGCGTCTTCGCACACTTCTCGGTGGACAACATCAAGCGCAAGTCCCTGCGGGACGTGCTGGATTCCCCCTTCTTCAGGGCCATACGGGAAAGGCAGCCCTTCAGCGAGAACCTGCTGCGGCCCTGCATGATAATCGACCACCCGCACATCCTGCGCGAGCTGGTAACCGCCAATGCCGCCTTCCCCACCCACCCGGAGGCGGAGGGGATAATCACCGCTCTGGCGGAGGCGCTGGACGAGTACGGCGCGGCCTATGGAGCCATCGCCGACCCCGTCTGGGAGGAGGAGTACGCTCCGCGGCGCGAGGCGCGGGGAAAGACCATCGCCTGAAGCGCCCACTGCCGCGAGCCGCGACTCCGGACGGCGGCAGAATGGGCCCGTTGAGAGAGCCGCGGCTCGCTGTAGTCATCCGCTGCCCCGTGCGTTCATGCGAT
Organism: Candidatus Geothermincola secundus; assembly: GCA_015711755.1. Classification (GTDB taxonomy): domain Bacteria; phylum Actinomycetota; class Geothermincolia; order Geothermincolales; family Geothermincolaceae; genus Geothermincola_A; species Geothermincola_A secundus. The sequence goes on along the minus strand of JACVIY010000161.1, from coordinate 127 downwards.
AGTAACGGTGTCAGACACCGATTCACAAAAATTCACAATCCGCGGGTCGACCAATGATGTTTTCCCTGCTCAGAGGCCCACAGCCTCCGCCCCCACCAACAGATCCCCAGTAACGATGTCGGTTACG
>JACVIY010000160.1 GCA_015711755.1 Candidatus Geothermincola secundus | reverse complement strand
GCTTGCTGATTTCTGCACGCTTGCCTAAAAGAGAAATTCCATGTATAATACTCTCCAGGCGAATAACGGGATGGGGGCTTCGCCCTTGCCGGGTGGGCAAGCTCCCTCCTCCCGCCTGAAAAGAGCGTGGGGAGACTGCGGTCCCGTCGGCTCCTCACGTGAAACGCAAGAGAGGCTGGCTTTGGCCAGCCTCCTCTTTTCCCTTTTCCCTCACGCGCATTCAGGACCTCGATATGATGTCAAGTTCTACCGCGACCGCGTGACCTCCCTCTGACGAGGAGCGCTCCCTCCACAGCCTATGGCATGACTAGCAGGTATGAGATGAATCGTCAAACTCAGCGTTCACCGCCAAATTTTAACATTAACTCCTTGACTAATACGATTGTAATATGAATGCGAAAAAAAAAGAAGCCCTCTGCGGGGCGAGAAATACTGTGGAAAGGAGGAAAAAGAAGTGAAACATATTGAGATTTCCCCTAGTGTTCCCAGCAATGATGTTTCCTCAAGTAGTGTTTCTTCAAACGGCGTTTTCCCTGGTAGTGTTTGTGTAGAAGGCATTGAAGTGAGAATAGTTGATGGCGGGGTCGTCATCAACCTGGACGGCACGAAGACCCCGCAGGAGATCAGGGCCGGCGTTGAAGCCTTGGCTCGTTCCGAGCCGGGGATGAAGGACCTGGCCGGGAGATTCGTGCATATCTTCTCTCCTGAGCCTGCGGTGGTGGCGGCGTTCGTGTTCGCCGCCAAGCCTTGGCTTCGGGCTTTCACGGTGAACGGGGCGGTGGTTGTCCCACCGCCCAAGGAGGAAAAAAATGATAATAGAGCGTGTTGAAGTGATGGACAAGGCAGTGAGCATCTACCTCTCATTGCCCGGCCCCGAGGCCGGGTATACCAAAGGTAGGCTCCTGGCAGCCTTCGTTGACGAGATGCAGCTGCACCTCCACGATATTGCCCCCTCTCTGCTGGGAGGGGTCATGCGGCTCAACGGCCGCATGACCACGGAGGTGGCGATGGCTGCCGGGGCCATCGCCGTCCGGCTAGGCGCCACACGCGTCGAGTTATTCGACCCCAGCACCGGCACCTACGTGCCGGTGCTGGGCGAGGGAGGAGCTTTGGATATGCCCGTCCAGCTTCTCCCGGGGATGGTGGTGGAAGTGGTCCAGGAGGGCGGCCTGTTCCGCCCCGGGGCGAGGGCGGTTGTCCTCAACGTGGGGCGGGATAGTGTCAACATCGCCGACGCCGACGCCACCCGGCGTCGGCGTGATACGGGGTGGACGGCCAGGGAGAACGTCCGCCCCGTTGGGTGGGAAATCACCCCACTGCTGAGGAGGGGGAGATGAGCACATTTATCGGAAGCTATGTTTCAGACATCCGTGACTGCCTTATTGCCGGCGTGCTATCCGGTCAGCACGCCGTAGTGCTTGGGGCCCCGGGGTGGGGCAAGACGGCCATCGCCCGGGCGATGGCCGCCAGGGTCGCCGGGGACGGACGGTGGTGCTTGGTTCGCCTGGATCCAAGCACCCCGCCAGAAGCAGTCCGCGGGGCATACGACCCCGCCGCCCTGCTCCAGGGGCGGCTCGAGAGGGTCGTGGGCGGCACCCCCTACGATCCGCGTGCCCGGCTCGTCATACTTGACGAGATATTCCGGGCCAACGAGGTCGTGTTCGACGTCTTGCTAGACGTCCTCGACCGCCTCGACCTAAGTCCGGACACAGCCCCGGTCGCCTGGGCTACGGCTAACTTCGTGGCCCAGGGGGAGAGGGTGGAAGCGCTCCGGGACAGGATCGCCCTCTGGCTCTGGCTCCAGCCGGAGAGCCTCGACCCGAGGGCTGTGGTCGGCGCTCACCTGGCGGCCGGGGATGACGGTCTGTCTGTGCCCGGGGAGATCCCGGGCTGGGAGACCGTGCTGGAGGTACGGGCGACTAGGCCGGGGGAAAAGGCCCTGCGGGCCGTTGGTGAGCTCCTGAGTCAGTTGACCCAGGAGGCCCAGGCCCAAGGGCGGCGGGTGAACCCCCGTCGCCTCGCCCAGTGGGCAAGGCTGGTGTACCGGGTAGGGGTGTACACCACCGGGGAAGCAGACTTTGCCGCTCTCCCGGACGAGGCCGCCAGGGTGCTCCGGTGGGCTTGGCCGGCACCGACCCCCGAAGAGGCGGCGAGCTGGGCGCAGATCGCCCTCTCGATCGTGGACGCCGTCGGCGCCGCAATCGAGGCGGCGATGGCGCAGGCCCTTGCCAAATTCCGGGAGGTCGCCGCCATCGGCGACCCAGGGGCAAGGACGGCCAAAGTGGCCGAGCTGGGCCAGGTTCTGGCCGGCACGCAGGCCACTCTGCGCCAGGTCGGCGGGGATGACCCTCGAGTCCCCGAGGCGATCCGAACGCTGACGGAGTGGTTCGCCGCCGCCGTCAGCGGCAAGGAGCCAAGAGATGGTTGACATCGAGTTGCTCCCGCAGGTGTCGTGCCTCGCCCTCTCGCCTTCCGAGAGGGCGTTGGGACGGCTGCTCACCCTGCGCCTCAGCCGTGAGCCCGCGGATGAGGCGCAAGGCGACCTGGCGGGTGACGGTTTTTATGCCCTATATGAAGCCAACCCTTCCTTCCGCGATCCCGCTCCTCCGGAGCGCGCCGTCAACCGCGCCCTCCTGGAGTGGGCGCAATCGCTCCAGGGGTGGGAGAAGGGGCGGACCAGTACGGTCGCCAACCTTCCCGCAGCGCTTGCCGCCGCGGGGCTCCTGTGGGAGAGCCTCACTACGGAGGAGGCTCTTCAAGAGGCGCTGAAGCGCCAGGAGGAAGCGGCCGAGGCTGCGAGGGCCGCCGAGGAGCAGGAGGCCTTGGCAGCGGGATACGGAGCGGCGGGCATGGAGGAGCAAGCCGTTGCGGCGCGTGCCGCGGCCGCAGTGCTGCGCCAAGAGGCGCAGGCGGCGGCGCGGGCCGGGCTGGCCGCCCTGGAGCGGGCGCAGAAGGACAAGATGGTCCAAGCCTCCATCGCCCACGCGGTGCGGGAGGCGGGAAGGGCCGGGCGGGAGATGGCCCAGACCCTGGCCGGCTGGGGGCTTGGTCCGGGGAGCGAGGTGCGGGTTGACCCCACCGCCGCGCTGGAGTTCATGAAACGCAATTCGGCGAAAATTCGCCGAATTGCGGAGGTGGCGGGGCGGATGCGCGGCATCGCCCTCCAGGTCAGGAGGGAGCGGGTGGCACGCGGGCCGGTTCCGGCCAAGACGGGTCTGACCCGCGACCTGACCAGGGTGTTTCCGGGCGAGCTTGCCCTTCTGCACCCGAACGCACCGGCGGTGGTGCGGGCCAAGCAGATGGCCGCGTGGGCGGAGAGGGGCCTGCTCGGCTGGCTTCCCTCCGGCGAGGCTGCGAAGAGGGGGCCGTTCGTGGCCGCGGTGGACGTCTCTGGCTCGATGGCCGGGGAACGCGAAATCGTGGCCAAGGGCGTTG
>JACVIY010000159.1 GCA_015711755.1 Candidatus Geothermincola secundus | reverse complement strand
TAGACCCTTCCTGGCTGAACAGGTGGCCCAACGAACTGTCGGCGGGAGAGCTGCAGCGCTTCTGCCTGGCCCGGGTCCTGGGGCCGCGGACCCGCTACCTCATCGCCGATGAGATGACCACCATGCTCGATCCGGTCACCCAGGCCCTAATCTGGGAGGTAGTCGGGAAAAAGCGGGAGAAGGCCGGCTTCGGGATCCTGGTCATCAGCCACGACCTCTCCCTGCTGGAACTCCTCTGCGATGAGGTGTGGGAGTTGGAGGACCTGCAGCGCGCCGGCGATCAGGGGTTGAGGGCCGAACGAGGCGCTTAAGCCGTAAAGGCCGCTTCCACGGAGAAAAGCCCGGAGAGGCCGTGCCTTCGGCGCAGCGGCGCCAGTCCCTCAGCCGCCGACCGCCTTCCGCATCTGCAGGGCCCGCAGCCCCTCTTGGCAGGCCCGGCTCACCCCGGCGTCCCGGTCGGAGGAGCAGCGGGCGAGTATCTCGCGGCATTCCGGGGAGCCGATGCTGGCCAGCGCCCGGGCCGCCTCCCGGCGCACCTCGGAGTAGCGGGAGCGGCGCACCGGCATCCAGTATCGGCGACGCAGGATGCGGGAGATGGCCGGGACCGAGGAGTAGTCGCCCACCTGGCCCAGCGCCCAGACCGCCGCCGCCTGCACGAAAGGAGGATAGGAGCGCTTATAGCGCATGCTCCGCGGGGGCTTGATTATCTCCAGCAGGGCGGGGCTGGTGGAGATGTCGCCGATGCGGCCCAGGGCCAGGCAGCATTCCCTGACCACCTGGTCGTCGCGGTCCTTCAGCCCTTCCACCAACAGGGAAACGCTCTCGGAGGTGCGGATGCGCCCCAGCGCCTTCACCGTCTCCCGGCGCACCTCGGGGTTGGCGTGGTTGATGAAGCGGGAGATGGACTGGATGATGGAACGGTTGCCTATCTCCGCCAGGATGGAGATGATGTTGCGGTACATATGCCAGGGGTCGTACCTCTCCAGGTCGTTGATGAGCGACTTGATGGCGTCCTTGCCTATGTACTCCAGGGCGTCGAAGGTGACCTTGCGCACCAGGATGTCGTCGCTCTCCTTGATGACCTGGATGAGCGGCTGCACCGAGCGGTTCTCGAACTTGATGAGGATGTTGGCCACCTGGGTGATGGTCTCGATATCGCCCTCCCTGAGCACCTCCACCAGGGCGTCCAGCAGCTCGGGGGTGGCGATGGAGGCGATGGCCCTCTCGGCGGCCTTCTGCTGCTCCGGTTTGCGCATCTCCGAGGGGCTGCGGTGCCTCCAGAAAGTGTCGATGATGTCCAGGGAATCGCGGTAGTCCTTGTTGAGGATGAATTGGGCGGCCAGGGAGGCCAGGCTCGCGGCCAGGGCCTCGTAGATCTCGTCGAGCTCCCTCTCCTTCTCCAGCCTTCCCAACAGCTGCGATTTGAGCTCCTGGGCCACCGCCGCCTCCTGGATGGCCTGGGCGGACTGGATTATCTGCGGCAGCCGCTGCAGGGTCTGGGCCGTCTTCAAGCGTATCTCCGGGCTCATGTCGTTGAGGTTGTCGATGAGGCTGCGGATGAGCTTTTCCGCCGCCTCGGGGCGGCTGCTGCGGTAGAGCTTCTCGATGAGGCGGGGGATGCTCTCGTCGACGCTCAGCCCCTTGGCGAGCTCGTCTATGTCCAGCCCCAAACCCTCGCTGACCAGGAAGCTGGAGATCTGGTAGACCAGGGTGCTGGCCCCCGCCTCTCCTCCTGCCTCGCGCGACTCGCTTATCTTCTTCCACATGTCCGCCTGGAAGATGCGGTCGCTCACCGCCGCCTCCCAGGGCTTCCCCACCGAGGAGGTGTAGATCTCATCGATTAGGGAGGAGAGGTCCTGATAGCGCTTCTCCAGGTCGGGGTTCTGCTCGCGCTGCGCGCTCTGGGCCTTCAGCGAATCGTGTTCTCGGATGACGTTCTCCAGCAGGTCCAACACCTTGTTCTCGCGCAGGGACTCCAGGATCTGGCGGCGAAGCTGCAGGGCATCCAGAGCGGGGGGCAGCGAAGCGAGCAAGTACTCCTTCAGCTCGGAGGGCTCCAGGAAACCCACGGCCTTGCACAGCTCCGCCCGATCCATCTCCGCCAGCTCGGCCTGCTCCAACTCGCTCAGAAGCACGGCCGCCCTCTCCAGCCCCCCGAGCACGGCCCCCAGCGCCTCCTCGGGGTCCTCCAACTCGGCCACTATCTCCCGGATGGCCTGGCGCAGCAGGATGCCCATGCGCGGCGGGTTGCCCATGATGTCCGCCAGCGCCTCCTCCCCCAACTCCTCGCGTCTCTCCCTCCCCAGTATGAACCCGATGAAGCGCTCGTCCTTGAGCTTCTCGGTGAGGCGCCTTATCTCCTCCTCCCGCAGGCGGGCCAGGGCCTCCTCCGCCTCGCTCTTCTCCTCCCGTACCTGCGCGGCGATCTCCTCGTCCTCGGATACCGATATGTACCGCCTCTCGTTGACCAGGATGCTCTCCACGTGCCGCTCCTTAAGCGCCCCGGTGAGGCCTCCCGCCGCCCGCAGCTTCTCCGGCTCCTGGGCCAGGACCTCCAGGAACAGGCGGAACTCCTGGGCGGTGAGGCCGGACGATATGGTGATGCTGTAGATGTCTCGCCGCCGCAGCGAGGTAAGAAAGGCCACCACCGGCGCGCGGGCCTGGTCCTTCTCCTCCAGCTTGACCCCGTTGACCAGGAGCAGGTTGTTGGCCTCCCCTAAGCTCAGCTTGCCGTGCTTCTCGAGGATGCGGGTGACGCGTTCGTAACCGGCCTCCACCGAGGTGGCGATCATGTCGCTGGTGGGGGGATACATGTGGATGTTGACCATGGCGGCGTTGAGGGCGATGAGCAGCTCGACCGCCTGCCTGGACAGTTCCGCGTCGAATTCGCCCGGCGGCGCCTGTCCTTCCGATGGGACGTCCCCGTTCATTTCCTTCCTTCTTGAGCCCCGGGAATCCTGTTGAAGATTATAGCAAAAGGGGCTCGAGGGGGTTTCGGGGGCACCGTACCGCAGCGGAAAACGCTGTCACCGCTCTCAGCGCGGAGGTCGCATGCCCTCGAGAAAGCGGGGCATGCCGTTGAGGTCGCGCAGCGCCTCCACTTTCGTGAAGCCTCTTTCCTCCGCCGCACCCTTCAGGCCGGGCACCTGCCGCGCCCCTCCCTCGAGGATGAACCAGCCGCCGGGGGCCAGCCAGCTCCCCGCCCCATCGAGGATGCGCAGGTGGAAAGAGGTGCCGTCCCCTCCCGCCAAAAGGGCCTCCCGGGGCTCGTGGTCCCGCACCTCGAGGGGCAGTTCAGCGTACTCCGCCGACGGCACATAGGGGGGGTTGGACAGGAGCAGGCCCACCCCTCCCCGCAATCCCGGCGGCAGGGCATCGAAGAGGTCGCCTTCCAGGAAGCGCACCCGATCGGAAAGGAGGTTGCGCGCGGCGTTCCGCTTCGCCACCTCCAGGGCCGCCGAGGATATGTCGGTGGCGAATACCCGGCAGTGCGGCGCCTCCTGCGCCACGGAAAGGGCGATGTTGCCCGAGCCCGTTCCCAAGTCCACCACCACCCTCAGGCGCGGT
>JACVIY010000158.1 GCA_015711755.1 Candidatus Geothermincola secundus | reverse complement strand
CATGCCGGAGGCCAGGGGAGTGGTCCCGCCCGCATCGGGGACGAGCTCTCCGTTCAGGGTGGTGGAGTGGGAGACGTAGTCGGCGTGGGCGGGGATGGGGTCGGTGAGGGTGCAGCCGGTGGCCGGAGCGCTGCCGGTGTTGGCGGCGCGGATGGTGTAGGTGAGGACCTGCCCCCTCACCACCTCCCCCGGGGGATCGGAGGTCTTGGTCAGGGTGAGGTGGGGGTCGCTGGAGTGCATGTAACCGACGGCGGTGTTGCTGTACAGAGGCATGCTCCCGCCCATAAACCACATCTTGAAACGGCAAGCGTTCCCATGGCCGTCGAAATAACCGGGGCTATAGAGGACGGAGGGTACGGCGGTGATGCCGTTGCGCCAGGACGGGCCGGTGGCGGCGCTCATGACGGGATTGGCGGCGGACTTGGTCCAGTTGATGCCGTCGGTGGAAGTGGCGTAGCCGATGCCGCTGTAGACCATGGCCTGCCCTCCAGAGTACCACATATGCCAGACCCCCGGGGACTCGCGGATGACCGTCCCGAAGGAGGCGAAGGCGCTGTCCCACTCCCCGGGCCCGCCTTTGGGCAGCACCGGCGCGTTCTCGTAAGGTGGCGTGTGGTAGCGGGTCCAGTGGTTGCCGTCGCTGGAATAGGCGAGGCCGACTACCTCCTCTCCCCCGGTGGTGGCGTCGTAGTACATGGTGAAGGTGTAGTCGAAGGGACTGTCGGTGCCGGGATTGGTCGCCGAGGGATTATAGAGCACGTCCACGGGCCCGTAAGTGCCCCGGTTCCAGTCGGGCCAGACCCCGGTCACCAGAGGGTAGGTGGCGTCCTGGGTCACTGATCGGTCGTTGGCCCAGGCCACCCCGTCGACGGAGTCGGCCGTGTGCAGTTCGTCGATGTGGTAGATCTGGTCGAAACCCTTCCAATACCAGATCTTGTAATAATAGGTGCCGCCGGGGCCGCTGTAGCCGCCGGGTATGTGGACGATCCTACCCTGGCAGGCGCCCGTCGCGAGGCCGGTCGTGTCGCTGGGGGCCCCCCAGTCGATCCCATCGTCGGAGTAGGCGATCTTGAAGTAGGGCTCGGCCGTGAAGTCCTGGTACCACATCTTGTAATAGGATGCCGCGCCGTGCCCGGAAAACTGTTCGGAGTCGTAGAGCACGCAGGGATGCCATGCCCAGGCGCCGCCGGGGTCGTAGACCGGGTTGGAGGGGTACTCGATCCAGGCGACTTCCTCGGCCCGCGCCTTCCCGGGCACCGCGACGAGGATCAAGGCGGCGGCCAGCAGGGCCGCCAGACTCAGAGCCAGGAGCCCATCAACGCCCTCCGGCTTCATCACCCGACCTCCTCGCTTAACGTCCCTTGATCCTTTAAAGTCTCGCATTATTCGTAAATCTCATCGTGATGGAGCGTTATCCAATACAAGCAAATGCTCTTTCAAATCTCAAAGAAGCATCGGATTTCAATTTACCCTTATATATAGTTAAACGGGATGATCAGGGTCAGCTAACCGAAAAATCGGACGTACGGTCGCTTTTCAGGCGCAAACGGCGCCGAGGGGGCGATGAGCGGCCCCCCTGGGATCAGCCCTTCACATTTCACATCTTCTGCCCGAGACCGACATCAGGAACCCGCCGAACCCTTTTCGCTGATCGTGATCGACTGACCGGCAGTTTGTGATAATTTGTGATAATGGTGTCTGACACCGAAAGGGCACCGATGGGAAGGGAGGGGTGTTAGGCAAGGGTCTGACCAGCGAAAACTTATTTTGCTGACCGGCAGTTTGTGATAATTTGTGATAATGGTGTCTGACACCGGTTGGAGCGGGCGAGCCGGTTCGCCTTACCCTTCCAGGCGGCGGTAGATCTCGGCGAAATCCCTCTGGCGACGGCGGAAGGCTTCCATCACCTCCGGATCGAAATGTCCCGGCTCGGTGCGGCGGTCACCCTCCAGGATGACGGACACCGCCTTCTCATGGGGGAAAGGAGGTTTGTAGCTCCGCGGGCTGCGCAGAGCGTCGTACACGTCGGCTACGGCACTGATGCGGCCCGCCAAAGGTATCTCCTCGCCCCGCAAACCGCGCGGATAGCCGCTGCCGTCCCATTTCTCATGGTGGGTCAGGGCTATCTCCGCGGCGGCGCGCAGGCGGGGATGGTCGCCGAGGATGCGGGCCCCCGCTTCGCAATGCTCCTTCACTTTGGCGAATTCCGCGGGGGTCAACCTGCCGGGCTTGCGCAATATGTCCGGGTGGATGTGCACCTTCCCCACATCATGCATCTGGGCCGAGTAGCCGATGGTCTCCACCTCTCCGGCGGGAAGCCCCATCTCCTCCGCCAGCAGGGCCGCGTACTCGTTCACCCGCAGGATGTGCTGCCCGGTATCCTCATCGTTGGCCTCGGCCGCCCGGGCCAGAGCGGAGATGGTGTAGCGGAAAGCGTTCTCGGTCTCGACCAAGAGGCCGGAGATATGCCGATAATATACGGAGTTTACGGCCAGCTGCTCCAGCACGTCCAGCTCGAAAGGCCCCGCCCTTACCCCGTATCCCCCCGCCATGAGAAACAGTTGCCCATCGTCAACCACAGCTGCCCCACCTTCCACGGGCAGCGTGGAAGCCCGCTCCCGCAGCAGGGGCCTGAGCATCTCCCTGGCCTCACCTGCCTCCAGCAGCCTGCCGGCAGGGGAGTCGCCGGCAAAGCGAGAAGGCGGGCGCAATCCTTCGGGCGCGAGTTCGACGCGCCTCGCTCCCGCTTCGCCTTCGCTGCCCCTCACCACCAGGATGAGCGACGACTCCTCCCCGTCGCCCCTCCAACCCGCGAGCACCCAGGAGGGCCCGGCTCCCGACCTGCCCCGCATCACCGCCGCAGCCAGATTGGCCATGACCACGTCCACTTCCATCCGCCCGCCCAGGAAGTCGCTCAGAAGCGAACGGCCCAGCTCGCCCATGGAATGCACCGCTCGATAGGCCCCCTCCTGCCCCTCCCTGGCCCGCTTCAACCGCAGCAGGGAACGCACCCGCGCCAGCAGTTCGGCGCGGTTGACCGGCTTGCTCAGGAAGTCGTCGGCCCCGCTCTCGATGCCCCGCACCCGGTCCTCCGTCCCGTCGAGAGCGGTGACCATGACCACGGGCAGGCAGGCGGTATCCTCACTCTCCTTCATCCTGCGGCAGGCATCGAACCCGTCCATGCCCGGCAGCATCACGTCCAGGATGACCAGATCGTAAGCAGAGGCCTCCACGATCGCCAAGGCCTCCTCTCCGCTCTCCGCCGTCTCCACCTCGAAGCCGAGAGGCTCAAGCATGGCCCGCATGAGCTCGAGGTTGTCGCGCTCGTCGTCTACCACCAGTATGCGCGCATCCTCCGGGCACCGTTCTTCCCAGACCCCTTCCAATCCCGCTTCCTTCCTCATCCGCCTACCTCCCGCTCCGCTCCGCAGCAAGACCCTTGGGCGGGAACGGTGAAGAAGAAGCTGGTCCCCCGGCCCTCCGCGCTCTCCACCCATATCCTGCCCCCGTGAAGCTCCACCAGCTGACGCCCGATGGCCAGCCCCAGGCCCGACCCCTCCCCACCGGCCCCGCCGGTACCGGCGAA
>JACVIY010000157.1 GCA_015711755.1 Candidatus Geothermincola secundus | reverse complement strand
GTCCGGCAGCATGAAGGAAAGCGCCACCTCACAGGCGGAATCGTTGGGGTTCTGCACCAGCACCCACTCCTCGAAGCCCCAGGCGGTGGTGCCCTCGGCCAGGTACCAGGTGCGGGAGAGCGACGGCGTCCCCACGGTGTCATGCCCCAAAGCGCGCTGCTGTCGGTACATGGCCCGCTCGCAGATGACCGGGCGGTCCGCCCGCACCCTGGTGCTGACGTCCGCCTCCCCCACGAACTCGGCCACGTTGATGGTGTGACGGGAAGTGGGGGGGAGGATGAAGGGAGGCGGCTCCACCACGCCGCCGCCGCTCTTCATGAAGGTCACCGTGACCGCGGCGGGTTCCGAGCCCGGGTTCTGCACCAGCACCCACTCCTCGAAGCCCCAGGCGGTGGAGCCCTCGGCCAGGTACCAGGTCGGGGAGGGGGTAGGCAGGGCGTTCAGCGTCCTCACGGTGGCGTAATCCTCTCCGGAATTTCCGTGCACGTCCCAGGCGCGGGCGGTCAGAGTATATGCCCTGTTGTCCTCCAGCCCCAGGGTGTCCCACTGCCAGGCATAGGGCGGCTCGCGGTCGGTGGATCGCAGCGCCCCGTCCACCAGGAACTCCACCCTGTCCACGCCGAAGAAGTCCCCGGCCTCCGCCTCCACCGCCACCGAACCCTGAAGGACCTCTCCGTCCCCCGGGGCGAGCAGGCGGCAGTGAGGGTGCTGGTTGTCGTGCCCCAGGAACACGTAATGCTCTCCGCAGCGCGGCCTGCTGCCCCCCGGGCCGGAGGCGCGCGAGCTGATCACCAGGTCCTGGTAGTCCGCGGGGTCCGCGGAATGGAGGTTGGCTCCCGAGAGGAAGATCCCGGCCATATCCCTTTCCTCAGCCCCCTCCACCAGCAGCGCGGCCTCCGCCTCTATATCCACGGTCGGGGGCCAGGTCTCCCGCCCGTTCACCAGGCAGGTAACTCCGTTGGAGATGCGCTCCGGGGGGAGGCCCAGGGAAGTGCTGGAAACGGCCAGGTCGGGCAGTCGGTCCCCGTTGAAGTCGAAGGCCCAGCATGCTTGGCCGAAACCCGCACCCGGCCTGCTGCCGTGAAAGACGATGTCGGCGGGCCTGCTCAGCAGGTCCACCACTCGGGGAAGGGAACCTCCGAAGACCACCAGCACTTCCCCGCACCCCCCCACGAGGTTGCCGGGGCCGTCGGCCTGAGGCAGGGGGATGAGCAGGTCGTCCACGCCGTCCCCGTTGAAGTCGGGAGCGGGGGACTGCGTCAGGCTGAGGAGGTGGTCGTAGGGGTCAGCGCCGTAAACGGTCACGTCGGCCTGATGTCGCAGGTCCATGACTCCGGGCCATGCCTCTCTCCCCCATACCAGATAGGCCTCCCCGCAGTAGGGGCGGGCGTTTCCCGGCCCGGCGGCGTCGTTGGCCGCCACCAGCAGGTCGTCCGTGTCGTCCCCGTTGAAATCGCCGCAGCCCACGGCGATGCCCGCCGAGTCGAAGGTGTCCACGCCGTTGAGGACCACATCCGGCTCCACCACGGCGGGCGGGGAACTCCTACCGAAGGCCACGTAGGCGCGGCCGGTGTAGGCATTCCCCGCCTCCCAGACGGCGGTCGGCCCCAGATCGCAAAGGGCGTTGAGATGATTGGTGAAACTCTGGGGGCGCGGAGTCCAGACGCCGCCCGCGTATTGGAGCAGGGTGCCGTAAGCGCCGCAGGCCCAGGCCTCGCCGGCCGAGCAGGCGGCCACTCCCCTCAGCTCGTTGAGGGTGCCCCCGGACTGCAGGGCCCAGGAGGTACCGTTGTAATGGAGCACGGTGCCCCTCTTCCCCACCGCCCAGGCGTGGGAAGCGTCATAGGCATCCACCGCCAGAAGGTCATTGGTGGTCAACCCTTGGGCCTGCCCTGCCCAGGAGGTCCCGTCCCAGAAGAGGATCACCCCCCCGTCCCCCACCGCCCAGGCGCAGGTCCCGCTCACCGCGGTGATGGAGCGGAGAGTCGCGGTGACGCCCGACTCCTGTTGGGCCCAGCTGGCTCCGCCGTCGGCGGAGAAGATGATGAGTCCGCCCTCGCCCACCGCCCACAGGTGCGAGGCATCGGGAGCGGCTACCCCGAAGAGCTGGGCGGTGGTGCCGGTGGCGGTCTGGGCCCATTTGCTCCCGTCCCAGCGGATGACCGTCCCTCCCTCACCCACCGCCCAGATGTGGGCGGCGTCGTATCCGTGAACCGCGTTGAAGTCCACGTCCATGTTCTTGTAGCCATTATCCCGGACATACCAGGATACCCCGTCGTAGTAATAAAGGGCGGTCCAGTCCTTCGTATAGGGACCCACCGCCCAGCCGCGCCCCGGCGGGTACATGTAGATGCCCCGCAGGTTATCGGCGAACATCCCCGCCTGCGAACTCCAGGAGGAGCCGTCGTAGAGGTGGATCCCCCCGTTGCCCGAATACGCCCCCAGGACCGCGTCGTCCAGGCCGTCCCCGTTGAGGTCCCCGCAGGCGGCGGAGAACCCGCAGGATTCCGAGGATATGCCGGTGCTCACGGTCAGGTCCGGCGGCCGCGTTTGGAAATCCCAGGTGCGGTCGGGCAGGAAGGAATAGTCATCCCTCCCGAATACGACCATGCCCCCGCCGACATAGGGCCCCGCGGAACTGTCATAGGGCGCCCCCAGCAGGATGTCGTCCCTCCCGTCCCCGTTGAGGTCCCCGCAGGCCAGAGAGAGGAAGCCGAAGCTCCAGTCGCGGCCCTCGATGATGAGATCGGCATCCGTACCCAGGTCTACCTCGCCGGAGAAGCCGGGGCGGCCGAGATAGACATAGGCCCTGCCCTTGAAGGACCCCGCCGGCGGCTCGCCGCCCTGATCGTGGGAGATGAGCAGGTCGGCTAGGCCGTCGCCGTTGACGTCGCCGTGGGCGGTGAGCGCGCGGCTGATGCCTTCGGAGAGCTCATGATCGCCTGCTCCATAGAGACGGGCGTCCTCGGGATGTTCCGCCAGGTCCACCACCCGAGCGGCAGCGAGGGCCCGCGGCGGCGCTGCGGCCAGGACGGCCGCCAGCGCCACCACCACCGCACGGAGCATCATCAACCTCATAATCACATCCCCATTATCCCCCTCATGGAGCGAAAACCACCGGGGTCAGCCTTGGAAAAATCCCGTTTCCATCCTCATTTCCATGAGAATCCTTGCTTTTCATAGCATGTCCCCGATATGTCCGTATGTCAATTGTATCGACCTGCCTATAATCTCTCAAACCAAGCCATGGCCCCGTGCACTCCGCCGCAAAGAGCGCAACTCGTCCGGCATCATACCGCTGCCGCCCTGGAGGCCTAGCGAAACCTCTCTGCGCCCTTCGCCGTGGTCTTCTTCCCGGTCAGCATACCCGACCCCATCGCCTACCTTGACTCGATGTTCCCGGAGCCCCGTTCGATTTGTGAACCTCTCTTTCCGCGTGCGCGCATTGATCCCAACGCAACGGCTTTTCTAATGCTTTTGCCGTGGTTTGAAGCGGGTTTTCAACGAGACATTGGGGTCAAGCCTCGTTTGATGTCCGGGACATGGGGGTCAGGCCTCATTTCATGTCCGGGGCACCTGCGCCTCCCTGATGAAGTACGGCTCTAAGGTCGCGCGAAAAAAGT
>JACVIY010000156.1 GCA_015711755.1 Candidatus Geothermincola secundus | reverse complement strand
GATCGGGTGGGCGTGCTGGCGGGGGGTAGGGAGGAAGACCGCCACCGCTGCGCCGCTGTCGAAAGGTCCTTGCGCCGGTCGGAGGAGGTGGCCTCGCGGACCGGGGCGCGCCTCCGCTATATCCTCATTGAGGAGGCGGCGGAACGCGATCATCTGATCATCGCGCCCGACGGCATCTCCGGGAACCTGGCGTACCGCACCCTGGTCCATCTGGGGGGTGGCGGCTCGCACGGGGCGGTCTATTTCCCGATGAGGGAGGTACTGGTGGACACCTCGCGGGCGGGGCCCCCTCCGGAACATGCCGAGGCGGTGAAGCTGGCCCTGCTGCTGGCGGCGCGCCGCGGTGGCGCACGGGTGGCGGTGCCGTTAAAATGAGGTCATGCCGTCGCGTTCCGGCCGCTGGATCGACAGTCAAAAGCGTTAGGGGGATGAGATGGAAGGGTTTCAGGCAAAACCGACCCAGCTGAAAAGGTACATCAAACAGCTGAGCGCCAGCTACGAGCAGTACCTCAACTATCTGGGTCGCTTGGCTTTCCAGGAATACGAGGCGGGAAACCTCCCCAACCCGCCGCTGCAGGAAGCTTGCAGGATGCTCAGGGACATAGCGGAACAGCGGGCGAAGGCAGAGGCGGACCTGGCGGCCATCGAGCAGATGCGGATGGCGGCCAGATTCCCCCGGTGCCCCCTCTGCGGCCAGCCGGTGCCCCCCGGCTCTCCGGCATGCCCGTCCTGCGGCAGGGCGGCGATGCTTCCGCGGACGGGGACGCCTCCCTATGGGGCTCCTGCCCCCTATGCCGCCGTCCCCCCGCCGTATATGCCCGCATCGATGCCGCCGCTCCAGTCTCCTCCCCCGGCGCCGTTTCCCGGCTCCCATCCGCCGGCGGAACCTCCGCTACCAGCGCCGGCGCCCGTGGAGGGCTCCGCGGTCTGCGCCGGCTGCGGAGCGGCGCTGGAAAACGGCTCTGCATTCTGCACCAACTGCGGTAGGCCGGTGTCGGCGGAGGCGGGTCTCGGGAGCTCTCTGCCGCTTAAAGAGGAGGAGGTCGGAGGCTTGCCCGCGTCCGGACCTGCCGGAAAAGCGGCTGCCCCCGCCGACGGGCCGGCGGCTCAGGGCGAGGCAGCGGCTACCGAGATATGTTCTTTCTGCGGAGAGGCCCTCGATCCCGATTCGGCCCTCTGTACCAACTGCGGGAAGCCGGCGGCTGAGGCGGTGAGGGGAGGATCAACCGCGGTGCCTCCTCCGGCGGCGGAGGGGGAGTCGGCGGAAGCATCGACCGGCTCTCCGCAGTCAGCTTCCGTTATCGGCGGAACCCCCTTGGAGTCCTCTTGCCCCAACTGCGGCACTCCGACCGCCGATACCGAGGCCCTTTTCTGCACCGAATGCGGCGCGAGGCTGCGCTGAGGCGTGCGATGATCCAGGTGTACACGGGGGACGGCAAGGGCAAGACCACCGCGGCCCTGGGGCAGGCCCTGCGGGCCCTGGGGCACGGCATGCGGGTGTTCATGGTGCAGTTCATGAAGGGAAGGACCTACGGGGAGCTCATCGCCTGCAGAGAATGCCTCCCCTGCATGGAGATACGCATGTCCGGCAGGGACTGTTTCGTGAAGAAAGGCGCTCCCGAGGAAGCCGATCTGCGCATGGCCCGCGAGGGCTGGGAGGCGGCCAAGGAGGCCATCTCCGGCGGCGATTACCAGATGGTCATATTGGATGAATTGAACGTGGCCCTGGATTACGGATTGCTGCCCGCTGAAGAGGTCCTCGATTTCCTGCGCGGACACCGCGAAGGTCCGGAGATCGTATGCACGGGCCGTTATGCCCCGCCCGAGCTGCTGGACCTGGCCGATCTGGTCAGTGAGGTCAGGGAAGTGAAGCATCCTTATCAGCGGGGTGAGCCCATGCGGGAGGGGATCGAATACTGAGATGACGGAAGAGGGACGAGGCGCGCGTTTCACCACCATATCCGGGCGGCCCCTGAAGGCCTTCTATGCGCCCGCCGACGTCGAAGGGCAGGATTACCGGCAGGACATCGGGGACCCCGGCGAGTATCCCTTCACCCGGGGCATAAGGCGCGACCTCTACCGCGGCCGCCTCTGGACCATGCGCCAGTTCGCCGGCTACGGCACTGCCGAGGAGACCAACCGACGCTACCGTTTCCTGCTGGAGCAGGGCCAGACCGGCCTGTCGGTTGCCTTCGACATGCCCACCATCATGGGGTATGACTCCGATCACCCCATGGCTTTGGGCGAGGTGGGCAGATGCGGAGTGGCCATCGATTCCCTGCGCGACATGGAAACGCTGTTTGAAGGCATACCCCTGCGGGACATCACCACCTCCATGACCATCAACGGGCCGGCGGCGGTGCTGCTGGCCTTCTACCTTTGCGTGGGCGAGAGGCAGGGGGCGCGCCGGTCCGAGCTGGGCGGCACCATCCAGAACGACATCCTCAAGGAATACATAGCCCAGAAATCGTGGATATTTCCTCCCCGCCCCTCCATGCGCATCATCACCGACATCCTGGCCTTCTGCAGCCGGGAGGTCCCCCGCTGGAACACCATCAGCATCAGCGGCTACCACATACGCGAGGCCGGCTCCACCGCGGTTCAGGAGCTGGCCTTCACCCTGGCCGACGGCTTCGCCTACGTGGAGGCGGGCATAGCCGCTGGGCTTGACGTGGACGAGTTCGCCCCACGGCTCTCCTTTTTCTTCAACGCCCATATGGACTTCCTGGAGGAGATAGCCAAGTACCGGGCGGCCCGCCGCATCTGGGCCCGACACATGCGGGAGAGATACGGGGCCCGGGACCCTCGGTCCTGGACCCTGCGCTTCCACACCCAGACGGCGGGATGTTCGCTCACCGCCCAGCAGCCGGAGAACAACATAGTGCGCACCGCCTTCGAGGCCCTGGCGGCGGTGCTGGGAGGCACCCAGAGCCTTCACACCAACTCCATGGACGAGTCGCTGGCCCTGCCCACGGAGAAAGCGGTGGAGATAGCCCTGCGCACCCAGCAGATAATCGCCTGCGAGACCGGGGTGGCCAACATCGTGGACCCCCTGGGAGGATCGTACTGCATCGAGCACCTGACCGACCTCATGGAGAGGGAAGCGGAGGATTACTTCCGCAGGATAGAGGAGTTGGGGGGAGTGCTGGCGGCCATCGAGCAGGGCTTCTTCCAAAGGGAGATCGCCGACGCCGCCTACCGCTATCAGATGGAGGTGGAGCGGGGAGACCGCATAATCGTGGGGGTCAACCGTTATGTCCGGGACGAGGAGCCGGGGATAGAGATACTCAAGGTGGACCCCGCTCTGGAGAAGAAGCAGGTCGAGCGCCTTGCGGCTCTGCGCTCGGAACGAAGCGCCGCCGCGGTGGAGGAAGCGCTGTTTCGGCTGAAAGAAGGGGCGCGCGGCGACTCTAACCTCATGCCCTTGATCATCGAATGCGCCCGCGCCTACGCCACCGAGGGGGAGATCATCGAGGCACTGAGAGAGGTCTTCGGTTCCTACCGGGAGGTGCCGGTTTATTGACGGAGAGAAAGGTCCGGATCCTCATCGCCAAGCCGGGCCTGGATGGGCACGACCGCGGGGCCAAGGTGGTGGCCCGGGGCCTGGCCGACGCGGGGTTCGAGGTGATATACGCGGGACTGCATCAGACCCCGGAGCAGATAGCGGAAACGGCCCTGCAGGAGGACGTTGACGCGGTGGGGCTGTCCGTTCTCTCCGGAGCCCACATGACCCTTTTCCCTCGGGTCATTGAACTGCTGCGCGAACGGGGTGGAGAGGGCATCATGGTTTTCGGCGGGGGCATAATCCCCGAGGATGAT
>JACVIY010000155.1 GCA_015711755.1 Candidatus Geothermincola secundus | reverse complement strand
GGGATGCTCTCCACGTCGAACATCACGTAAAAGCGGCTTTCCGGGATCTGAGGTTCCTCCACGAGCTTCTCCGGGAGATCGTTCAAGGTGGCTCGGGCCGCTGACATTATCTTCCCGGCGGTCTTGCCCACCTTCCTTTCTCCTTTCCCCCAGGGCCTTTTCAGCTCGGAGAGCTCATCCTCGCGGTACTTTTCCGCGAGTTCCTCTACTCTCGTCACGCCCATGTCCCTGAGCTTCAAGGCCAGTCCCTGATCCACGCCCGGCAGTATGGCCACGTCGCGGGATCTCACCGCCGCGTCCCAGCAGATCTCGTGAAAATCGCAGTCTCCGCACTTGGACCAGCCCACGGGAGAATAGGGCTCCTCCTCAGCTTTTATCGCCAGGACGACGGCGGCCAGCTCCCGCTCCGCCGCGCCCCTGTCGTACGGCATCTCCGCCAGTGTGCCGTCACCGGCAACCACCTCCAGCCTCGGGGGAGGGCTTCCCGTCACCTCTTCCAGCAGCAGCCCGTAGATCTGGATCTGCGCCGTTATCTCGGGATGGCGCTTGTCGTCGACGTGCCGGGCCAGCTTGGCCTCCCTTATGACATGCCCGTCCCCGGTGCGGATGATGAAATCCGGCTCCCCCACGAGGATCAGATCGTGACCCTCGATCTCGAGCTCAGCAAGAAGAAGACCGTGGTAGATGAGCTCAGCCCCGCTCTCCAGCGCTTCTTTGGTGGCCGAAAGCCGGTCCTGCTCCTCCCCCTCTCCGGTATCGGTCAGCTGGTATTCCTTAAGGAGCTCATCCAGACATCTCCTCTCGTGCCTCTGTCCCAGCTCGTTGAGCAGCTGCTCGAAGGGGCTGGGCTCCCCTATCAGCCCGGGCTGGGTTTCGCGCAGATACAATCTCTTCTCGCAGATCGAGGGAAGGTAGAGGTAGGTTATGTCCGAGGCGCTGATCTTCACGGCATCCTCCTTTCAATCTCGACGGCTCTCTTGGTGTCTTCCTGAAGAGAAAACGATTATTTGGCCTGAACCGAAATAATCAACCGCGCTCCGATTATATTATACGGATAGGAGTGAAATATAATTGCACATTTATCATGTTATAATAAATCGTATGAAAAATTATTGCCCTATTCTATGAGGGTAATTTTTATTCCGACGGATTTTGTCGCCTCATATGTAAGAATATATGCAGGGGGTGATAGGTGGTGAGCGGAGGAAAGACGGAAGGGAAGAGAGCGCCGGGCGCGAGCGCGGGCGCGGCGGCGAAAAAAGCGGCCGAGGCGTCGGGCAAGAAGAGCAAGGAAAAGGCGCGATCGGCAGCGGGCATGAAAAGGTCGTTCAGCGGGCCGCCCGACTCGGACCCCCGCGATCCCCGCATGACCCCGTCCCACGCCAGGGCCTGCAACCTCGCGCTGCTGCTGCTGAAGTGCAGGAGGAAGGGGCTGACCCGCGAGGACATCCTCAAGGACATGCGCGAGCAGTACTTCACCAAAGAGGAGAGGGACGCGCTTAACTCCCCCGACACCCCCCGCGCCGAAAAGGAGCGGCTGCTGGAGAACAAGCGCAAGATGTTCCTGCGCGACCGCAGGCGCCTGGAGGAGATGGGCTTCATCGTGAGGACGAAGGGCGCAAAAGACTTGAACGAGGTCCGGTACTACATAGACCCGGAAGACCTCGAGTTCGATCCCAGATCCCTGAACGCACTCGATCTGGTGTTTTTGAGGCTTGCGCTTGGGAGCATGCGCGCCGTGGGCGGCCTCCACTTCACCCAGGAACTGCGCTCCGTGCAGAGGAAGCTTAGGGTCGGGGATGCCTCTCAACGGGAGGAAGGAGAGGTAAGGCCCCTTTTCATAAACGCCCCCGCCGGGAAGGATTCGGTGATATTCGAGCAGATCCACCAGGCCATACAGGAGAAAAAGCCGATAACCTTCCGTTACCGCGGGGCCAAGGACGACGGTTACAAGGAAAGGCGGGCGCAGCCGGTGGCCCTGTCCTTCCAGTGGGGAAGCTGGCACCTGCTCGCATACGACCTGGACCGCCTGGACTACCGCGATTTCCGCCTCTCCAACATCGAGCACCGCAAGGGGACCTTGCGCTTCCTCGAGGGGGTGCCCTGGACGGAGCTCGCGGACGAACCACAGGCCCTGCGCCGCCTGCGCGGCAGGAAACCCTGGCAGTTCGGGGAAGGAGAGGAGCGCGAGGTGGTGGTGGAGTTCGACCCCCTGGTGGAGGAGAGGGCGCAGCGCCTCCTGGGCGATACCGCCAGCTGGTCCAAGGGAAAAAGAGGGAGGCCCGTGGCCGCCGTAAAGGCCTCCAGCCTGGAGAACCTGGCCTCCTGGCTGCTCCGCTTCGGCGAGGACGCCCGTGTGTTGAGGCCGGTCGAAGCGAAGCGGGCATTGGTTAGCGCCCTGAAGGGCGCTCTGGCGGCGGCGGAGGGGGGTGAGAACGGTGGCGGGCGATGAGTATTTCCGCCTCAGGGACTTATTCCGGCTCCTGGACCTGGCCCTTAAACGGCAGGGAACCTTGATAGATGCGAGTATCGCCGAGGACCGTTCCCGCTGGATACCCCAGGAGGAAATCTGCAAAGAGTTCGCGGTGGATCCCGCCGACGCTGAGGAATTCATCAAGGAACTGGTGGAATACGTGTCGGTAGGCGGCGATGATCTGCTGGGACTGCTTCGTTACGCTTTCGAGGACGGAAAGTTCTATCTGGGGTTCCTCTTTGCCGACCTGCCCCGTCCACTGGTCAGCCGGCGCCTGACCGCGCGGGAAGCCCTGGCCCTGAAGGTGGCCCTGCGGACCTGGTCGCGGCTGGCCACGTCGCGGTCGCAAGCCGCGCTGTCGGCCATGATGAGCAAGCTGTCCGACAAGATCGACGGCTGCATGACCCCCGTCACCAAGGCGCAAGCCGGGGACACGGACAAAGCGATGCACATAGAGGTGCCGGAGGAGGAAGCCTCCGTGGTGAGGGCGCTGGAGGACGCCATTAACTCGCGCAGGGCCCTGTCCTTTAAATACGCCGATCCCGCCATCGGGCATATAAAGGAGAGGGAGGTGGAGCCGCGCAGCGTCTTCTACACGAAATCCCGGTGGTACCTCCTGGGCTGGTGCCGGGCATCCCGGGACGTGAGGACCTTCTATCTCGACGGCATAAGCGGCCTCAAGGTCCTGGATTCCCCCTTCCGCTTTCCGGAACTGGAGGCGGACGAGGACATCCTCGCGGCCGATCCCCTCGAGGGCGCCGAGACCCCCATCAAGGTCAGATTGAAGTTTCTCCCTCCCCTATCCCGCTGGGTGGAAGAGCGAAGCGACCCCTCCTGCATAAGGCACCAAAAGGACGGCTCGGTGGTCTCCACCATCCACGTGCGCTCGGTGGAGGGCATGAAGAAGACGCTTCTGCAGTTCGGCGACAAGGTTCGGGTGCTGGAGCCGAAGGAGCTGAGAGAGGGCCTGGCGGAGAAAGCCCGCGCCATGCTGAAGATGTATGAGGGAGCGGATTGAGGTCGGCCGGGCCTTTCCCGCCGCCATCTCCGGCATGGGCGAAAGCCGGAACGCTTTGAAGATCCACAATCTTTCCGTGGCCTTACCGCTTGAAAACGGGAAGCAGAGCCGTTTCGCGCTTCTCAATATACCGATTGTACAGGGTCTTAGCGATGACGATCCGCCGCATGGCATGAAACCGTGAAACCGCCCGCGGATTTTCCATTATTCTCCGATGATCTCTTCAGGCAGTTGAGCGGATATCGCCAGGTAAAGTTCCCGGGCGAGGCCGATCGCCTCATCTGCCTCCTCTGAGGTGGGCTTATCGGCATCACCCGGATAGCGGAATTTCCAGGCATACTCGCTCAGAACCGCGGCGCGAGGCAGCAGTGTTTCCATCTCACTGTTCAGTTCGGCGCACTGACGGCCCAACTCGATGAGGCCGTGCGTCTTTCTGAAAGGCATTTGATGATAGCAGAGATAACTTTGATGGATTTCTCCGCCAGCTGTTGAGCATGGAATACGATGTCAGTGGTTATA
>JACVIY010000154.1 GCA_015711755.1 Candidatus Geothermincola secundus | reverse complement strand
GGGCTTGCGGGCGGTGGTGTTGGAGCGGCCGCCCGTCGATCGGATGGCCCTGGAAACGATAACCCTGATGGGGTTTGGTGACCGTGTGGAGGTCATGGAAGGAGACATGTTCGATGGGCTGCCGCCTGGCTTCGACCTCCACCTCTTCTCGCACGTGCTTCACGATTGGGGCGAGGAGGGAGTGAGCGGACTGCTGTCTCTCTCTTTTGAAGCCCTGGAGCCGGGCGGAAGGGTGGCGGTATTCGATGCCCACCTGAACGAGGAGAAGTCAGGGCCCCTTGAGGCGGCCGAGTATTCGGTGCTGTTGATGTCTATGACCGAGGGAAAGTGCTACTCGGTGGGCGAGTTGAGGGATATGCTCTATGGGGCGGGCTTCACGGGAATGGAGGTGGCCTGGACGGCGCATTGGCGCAGCTTGGTGACCGCGGTCAAGCCCGGATGATGCCGCGCGGACGGCGGCGGGCATGAGCGCGGATCCTTCTTCGGGCCTTCTCAGTCGGAATAGGGGGCAGGTCGGATGGCGCATCTTGAGAGAGACATCAAGGATTTCGTGAGGGCGAGGGGCGTGGAGCTGTTGGGGCTGGCCGGCCCCGAGCGCTTCGGCGGCCCACCGTACACCGATCTCGATCGCGCAGCCGTTACTTCGGGTTCAATCCCTAACCGCCATGGGCCGTCTCCGCTGCCGTAGGAAGCTGAGCGAGGCCGAGCGGCGCCGCGGCTTCCGGGGGTAGATGGGGGCGTCCGGGCCCCTTCGCCGATGAGTCGGTGATATAATCCTACCGACGGGTAGGGAATGCGGGCGCGGTATCTTCCGCCGTAGGATCAGTAGGAGGTGGCCATGGCCGAGTATCAGTACGGTACCGATGAATGGGTCAAGGCATACGAGGAATGGGCCCAGGCCAGGCTGGACGCAGCCAGCGAGCCCTACATCATGGGCACGCCGGAGTGGGTGCTCACCTATCAGAGGATCATCCAGAACGACGCCGAGTACAAGGAGGCCGCCAAGACCTGGGAGGGCACCGTGGTCATCCACATCCTCCCCGAGCCGTCTGCGGGCATGGACGACGACGTCTACCTTTTCATGGACCTCTGGCACGGGGACTGCCGCTTCGTGCGCATCGTCCCCAAGGAGGTGGGGGAGTCCGCCGATTACGTCATCACCGGCGAGTTCAGCCGCTGGAAGGCGGTCATGGCCAAGGAACTTGACACCATCAAGGGCATGATGCAGGGCAAGCTCAAGCTGAAGGGCGACCTTCCCACCATCGTGCGCGCGGTGAAGGCCTCGGCTCGGCTGGTGGACCTGTCCGCCAGCATCCCCTGCGTCTTCTCCGACGAGTCCGCGGAGGCGGCGGAAGAGGTCCGCAAGGTGCTGGCCGAGTTCCGCCAGAAGTTCGGATAGGCGGCAGTCCGGGATGCCGCCTTCCCCCGTAGGGAAGGCGGTAGCCATGACCCAGGAGGTATGAAATGGCCTACGACAAGGACCTCTCCTTCATCTACAAGAACTACACCCGCCTGATCTTCGGGGTGAACTCGGTCAAAGACGTGGGGGCCGAGGTTGACGAGCTCAAATGTTCCCGCGCCTTCATCGTCACCGATCAGGGAGTGAGCGAGGCGGGCCTGGTGGAGAGGGTGGAGAAGGCGCTGGGGAACCGATTGGCGGGGAAGTTCGACCAGTGCCCCCAGGACTCAGGTTACCATATCGTCAACCAGGCCGCGGAGCTGGCCGTGCAGGCGGGGGCGGATTGCCTGGTGAGCGTGGGCGGCGGCAGTGTCATCGACACCGCCAAGGGCATGGCCATCCTGGTGAAGAACGGCGGGAAGCTCGAGGATTACTCCGGCTTCCAGATGCTCACCGAGCCCATCAC
The DNA here is from genome assembly GCA_015711755.1 of Candidatus Geothermincola secundus. GTDB lineage: Bacteria > Actinomycetota > Geothermincolia > Geothermincolales > Geothermincolaceae > Geothermincola_A > Geothermincola_A secundus. The sequence continues at coordinate 2,378 of JACVIY010000154.1, read as the reverse complement.
CCCCCACATCGTCATCCCCACCACCGCGGGAACGGGCAGCGAGGTCACCTACGCCTTCGTCATCAAGGACTGGGAGAAGAACCAGAAGCTGCTATACGCGGACGATTACCTCATCCCCAACACCGCCATCCTCGACCCGGCGATGACCGCCGGGCTGCCCCCCATGCTCACCGCCACCACGGGGATGGACGCCCTCACCCACGCGGTGGAGGCCATCCACGCCCTGCAGGCCGAGCCCATCTCCGACTACATGGCCTTCGGGGCCATCCAGATGATCATGCAGAACCTGCCCCGCTGCGTGGAACAGGGTGACGACCTGGTGGCCAGGGGCCAGCAGCAGATAGCGGCCACCATGGCCGGCATCGCCTTCTCCAACGCCCAGGTGGGCATGGTCCACGCCATGGCCCACTGCGTGGGGGCGCTTTATAAGGTGCCCCACGGCATGGCCAACAGCATCCTCCTCCCCCCCGTGATGATGTACAACATGGACGAGTGCGCCGACCGCTACGCCCTGGTGGCCCGGGCCATGGGCGTGTGGGAGAAGGGCATGAGCGACCTGGAGGCGGCCGAGGCCGCGGCCAACGCGGTCTGGGACCTCACCAAGCGGATGGGAGTGCCGCAGCGGCTGCGGGATGTGGGGGTGCCCGAAGAGGGGCTTAAGGAGGCGGCGGAGATGGCCCTCTACGACGGCTCCATCGTCTACAACCCCAAGCTGATCATGGAGGCCGAGCAGGTGCTGGAGGTCTACAGGAAGGCCTGGTGAGGAGCGGGGGACTTGGATTAACGGGGGGCGGACGGTCCGCCCCCCGTTGTGTTTATGCTGCGTAATGGAAGGGGATAGCCGGCCCGCGGCTCTCCGCGGGAGTGGAGAGAGAGGAGGATGGCCATGCCGTTCGGGAACATGGGCAAGGTCTTGGAGGTGAACCTGACCACGGGAGAGACGTCGGAGTTCCGGCCTCCCGAGGAGGTCTATCGCGATTTCATCGGCGGGGCGGGACTGGCGGCGAAGCTGCTCTTTGATCGGGGAGACCTTTCCGCCGAGCCGCTCGGCCCGAGTAACCTGCTCATCTTCGCGGCGGGCCCCCTGACCGGCATCGGTTTCTCCGGCTCCAGCCGCCTCTCGGTGGGGGCCAGGTCGCCGCTCACGGGGATCTGGGGGCAGGCTTCCTGCGGCGGTAACTTCGGGCCGGAGATGAAGCGGTGCGGATATGATGCGGTCATCTTCAGGGGAAGGGCGGAGAGCCCCGTGTACGTGTATCTCACGGAGAACAAGGCGGAGGTCTTTCCGGCCTCCGACCTGTGGGGACGGGACTCCTACGAGACCACCGACCTGCTCAAGGAGAGGCACGGCAAGCAGGCCAAGGTCCTGGCGGTGGGGCCGGCCTCCGAGAACGGGGTGCTTTACGGCAGCATCATCAACGACAAGGCCCACATCTTCGGCCGCGCGGGCATGGGCACGGTCATGGCCTCAAAAAACCTCAAGGCCTTCGTGGCCCAGGGCGACCTCAAGCCGGAATTCGCCCATCCGGAGAAGGTCAAGGAGATGGGGGAGTGGTTCAGGGAGGAGGTCAAGGGGAACATCTTCTGCGGGGCCCTGTCGGCCTTCGGCACCGGGGCCAACCTGGAAGCCAAGATGTATGAGGGGGACGTCCCCACCCGCAACTGGGGGCGGGGGCTGTGGGAGGAGGGGGCCGAGAAGCTGTCGGGCATCGCTCTGGCCGACAACTTCGTGGTGGACCACGGCTCCTGCCGGGGATGCGCGGTCAGGTGCAAACCGGTGATCGAGGTGCCCGAGGGACCATACGCCGTGGAGCGGGGGGCGGGTCCGGAGTACGAGACCCAGGCCTCCTTCGGAACCATGCTCTTGAACCCCGATCTGGCGGCGGTCTGCAAAGCCAACGACATCTGCAACCGCCTGGGCATGGACACCATCACCTGCGGGGCCACCATCGCCTGGGCCATGGACTGCTACGAACAGGGCATCATGCGCCCGGAGGACTATGACGGCATCGAGCTCAAATGGGGGGACATGGACGCGGTGCTCGGCCTGCTCCCGCGAATAGCGGCGAAGGATGGTAAGCTCGGTTCTCTGCTGGCCCAGGGTTCCCGGCGCGCCTCCGGCGTGGTGGGGGGAGGAAGCGAGGCCTTCCTCACCGACTCCAAGGGTCTGGAGGCCCCCATGCACGACCCCCGCTGCAACTGGGGCGACGGCGCCGCCTATGCCATATCGGTGCGCGGCGCCTGCCACGTTTCCAACACCACCTTCCTGCTGGAGTGGGGGGCGGTGGAGTATCCGGAGATCGGGCTGGACAAGAACTATCAGCCGCAGTCGGCGCAGTGGAAGGGGGAGGCGGCGGCGCTCACCGCGGATATCGGCT
>JACVIY010000153.1 GCA_015711755.1 Candidatus Geothermincola secundus | reverse complement strand
TTTCCGTCAATAAGGCTCTTCTCGTGCGGGGTCCGGGCTCGCAGGTCCGCGAGCGTCTATCCGCCGTCGGGCTCAAGCGCCGCCCGCGGTAACCGGCGTTCAGGGATATGACGATAGCAGAGGGGACAACTCCGTTGACAAGAAAGGGATTTGCCCTATAATGGTTAGTTAATGTTAACTAACATAAGGGAGGATACATGGGTCGCCCAAGCAGGACCGAGACCGCAACCGATTCACCCCCCAGGCGCAGGGATCAGATAATATCCACGACCATAGAGCTGCTCTCGCGCCACGGGCTGCCCGGCACCACCACGGCGCGCATCGCCCGGGAGGTGGGCATCTCCGAGCCGGCCCTCTACCGCCATTTTCGCAACAAGGAAGAGATCCTGCTGGCGGCCCTGGACGAGGTCAGCGCCCGCCTGCTGGGCCTGATGATGGAAGCCGCCTCGTCGGAGCGGCTGGTAGCCGAAAAACTGCGCCGCATGAGCGCCGCTCTCTATGAGTTCGTGATGTCCCATCCCGAAGAGGCCGTAGCCCTCTTCGAGGTCTTCTCCGCCTCTCGGGACAGCAACCTGAAGAAGGTGCTGCAGGAGAAGTTCCTCGGCTCGCTGGCCATAGTCGAGGAGATGCTGCATGAGGGGGTCAAACAGGGCGAGCTGCGACCCGACATAGATATGGCCCTGACCGCCTGGAAGGTGGTCTCCCTGGGCATAACCCTGAACTTCGCGGCCATGCTCGGTTTGAGCCACGTGCTCACCGAGGAGAGGGCCCTTTCCGCCGTGGACCAGTTGTTGCAGGACATTGTCCTGCAGGAAGAGGAAAGGAGTGAGGATCGATGAAAGCGCTGGTGATGGGAGGAGGAATGGCCGGCCTGGCGACCGCCATCAACCTGCTGGACCTGGGCATCGAGGTCGAGCTGATCGAGGCGGACGAGATCTTCGGCGGCCGGGCCTCGTCCTGGCTGGACGAGGACGGGGACATGATCGACAACGCTCTCCACGTGTTCTTCCCCTATTACGTCAACCTCATCAACTTCTTCAAGAAGATGGGCATCTACGAGAACATCGTCTGGAAGAGCACCGACTTCTACTATGCCATGGACAACGGCGAGCAGGCGGTGATGCGTTTCGCCAACCTGCCCGCGCCCTTCCACGCCGCCGCCGCCTTCCTCAGCCTCTTCCGCGCCTACAAGGGCATACCCAAGTGGAAGATGCTCTTCACCGCGGCCTCCCTGGGCAGCGCGGTCCTCTTCTCCAAGGAGAAGATCGAGAGTCTCGACAACATGACCCTGGCGCAGTACAACGCCCGCCGCGGGCCGCACGACGCCATGAAGCCGCTGGAGCCGGGCATCAACGGGCTGACCTTCACCCCCTCCTGGATGATCTCCGCCAAGGTCATGGTCAACTGGTTCAAGAAGGTGGGCGCATCCTACGAGACCTCCCGCGTGGGCTTCGCCAACGGTGGGCTGGGTGACATCTGGGTGGGCAGCTGCCTGGACTACATCCACTCCAAGGGAGGAAAGACCGAGCTGAAGAAGGCGGTAACCTCCATCAACGTCGAGGGCAACAAGGTGAAGAGCGTCACCGTCAACGGGAGCGAGGAGCGCACCGCCGACCTCTACGTATCCACCATGAGCCCCTATTCCCTGCGGCGGGTCCTCCCCCCCCAGTCCTTCTACTTCGAATACTTCCGCGACCTCATGCACTTCACCTACGCGCCCTCCCTGTCCCTGCAGGTATGGTTCGACCGCAAGCTCACCGACGTCGACGTGACCTTCTTCTCCAATGACTGCATATTCAACACCTACGCCGACCTCTCCAACGTGCTGCCCCATATATTCAAGGGAGGCACCATGTTCGAGATGGTCCTCTCCCCGGCGGACCATATCGAGGGCCTTCCCGACGAGGTCATCTTCGACATCGCCATCAACGACATCAAGCGCCTGTTCCCCGAGGCGCGCGAGGCCGAAGTGAGGAAGTGGAAGGTGGTGCGGGAGCGCCAGGGCGTCTACCGCGCCTACCCGGGCATGGAGAAGCACCGGCCCTTCCAGCGCTCTCCCTACGAGAACTTCTACCTGGCCGGCGACTACACCAAGACCCACGTGAGCTCCGGCGGCATGGAGGCTGCCATCTGGACCTCCAATAAATGCGCCGAGCTCATTGCCCAAGACAAGCTGGGCAAGACCATCGTCCTCAACGAGGAGTTCAACGCCGATCGCGGGTTCACCCCGGTCATCAAGGTCGCCAACCGGGTGGCCCCCTTCCTGGTCGGGGGGTTGGTCCTCAGGGGACTGGCCCGCAGGGCCCTGGGGAAGTCGAAGGACTGAAGGCACCTGCGCCCGCATCTCCGGGAAGCGAAGGGAGCGCTTATCGGCGCTCCCTTTTCGCTTGCTGGCATCATGATGGCTGACCCGTTTACCCTGCCCCGGCGGCTGCGTGCCCGATGCCCTGCCCCTTCCTCTTCCCGGGCGGGCTATGCCTGACCGATTTCATCCCCCATGCCGCCGTCTGCCTCCCCCCGCGTCAGCGGCGCCTCCAGCACCAGGGTGGTGCCTCTGCCGGGAGCGCTGCTCACGCTCAGGGAACCGCCCAGGAGCTCGGCCCGCTCCCGCATGAATCCCAGGCCGAAGCCGCGGGAAGGAGAGGCGGGGTCGAAGCCGCGGCCGTCGTCGCTGATGCGCAAAAGAAGGGAGCCGTCGCGGCGGCGCAGGCTCACCTCCACCCGCGAGGCCCCGGAATGGCGGCAGATGTTGTTCAGGGCCTCCTGCGCCAGGCGGTAGAGGGAGTTCTCCAGCAAACTGTCCAGGGGCAGGTCCTCCTCGATGTCCCGCTCCATCCGCAGGCCGTAGGCGGCGGCCACGCGGTCCAGCAGGGCGGCCAGGGCCCGGGGCAGTCCCAGCACCTCGACGGAAGAGGGGCGCAGGTCGGTGATGATGCGGCGCAGCTCCGCCAGGGTGGAGCGGGAGCTCTGCAGCATGGACTGCAGCTCCCCGCGGAGGTGTTCGTCCCCTTCCCGGGACAGCAGGGCCTCGGCCCGGTAGATTATCTCCAGCAGGGTGGAGGCCATGGAGTCGTGCAGTTCCCGGGAGATGCGGGCGCGCTCCTCCTCCTGTACCCGGGCCAGGCGGCGCATCAACTCCCCCGAACGTTCCCTCTGCTCCTGGCTCTCCCGGTAGAGGCGGGCGTTGGCGATGGCCACCGCGGCGAAGTCGGCGATGCCCTGCATCACCCGGATGTCGTCGGGGGTGAAGCGCCTGTCATCCGGCTCCTCGATCAGCATCCCCGCCAGGACTTCCCCCTGGTAGACTATCGGTATCCCCGCCCCCCCTCTGATGTCGTGCTCGCGGGCGAACTCGGCATTGGCGCGAGGGTCATCCCTGGCGTCCTCCACGTATACGGCGACCCCCTCCACGAACACTTTATGGGCCGCTTCTCCCATGAAGCCCAATTCCGGCTGGTTCTCGATGGCGAAGGCGACCTTGGGGTCGCGGGGATTCAGGGAATGCGCCACGGCGACCCGACCGGTCTCTTTGTCCGGCACGAACACGGTGCATCCCTTTATGTCCAATGCCTGGGTGGACATCCTGATAACGCCGTCCAGCGCCTTCTCCAGATCCAGCTCCGAGGTGATGAACCCACCCAGCCGCCGCAGCATGTCCCGTTCTTCCTGCAGCTTCCGCTCTCTCCGCAGCGTCAGCTCACGGGATATCTCCCGGCCCATCTTCCTGCCCACCAGGTCGAGGAAGGCCCTCCTCTCCCCGCAGAGCTCCGGGGTTTCCTCGCTCCCGACCAGCTTGATCAAGCCGATGACTCTGTCTCCATCACGCAGGGGGATGAGCACCATCCTCTCACCGAATCCGAATGCTCGGCGGCCGTGAATGACCGCCAGCTCCTCTCGCCCCACCGGCGAACTCCCGAGAAACTCCTCCAGTGTCACCGCCCCGGTCAGGGTCGAACACATACCGGCCAACCTAGCAAAGCTCTCCTCTTCATCCAGGTCCAAGGGGGCTTCTCCCCTTATCTCGCGCCATATTTCGCCGGTCCGATAGGCGCGCGGCCGGTAGGGATCCACGACCGCGAGCATCCCTCCCAGGAAACCGAACCTCTCGACCAAGAGTTCCAGGGATTCCTGAAGCATGCGGTCCATATCCAGATGGACCTGCAGTATCTCCAGGAAAGAGACCAGGAAATCCTCCAGAGCGATCACCCCTCCCCTATCCCCCGCCCTCCCCCCGCGTCAGCGGCGCCTCCAGCACCAGGGTGGTGCCTCTGCCGGGAGCGCTGCTCACGCTCAGGGAACCGCCCAGGAGCTCGGCCCGCTCCC
>JACVIY010000152.1 GCA_015711755.1 Candidatus Geothermincola secundus | reverse complement strand
CTGGTGGTGAGGTCGGGTGTCGCTTCGGCTTCTTTCCTCCAGAGAAGGCTCAAGGTGGGGTATGCCAGGGCCGCTCGCCTCATAGACCTGCTGGAGGAGAGGGGGATAGTGGGAGGTTACGAGGGGAGCAAACCGCGATCCGTGTTGGTGACCCCCGAGGAGCTGCAGACCCTCAAGGTAAAAAGGGAGAAAGCGGGGACCGAGGAAGGGGGTTGAAGTAACCCCAAAGGGAGGGTGCCTTGGAGCTGTGCCTTGAATGCGGCGTGCCTGACCTCGTATGCCGGGATTACCGGTGGTCCGGAGGAACCGTCGTGAATCTGAGGAACGGGCGGGAATATGTCTTTCTGGATTGCCGCCTGCTGAAATCCGTCTATGAGGTCTTCGAGTTCTTGGACGGGCCCAGGGCCGCTTTGATAATGACTGAAGCCCGCAGGCGTGTAGTCCGCGAGGAGGCCATGCTGTCGCTCGGTTTCATGTCCAGGCATCTCAATACCTGGTTCGTCAGGCGCCAGGCCCTCAATTCGATGCGCGACTCGGCGGCATGCCACGGTTTGGGCAGCATCAGGGTGAGGAGCTATGAGCCGATGGGCAGGGCGGTTCTGGAGGTGGCTGACCCATGTTTTCATCCGTTGGTCGAGGCGGAGGTAAGAGCATACTGGGAGGCGGTGGAGGGCTTTCAACCCCTTTTGAGATGCGAAGTCAGCCAGGGATTGACCGTTTTTCATCTTGACAGGCCGCAGGAAGAGAAGAGAAAGGTCGGTGTCTTGAGGAAGAGTGCGCCGCCCCGTGAAGCGGTGGTCAGGCCGGCGCCTTCGGGCGAGCCGACCAGTCTCTGTACGACCTGCGGAGCACCCATCGAGATCAGTCGTTTCAACTGGAACCTGGCTCGGGGGACGGTATACGATTCCGTGAGAGAGGCGCATGTGTGCCTGTTGTCGGTGCCGTCGGTGAGCGCGATGATCATGGATCTGAGAAGGCATTACGGCGAGGGCGTCGAGGGGCTTCTTCTGCGGATCGCCAGGTCGTACATGAAAGGGCTTACCCGCAGCAGTATGCTCATAAGGAATATGGAGGGGGAGGAATTCCTGAGATCGTTGGCCGTAAGAGGAGGCACGGGGCCCATAAGGATACGCGGCGGCTCGGGGAGGTTGGAGTTGGAACTGGGAAACCCCTGGAGTTGGCCGATATTGGTGGGGGAGATATCCGGCTGGCTGGAATCTAGGGAGACAGACGGCAGGAAGGTATCCTGGAAGGTGGACAAGGATTCAGGGTCGCTGAGGATGAGGTGGACCTGAAGCGGACGCCCCAGGGGAAAAGGGATTTCGCGGGGATGAGAAGAAAGAAAGACAAGGATTGGGACTGGGCCTTCGAGCTCTTCAGCGTTTACTGCGGGGAGACGCTGGCGGAGTCCATGGTACTCAGGGAGCTGGCTGCGGGTGGCACTGGGAAGGGGCCGAAGGATTGCGCTGTCAGGATCAGGGAGCTGAGGGGCAAGCTCCTGATGTTCATGGAAGAAGAGGAATTTGACGATATATTAACGAGGATAGAGAGTCGCGATATCGCAGCCGGAGAAGGTGATGCCGGTTGAATCGTTTACAATGGCCACTTTTTGCTATAATCATCTGTGAGTTGGGTAACGCGCAAGGAGGAAGCGGTGGCCAATAAGCTTGCCCAAGAGGTCGAGAAGATACTGTCGGCGGCGGTCGGCGACTTCATCGCCAAGGCGACGGTTAAGAAAAACTGCGAGCTCATCGGAACAACACCGGATACCCTGACGGCCGCTCAGCTTCCCGAGCTGGCGGAGAAGATAGAGAAATCCGTATCGTTCTTCTCCGGCAAGGATGTAGGCAGCGGGGTGGCCGAGAAGATAAAGGCCATCAAGGTCTGAGGCGCAAGGTGCCGCGCCGCGGAAACAATCGTCAGCACGGCTAGGGAGAGAGGTCGTTTCATTGAGATTCAGGGGTATGCAGGCGAGGATGTTCTTCCACGCCTTTCTTATCGGTGTAGCGACGTTGGCCCTCTCGCTTGTGGTCGTTTACCTGGTGACCGAGATCCCCGGCGGAGAGCTGGCGAAGGTGTTCGTGGTCTTTTTCCTGGCCCTGCTGGCCCTCAGCGTGACCCTGTCCCTCGCTTTGAGCGTGACCTTCCGCCGCAGCCTCGACCCGCTCCAGGACTTCTCGGCGCGTTTGGCCAGGCGGGATCTCACCGGAAAGCTGGAAGCGGTGGAGGAGGACATAATCGGCGAATTCGCAAGGAATCTGGGGGACGCGGTTTCCGGGCTGCGCGGGCTGATCGACAAGATCCAGGAGACCACTTATCAAGTCACGTCCACGACGGAGCAGCTGGCCGCCACATCGCAGCAGGTGAACTCGTCCACGCAGGAGGTGGCCTCGACGATACAGCAGATCGCCAGGGGGGCGCAGAACCAGGCCCGTACGGTCGAGGAGACCATTCATGTCGTCAACGAGATAGCGGAGATGGCGGTGGACATGGCCGAGAGGGCCCGAAAGGCGGCGGAAACATCGCAGAAAGCGCATAAAATGACCCAGGAGGGAAGGGCCTCCTCGGAGATCATCGCCCAGCGCATGCGGGAGATCCAGGAATCCGTCGATGAGGCGGCGATGGTCATCCAGGGACTGGGAGACCGCTCCATGCAGATAGGCCTCATCGTTGACGTCATCACCAACATCGCCGACCAGACCAACATGCTGGCCCTGAACGCCGCCATAGAGGCCTCCAGGGCAGGAGAGCACGGGCGGGGTTTCGCCGTCGTGGCCGAGGAGGTGCGGGGTCTGGCGGAGGGCTCGCGCAAAGCCGCCGACCAGATAGCCAAGATGGTCAGGGAGACGGAGAGCGAGACCGGTAAGGTGGTCAAGGTGATGGACTCCTCCAAGGAGAAGGTGGTGGCGAGCATCGAGGTCATCACCAACACGGCGGCGGCCCTGAGGACCATAGCCGACACCGTCGAGGAGATGGCCCAGGTGGTAGAGGACATCTCCCGCGCCGCCGACAGGCAGAGGGAGGAGGCCGGAAAGGTGGCCAAGACAACCGAGGACATCGCGGCCATCGCCGAGGAGACCGCCGCGTCCACCGAGGAAGCAAGCGCCGCCGCCGAGGAACAGACCGCTTCCATGCAGGAGATAGCGGCTTCCATACAGGAATTGGCCCGCATGGCGGACGAGCTGAACAGCTTCGTCAGCGAGTTCAAAGTCAAGTAAGAGCCGCCTGTTCTGACGATGGGCGCCGTAAGATTCCACCTGATAACCCTGGGTTGTCCTAAAAACGAAGCGGATTCCGACCTGATTGCGTCGCGGCTGCAGGAAGAGGGTTATCTGGAGGTGGGCGATTGGGAGGAAGCCGACATCATCGTGGTCAATACCTGCTCCTTCATACGAGAGGCGGTGGAGGAATCGCTGGAGACCATAATGGACCTCGGCTCGGTTAAAAGTGAGGGCAAGATGCTGTTGGTGACCGGCTGCCTCTACCAGAGATATGGGGAGGGCCTGAGGGAGCTTTTACCGGAGGTCGACGGATTTTTCCTGCCTGATGAGATGCCCGACCTCAACGGGGTGGCTGATGTGCCTACACCGACTGAACGAAAAGCATGCGGGCCATCACGGGATTCAAGGAGGAGGAGGTTCAGCGGGCTTTCTCAAGGGCATGCCTATATCAAGATCGCGGAAGGATGTGACCGCGGATGCTCCTTCTGCACCATTCCCCGCATCAAAGGGCGGCTGAAGAGCAGGGAGCCGGAGGACCTCTTGGGCGAGGCAAAGGAAGCGATAGGGCGGGGAGCAAGGGAGCTGGTCCTGTTGTCCCAAGATACCGCTTCCTACGGCCGGGATCTGGGCATGAGAAGCGGTCTGGTCGGTCTTCTGGAATCGATGGCGTCTCTGGAGGGGGACTTCCGCATCAGGGTGATGTACCTGCAGCCTGATGCTGTTGACGGACCCCTGATAGATATGCTCGGACATCCGAAGGTATGTTCGTATTTGGATGTTCCCTTTCAGCACGTAAGCGCGCCCGTGCTCAGAGCCATGGGCAGGAAGGGGAGCGAGGGGCGGTTCAGGAGGCTGGTGGAAGAGGCCAGGGATCGGGTCCCGGGCCTGGCGATAAGGAGTTCCTTTATAACGGGGTTTCCGGAAGAGGACAGGCGTTCCTTCCGGCAGATGCTCGAGTTCGTAGAAGAGGTCCGGCTGGATTGGCTGTCCGTCTTCCCTTTCTCACCGGAGGAGGGCACGCGGGCAGCGGGACTGCGGGCGGGCTGCACGAGGTCGACGGCGGAGAGGCGCGCCCGCGAGCTGCGCGAAGTCCAAGAGGAGATAATGAGGGAGAAGGCGGAGTCCATGAAGGGTTCCATTGTAAGGGCGCTGGTGGAGGGGCCCAGCGATATGGCGCCGGGCCATCTTCAGGCCCGCTCCCACCGGGAGGCCCCCGAGGTGGACGGTCTGATCTTCATAC
>JACVIY010000151.1 GCA_015711755.1 Candidatus Geothermincola secundus | reverse complement strand
CTGATGCCCGCGTCCAGCATGCGCCTGACGGCGCGCAGCCCCACCAGGTCGCTGAAGGTGAAGGAGAGGCGCCCCCCGCCTTCGGGCGAAGAGCTCGGATCTATGAGGCCGGTTCTCATCCAGTACCTCAACTGGGAAGCCGTGCAGCCGGTCAGGCACACCGCCCTGTCCAGATCGAACTCCATGACAGACCTCCCCGCGAGCATAAGGCCTTAGCGCCCCCTGAGGGCTTTCGCCGAGACCGCGATGATTACCTATTAAAGCACTACCGGAGCGGAAATCAATACGAAGGCGGGTATGTTTTCCGGCACTCTCAAGGGGTCTGCTGGATGAGCAGGTATTACTACGGCGCGTAACTTTTGCGAGGGCCTGAAAGGGGTCGCGCTTGAGGGGGAAAGGGGTTTACCCGACCTCTCGGGGGAGCGGCGCCGCGTCAAACGGAGATCTCCGTCCGGCAGGCCACCCCCAGACGGCGGCGGTCCTCGCCCCATCCCCGTTCGGCCGGGACGAAATGCCCCCCGCGCACGCGCAGGCGGAGAAGCGTCGGCCTGCGCGCCGCCCGCCCCCGGGGCGGGGGCACGGCCAGTTCCCTCCATCCGGGGGAATCCAGCAGGAAGCTTACCCGCGGCCCCCTTCCCAGGCGCGCCTCCACCCTCACGGGATGGGAGCTTATGTCGGGCCTGAAGGAGGCGAGGGCGAGGAGCGCTCCGCGCGGGGAGGGGGGGAGGAGGGCCAGGGAGAGCGGCGCGGACCAGCGGAAGGCCCCTTCGGCCGAGACCTCCTCGCCGTGCCAGCCCGGGCCGAAGACCGCGCCGCCCCTACGGGATAGGCGGCGGGAGAGCCGCCGCGCCGCCCAGAGGACCCTTCCGCCCTCGCAGGGCCGGGCGGGATGGGCGGCCGAGGCCTCGCGCAGGAAGGCGAGGAGGCGTCGGGGCGGGGCCAGGGCCAGAAGATGCAGGTAGCGGAAGTGCGCGGCCAGGCGCGAGCGCGGGGGAGGGGGCGCTCCCCTTCCGTCGTTGAGGGCGATGCCGTGGAGGTCGGCCCAGGCGCCCGCCTTCAGGTGGAGGATGCTCCACCCCGCGCCGCGCAGGAGGCGCTCCCACCCCCATGGGGAGTAAGAACCCTCATGCGCTCCCGCCTCCTCCTCCGCCGACCTCTGCCTGAAAGGAAGGCGCAGGGGCTCGTTGGCGAAGAGGAGAAGGCCTCCCGGCCTGACCACGCGGGCGAGCTCCCGCGCCAGGGCGGGGAGGTCGGGGGAGTGGTGCAGGGCGGCGGTGGCGGCTGCGGCGTCGAAGCTCGAGTCGGCGAAGGGGAGGTTGTGCATGTCAGCGAGAACCCTGCCGAACGGCGGTCCATCCCGCAGGAAGGCCTCTCCCGCCCCCAGGCCCACCGCGGGATGGGAGACGATGTCCAGGGCCACCGCCCGCGCACCCCTGCGGGCCAGCTCCGCCGTGAGCCAGCATCGCCCCGCCCCCACCTCCAGAACCGATCTGTTCATCCAGCACACCCTGTCCAGCAGGGCGAAAGCCTCCCCGCCGTGCCTGCGCCAGGTCTCGGAGTCCGCGGGCGCGGCCTCCCCCGCTTCGGGGAAGGGGAGCTGCGCCGTGAGGGAGAGGATGGCCTCGCGCTTTTCTTCCTCCATGTTGCTGCCGCCTGCCAGCCGCTCCCACGCGGATGCCTCCCTGGCGCAGTCCCCCAGCGGTTCCTCCAGAAGGACGAGGATGCCCTCCCGCACGGGCCAGACCCTCCCGCAGGAGGAGCAGGAGGCGTTTCCTTCCGGTTCTCCGCCCTCAGGAGGCAGGAGGCCCACGCGCCCGCAGGCGGGGCAGGTCGCCAGGCTCAGCCAGCCCCAGTGCTTGTCCACAGAGGAAGACGCTTCGCAAGCCATAATGCGATTATAATGCGCGGGCTCACCGCGGTGCCCGTTACGGTCCCTTGAGCGGAAGGGATAAGGGGAGAGGCTTTTTAATCACAACGATCACCGTCACCGCGGCCCGCGAGGATAGCCGACCAAATGGTCATTGTTACCCTGTAATCGATAATATCTATATAGACTTATAATTAGTTATATAAATGCCTTTGAAAAGTTACAGCAAATAACTTTTCCTGAAACCCTTGACAACGGCTCGGACGTTGAAATAACATTCAAGACCCTGAACATAATAAAATAAAATTATAAAAATTATATAAGTTAATAAATATGGAAGGTATGAGATGCTCAAGGAGAACAAGTTTCTGGTACTGAAGGAAAAAGGAAAGACGGGGAATATCTCCACCTATCTCGTGGAGGACAACGTGACCGGGGAAAGAGCGTATCTGAAGACCTTTAGCGGCGAAGATGCCGTCGCTTTCGCCTACATAACCGACATGAACTGCCTCAAGGACGCGGGGATAAAAGGGGTGCTCGCCCATATCGAAGCGGGGATAATGGAAGAGGAATGCGGATATTACATGCTTTTCAGGGAGATAGGGGGACCCACCTTAGAGGAATTCCTGGAGATGGGCGCTCCGCTCACTGAAAGCGAGACGAAGAGGATAGCGGCTGAACTCAAGAGTTCACTTGAGTGCTTGCACCGACAGGGCTACCTTCATCTTTTCCTATGCGCGAAAAACGTGTTTTACAGCCCCGGAAAGCCTGTCATCATCAAGGACCCCGCACTTACGGCGGAAGCATACGAGAAGCTGATGGAGGAGATCGAGTGTCCGGACTATTCCGCCATGAGCCCCGGGTTGATGGACGGAGAGGAGGCGACGGACAAAGATGATGATTACGCCTTAGCGATGCTGATGATCAGATTGGCAGAAAAGGCGGAATGGTCATCGGAAGAGGCGCGAGATGATTTTCTGCGGATGTCAGAGGGGTTGAAGGGCGCGGGCTCACCGAGATCGTGCGAGCCCCCTGCCTCGATGCTATGCGACAGAGAAAGGGGCTCCTCGGCGGAGTTGCTCTTGCCGGAAGGCATGAGCTGCGGAAAAAGGGAAGCGGCCGGAGCGGATACCGATAGGGAAAGCGGTGCGGCGGGAGGGCCGCTTGAGTTGACTCGCGAGCCGGGAGAAGCTCTTGAGTTTGCGGGCATAGATGAATGCCTTAAAGGCATCTTGCTGTCGGAAGAGCCTTTATCCTCAGAAAGCATGGAGGGTTGCGATATCCCTAAGAGGCATACCCCGGTAGACATCTGGAGATCGCATGACCTTTGTTCCGATGAGTCGGATAAATCCTCGATCGATAATAGGGAGGCGGTTGGCTCTGCTCCGGATGGGCATGTCACGAAGGAAGCCGACCGCCTCGAGAAGTCGACTGCCGCAAGTTGCTCGGAGGTCGGATGGAGTGCGGCGCCTCTGCGGATATCCGTGGGACAGAAGGCGGTGCCGCCGAGAGAAGGTCCTCAAGAGGCGAAGGCCGAGAGGAGGAGGCCCCGGAGGCCGGCCGTTATGGTAGGTGCGGCCGTTTTCGTCATGGCGCTGATGGCCCTGGCGGCCTCGTCCATGAGCGGAAAGGGATCCGGCGGAGCAGCGGGCGTGAGTGTGACCGCAGAGGACGGGCGAGTGGAGGCGGAGCAGGGGTTGCCCGTAAGGGAACCGGAGGAAGCGGCTGCCGTCAATTCGGTAACCCTTGATGAATTGATGGCCTCAGGGGGCGCCCATGATGAACCGACGACGCCATCGATAAACGGCGGAGGCGGGACCGAGGATGGGGCCGTCCCCAGAACGGCGACAACGGATCCCTCCGGCAGGCACGAGGAAGGGGAAAGGGCGGCTGCTGCGGCCAATCAGGCGCCGCGGGCGGCGTTCACGGCAACCCCCTCACAGGGCCCTTCGCCGCTTCAAGTGATTCTCGATGCCTCTGCCAGCTCTGATCCGGACGGACGCATAGTCTCCTATGTATGGAGCTGCGGGGGCAGCGGTCAGAGGATATATCGCGTTTTCGAGAGCCCGGTCATCCCGACTCGAGTTTCCGTCACCCTCACGGTGACCGATGACCGGGGGGCCAGCAGTTCGACCTCCAAGGTTATCACCTTATATTGAGGAACGGCTTGGTGGGGGCGTTTACGCTTACTGCCGTGGGGCGGGTCGCGGGATAGGCCAAGGCCTTCGCGTATCGTTGCGGGACCGATCAGAGGAAGGGAGGAGGAAGTTGGGAGCGAGGGAAGAGGATGCGTTTTCGCGCGGAAAAGTAAGATGCGCTCAGGGGCTTAAGGGGGCATTGGTCAAGTCGGCCCTGGCCGCGCTTTTGGCGGCGTCCCTCTTTCTGGGGGCGGCGGCGGGCGCCTTTATGGCGGTGAGGGCGGTGCGCCCGCAGCCGGCCCAGGCCTACGGTCTGAACAATCAGGGAGCAAAGTCATGGACTTTCGCCGAGGGATACACCGGCCCCGGCTTCGAGGAATGGATACTGGTCTTCAACCCGCCCGGCGCCTTCGGGAGCGGCAAGGACATCTTGGTGAAAGTGTCGCTTTTTGGCAATGATGGTTTCATCGGCACCTACGAGCTGCCGGTGCTGATGCCCGGGCAGAGGTATTCCCTGAACATCAACCAGGTGGCGG
>JACVIY010000150.1 GCA_015711755.1 Candidatus Geothermincola secundus | reverse complement strand
GCCGCCATCACTTATTTTCTCCCAAGGGCGGATCATATCCTTGAAGGCGCGGGCATGCCCGCAATCCCTCGCGATCCCCTCAATAGATATACGACATGCCGCACTTTGAGGTTCCCTCAGCGGCTGACCCTGAGATCGACCTTCTCTCCGCCGGAGAGGCGGGTCCCTTCAGGGGGATCGCTGCCCAGCACCACGCCGGGCCTGTATTCGTCGGTGTCCTCGTAGACGACTTCTCCCGCTTCCAGCCCCGCCCTTTTCAGGGCGGCTTTGGCATCATCGAGCAATAGCCCTCTGAGGTAGGGCACGGTTAGGGCCCCGCGGCTGATCACCACCACTATCTCAGAGCCTTTGGGAACTCGTTTTCCCGCAACAGGGGACTGGCTGATGACCCTGTCCGCCTCGAAATAGGCGTTGTATTCAGCGCCCCCCTCACGGAAGCGGAAGCCGCGGCTCTCCGCCTCCCGCCGGGCCTCCTCCGAGTTCTTGCGGATCAGATTGGGCACCTCAACCTTGGTGCGCAGCAGGGGCAGCACCACCAGCCAGGCCATCAGGGCGACCGCCGCCAGGACCAGCGCGCAGGCTCCCGCGATGAGCCAGCGTCGCTTGATGCCCAACGGGCCGGGGCGTCTCGGCAGGGCGGCTCCCTCGGCGGCCTGAGGCGCTTGAGGCCGCAGGGCGGGCTGCAGGGGCGACTCCCGGCGCAAGGCCGCCTCCAGTTCGCGCTGCAGCTCCCCCGCATCCCGGAAGCGGGCGTGCTCGCCTCGGGAAAGGGCTTTCGCCAATATGCGGGCCACATTGGGCGGCACCTCAGCGCCGAGTTCAAGACGGGGAACGGGCGAACCGTCGCCGAGGAGCGCGGGATCGAAATCCCTGCCCGTGAGGCATCGGTAGAAGAGGGCGCCCATGGACCTGATATCCTCGGCTTGGGCCGGAGGCCCGGGGACTACCGAGATCATGCCTCCCTCGGAAGAGGGGTGGGGATAGCCGGCATCCGCCAGCTTCACTCCGCCGCCCGGGAGTAAGAGCACCTTCTCGGGGCGGATATCGCCGTGCGCCCCACCCGCCCGATGAAGCGCCTCCAACGCTTCGACGGCCCGCGCGGCGAAAGCGAGGAAGCCCTTGAGCGACATCCGCTCCCGCTCCGCCAGCTTATCGGAGAGAAAGGCGCCCTCGGCGGCCTCCTCCACGACGAAGGCCGTCTCTCCTTCCATGCCGAAATCGAGGACGCCCACCAAGCCTGGGCATTGAAGGCGTGCGGCCCGACGGGCCGCGGCCAGGAAGGACGCGGCTGTCTCTTTACCGCCGGGCGCCCGCTCGGGCCCGCCGGAGGTTTCGAGGGCCTTCACCACCACCTTTTGCTCGAGGAGAAGATCATAGGCGGAGAAGAGCGAATAACCGCCCCTTGTCCCCAGCGCCTCGTCCAGGCGGTAGCGGTTTTTCACGATTCGGCCCGGGAACATCTCCCCGGCACTCTCCCTCGACTCCATCCAGGCCCTCCTTTCAGCGCGCCCACCGCCCTGAAGGGATAGGCGCGGGCGTTATAGGGGGCCTAAGACAACCCCCTTGCCCAAGGAATTCTACCGCAAGGCGGCCTCCAGCACCTTCCTGGCTATGGGGGCGGCCACCGACCCGCCGGAACCGCCGCTGTTCTCCGCCACGACTGCCACGACGACCTGGGCGTTGCGGGCGGGCGCTATGCCCACGAACCAGGCGTGGTCGGGCTTGCCCTGAAGCTCGGCCGTACCGGTCTTGCCGGCGACCGTATAGCCGGAGACCGCCGCCTGTTTACCCGTGCCGCTGCTGACCGCCTCGATCATCATCTCCAGCACGGAGGCGGCCGCATCGGCGGACATCATCCGCAGCCACTCCTTAGACTCGAACTTCTCGACGATGTCCTGCCCCTGGCGAATGTCCTGGAGGAGATGAGGCTGCATGACGGAGCCTCCGTTGGCCACGGCGCATCCGTAGAGGCACATCTGCAGGGGGGTGACCAGCAGCGAGCCCTGGCCGTACCCTTCACTGGCCAACTCGGCCAGGTCGGACTGCCAAGGCTGGGGCATGGAGGATCGGGACACCTCCGGAAGGTCCAGCGGCGGCCGCTGGTTCATGCCCCCCCGCTCCGCGTACTTCACCAGCGTCTCTCCTCCTATCTCCGCGGCCAGCTGAGCGAAGTAGGTGTTGACGGAATGGACCATGGCCGTGGTCATGTCTATCGTTCCGAAGGAATTGTCGCCGTAGTTGTGGATGCGGGTCCCCCCGATGATCATGATCCCCGGGCAGTCGTAGGTCTTGTCCGGGCTGATACCGGCCCCGTCAAGGGCGGCCGCCGCCGTTACCGGCTTGAAAGAAGAGCCCGGCGGGTACAGCCCCTGCGCCGCGCGGTTGAGCAGGGGCGCCGAGGGGTCGGCGGAATACTCGCGCATGGCCGCGGCGCATGCCGGCTCGGCCCCCGCCTGCGGGCCGGCAGGACTTAAATCCACAAGCCGGTTGGGGTCGAAGGAGGGCTGGGAGTAAAAGGCCAGGATCGCCCCGGTGCGGGGGTTCATGGCCACAACTGCCCCGTTGCGCCCAGCCAGGGCCCGGGCGGCCGCCTCCTGCACGGAGGCCTTGACGGTGAGAGTGAGGTCATACCCCTCCCGCCCGGTTCGAGAAAGCCGCTTGAGGAAAGGCAGCACTTCGTCTTTGGCCAGGAGCTGGTCGTTGTACTGGGCCTCTATGCCGGAACGACCCAGGTTGGGGCTGTCATAGCCGGTGATGTGGGCGTACAGGGTTCCCTGGGGATAGCTGCGGGTATACTTGTAGAGGCCCTGGCCCTCTTTGCTCTCCGCCAGCAGGACCCCGTCGGAGGTGAGGATGCTCCCCCGCCTGATGCCGTACTCAGCTTCCAGGCGACGCAGGTTGTGGGGATCGGCGGTGAGCCGTCGGTTGTCGACGGCCTGCAGCCAGGTCAGGTTGGCCAGTAGCGCCGCCAGCAGGACCGCGAAGAACGCGCCCAGGCGCCTCATATCCCTATACAAGGGGCTTCGCCTCCTCCGCCCTGCCGTTTCCGGAGATCGCCAGCAGCAGCCCCGCCAGCAGGAAATTGGTGAGGATGGAGGAGCCGCCGTAGCTGACGAAGGGCAGGGTGATGCCGGTGAGTGGGATGAGGCGGGTGACCCCTCCCACGATGACGAAGCACTGCAGGAAGAGGATGGTGCACAGCCCCACCGCGAGGAGCCCCAGGAATGCATCGCCGCTCTCCGTGCCGATACGCAACCCCCTCCAGGCCAGCATGAGGAAGAGCAAGAGCAGCGACACGGCTCCCAGCAGGCCGAGCTCCTCGCAGAGGGCGGCGAAGATGAAGTCGGTGGCCACGAACTGCACGCTCCTGCGGTCGGTGACGAAGTTGGGGTCTATGTAGCCCGGCTGCCCTCTCCCCAGCCCCGTGCCGGCGATGCCCCCGGAGGCAATGGCGAACAGGGACTGCGCCGGCTGATAGCTGTCGCCGGTGACGGTGGACGGGTTGAGGGGATCGGCCCATATCTTCACCCGCCTCTGCACGTGGTCGAAGGCGAGGTAGCAGCAGGTGGCTCCGAGGAGGAACAGGAGCACCCCGATGACCACCCAGGACACCACCTGGATGGCCAGAAGGATGGCTTCGGTCATGGAGACAAAGCCCAGGGCGAAGGCGGCTTCGCTTTCCGTCAAAGTTTCGGCCAGGGAGTTCTTAAACAGGGCATCGATCTGGGCAGCCAGGGGAGCCGCCAACTCCGGGCTGGCCACCCGGGTCAGAAACCAACTCACCTGGTCCGCCCGGGCCGGAAAATTTTTGATCATGGTCTCATTGACATATTCCCAATGGAATAACAGGCGTCCTTCATCAATAGTGGGGTCCCGGCCGGAGTAAACCGCCCTGAGGATTAAACGATACTCCCCCGGATAAATCGTGCCCTTGAGTATGATGGAATCGCCCAAACGCCAGCCGTAGCGCTTCGCCAACTGCCGCCCGGCCACGCAGCCCCGGCGGTCTTGCAGTAAAGCCAGCTTTTGGTCCAAAGGGATGAGGTACTCCGGGTAAAGATCAAGATAACGGGAGAGGGAGACGGCAAACTGGGGGAAGAAATGCTTTTCATCAATATAGATCCCTCCGAACCATTGACCGTAAGCCAGACCGGTAATGCCGGGCAGGGCCTGAATTTTCGGCTGATAAGCCAACGGCAGGCGGAAGATCAGGGAGATGGCGTTGCGGGTGACCAGGCGCACCGGAGAGGCCGCGGACACCCCGGCATACCAGGCCGCCACCACGGTGCGCAATAAACAAAAGGCCAACACCGCCACCGCCATGCCGGTCACCGTCAACGAAGCCCGCAACGGATGCCGTATCGTATTGCGCCAAATGAGCTTGAGCATGTTTAGGGATGGTTGTGGGGGGAGGGCCAGGGACCTGAGGTCCCTGTCCTCCCCCCACACCCCCCTCCCAACCCGCTTAGGGGGTTGGGTTGGGCCGGGGCCGTAGGCCCCGGCCCAACCAAACATTTAACCCCCCCTAAGGGGTTGGGGGAGGGGGCTTGGGGGAGGGGGCAG
>JACVIY010000149.1 GCA_015711755.1 Candidatus Geothermincola secundus | reverse complement strand
AGGTGAGAGAATATCTCTCCAAGGGATTTTGAGCCCCGTTCGGCCTTAATGATACATTGAAGGTATGTTTCGGATCTGCTTTTATGGTCTTTGAAGGTCTTCTGGACTGAAGGCTTAGCGGCGAAGGGTTGCCCGAACCTGAGAGGCATTGGCGATGGAGCGCGCACTCTTCTTAGAGACGATCTGTGCTCTGAGGCGGTCGACATCGCGTCCCCCTTATGATTTTGCCTGAATGCCCATCGCAAAGATACGAATCAAATAAAAAAGATGACTTTATCATCAGCGAGGACAAGGGGCTTGGGCATCGTCCAAACGGACCACTGGGATCGGAAATATTGTTGAAAGAACCCTTTCTTTGCGGGGATGATCCCCAATCGATGGCTCTGCCCTCAGCTTTGCGCCAATGCTATGATGCGGGAGGCCATCTCCCGCAAGGGGACGACCAACTCCGCGGCCCCCTTGTCGATAGCCGCTTTGGGCATTCCGAATACCACGCAGCTTCGCTCGTCCTGAGCTATGGTGCGCGCGCCCGCATCGCGCATAGCCAGCAGGCCCTCGGCGCCGTCCGCCCCCATGCCGGTCATGAGCACGCCTATCGCGTTAGAGCCGGCGAATTCGGCGACGGAGCTGAAGAGGACATCGACGCTGGGTCGCTGATGATGGACGAGAGGACCCCCTTTTATCTTAACGAAGTAGCGCGCTCCGCTTCGGCGCAGGACCATGTGGCGGTTGCCGGGAGCGATGAGTATTACCCCGGTTCGAACTGCATCACCGTCCTGGGCCTCTCGAACCTCCATGGCGCACAATTCGTTCATCCTGTGGGCGAAGGATCGGGTGAAGCCCTCGGGCATGTGCTGGACGATCACCGTTCCCGGCCCGCCTGGGGGAAATAGGGTTATTACCTCGCGGATGGCTTCAGTGCCCCCGGTGGAGGCCCCGATGGCCACGATCCTCTCCGTGGTTCTGAGCATGGAAAGACGACGCGGTGGTGCCGTGTCGGGCATATCCCCTTTCCTGAAAACCCTCAAGGCGGAAATATCCGCTTGGGCGGCGGCTTTGATGCGGTCGATTATCTGTAAGGTTATCTCCTCCACGGAATAGGAGCCGCCGGGTTTGGTCATCACCTCCACCGCCCCCAGCTCCAATGCGCGCATAGCGGTCTCGCTGCCCTGGGGGGTGAGGGAGGAGATCACCACCACCGGGAGTGGATGATGGCGCATTATCTTTTCCAGGAAGGCGATGCCGTCCATGCGGGGCATCTCGATATCGAGGGTGATCACGTCGGGCCGTAGCCGCGCGATCTTCTCCCGGGCTATATACGGGTCGGGAGCGGCCCCTACCACGGATATGTCGGGGTCCTTCTGCAGCTCTCGCGTTAGGATCTGCCGAACCACCGCGGAATCGTCCACCACTAGGACCTTTATTTTGGGCTTAGGGTAATCGGCTCTGGCTTGTACGGACAAGGCTCAAGGCTCCTTTCGTCGAGGCTTCAAAAAGGCCGCGTTCGATTCGCAGGATGATGGCGTCCAGGCCGGGATTCACACCTCCTCCGACTGGGGCTTGCGATAGATGGCGGGTTTGACGTATCGCAAACCGTGATCCTCTCCCGTGAGGCTTTCGGAATGTCCCACGAAAAGGTATCCTCCCGGGCGCAGTATGCTGCGAAAACGCCGTACCAGCTCCATCTTCGGAGCGTGCTCGAAGTAGATCATGACGTTCCTGCACATGATGAGGTCGAAGGGGCCGCGCATGGGCCATGGGTCGAAGAGGTTTAGATAACGGAATCTCACCAGGCGTTTGACCTCGGATGATACGGAGAACATGCCGGAGCGCTCGTCCTCGCTGAAGTAGCGTTTTCGGTAAGAAGGTTGGCACTTGAAGACCGGTTCCGGCGGATATACTCCTTGCACGGCGGCGGAAAGGGCGCGCGTGGATATATCCGTGGCCAATATCAGGACGTCGCGCGATCTGATATCGGGGATACGTTCCAAAAGCTCCATTCCCAGCGAATAGGGCTCTTCGCCGGTGGAGCAGCCCGCGCTCCAGAATCTCACTTTGCGCTGGTCGTTTTCGATTATCGTCGGCATGACGACTTCGCGCAGGAAGTCAAAATGATCCTGCTCCCGGAAAAAGCAGGTGTAATTTGTGGTTATGGCATTGACCATAGCTTCGAGCTCGCTTTCGTCATGGTCGAGGTAGGATAGGTAGGAGCGGAAGTCTTCCAGGCCCAGCATGCGCAGCCGCTTTGTGAGTCTGTTTTGGACCAAGGGCAGTTTTCCCTCGTGCAGGTTTATCCGCGTCCGCTCATATACCAGGGCGCTGATCCTCCTGAACTCCCTCATCCCCAGCCTGTATTCCTGCAGCATCGAACCCTCGCTCTGTCCCTGACCTCCGAATCGCCGCCGTCTTGAATGGCGCTCTCTACGCGTACGCGCCTCCGCTTTTTCGGAGAGCGCCCGCCCCTCCGCGGATGAAGCTCGGGAGGGGCGGGTCTTTCTCCTCGCGCGGGTTTCCCTAGAACTCCGAGAAGTCGTCGTCGAAGGGGATGACCTCCTCCGGCTTTACCTTGACGTTTCCGTCGCCGCCGTTGTCGGTGCCGGCACGGAGGTTTCGGGCCGCCCCCACCTTGACCGCGGCCTTCACGCGCGCGGGTGCGGCCTTGGGAGGGGAATAGCCGTTGCTCCCGGCAAGGCGGAAGGTGGCCATCATCTCCGCCAGGGTGGCGCCCTGGGCGGCCAGTTCCTCCGCGGCCGCCGCCGATTCCTCCGCTCCGGCGGCGTTCTGCTGGGTGATCTTGTCCATCTCGGTCATGGCCTGGTTGACCTGCTCGATCCCCTGCAGCTGCTCCCGGGAGGAGGCGGCTATCTCCGCCACCAGGCTGTTGACCTTCTCGAAGGACTCCCGTATCTCCCGCAGCGCCTGCGCCACCTCCTCGGTGATGCGCACCCCCGATTCGGTGTTCTGCACCGATTCCTGGATGAGGGCGGCGGTGTTCTTGGCCGCCTCCGCGGAGCGCATGGCCAGGTTGCGCACCTCCTCGGCCACCACCGCGAAGCCCTTGCCGGCCTCCCCGGCCCGGGCGGCCTCCACCGCGGCGTTCAGGGCCAGGAGGTTGGTCTGGAAGGCGATCTCGTCGATGGTCTTGATGATCTTGGAGGTCTCGTCGGAGGAGGCCTTGATGGTCTTTATGGACTCCTCCATCTTGGCCATGGCCTCGTCCGCCTTCTCCGAGCTCGCCCTGGCCTCCTGGGAGAGCTGGCGCGCCGACTCCGCCCCTTCCGCGTTCTGCTTGCTCATGGCGGTGATCTCCTCGATGGAGGCGGTGACCTCCTCGAGGGAGCTGGCCTGTTCCGTGGCCCCCTGAGCCAGGGACTGGCTGGAGGAGGAGATCTGGCGCGAGGCCGAGCTCACCTGCTCGGCGGTGGCGTTCACCTGCTGCAGGGCCTCATTCAGTCCCTCCACCATGGACTTGAAGGCGTTGCCGAAGACGTCCTTTTCCGATAGCGGCTTCACGTCCCGGTCCAGTTTGCGGGCCGCAATCTCCCCCGCCACATTGGCCATCTCCCTCAAGTAGGAGATCAGCCGGTCCACGCTCTCCTTGATGGCCAGGTAGGTCTTGCGCGCCTCCTCGGTGTCCTCGTCTCCCGCCTCCACCTCCAGGTCCACCTCCAGGTCTCCCTGGGTGAGCCTCTCCAGGGCGCGGGTGAGCTTCTCGGTCTCCCGGGCCTGGTAGTCGCCCAACTTCTGGACCTTGCGGGCGGCGCGCTTGATCTCCGTTAGGTCGGTGACCAGCTCCGCGCCCCCCACCACCTCGCCGGAGGCGTCCTTCACCGGGAAGCCCACGTAACCCACCTCCATCTCCATCCTGCCGCCGGGATGGGCGGTCATCTCGGAGGAGACCATGTTGCCCTCGCGCATGGCGCGCACCACGGCGCAGTTCTGGGTCTGGCAGTCGGTGCCCTGCACGTGCTGGTAGCACTTGGAGCCCTTGAGCTGTTCTTTTGAGGCGCCGATAGCCCCTGCCGCCGCATTGTTGGCGTACTTGAGGTTGAGCTCCTTGTCCATGACGATCACCGGGGCGGGGATGTTGTCGATGTAGCCCACCAGGGCGTCCATGGTGGCGTTGAAGCCCTCCATGATGGGGCGGAACTCGAAGTTGATCCTCTGCGGATCCCCCCGGGCGTCCAGGTCGCCGGAGACGGCGGACTGCGCCAGCTCCTCCGCCTGCCCGATGAGGCCCTTGACGATGCCGTTTACGTTGCGGACGAAGTAGAGCCCCAAAAGCACCGCCAGCGCCGCCCCCACCACCAGGGTCACCACCAGGATCGCGGTGGAGGAGGAGGCGGAGGCGAGGGCGGAGTCGTGGGAGGCATGCGCCAGGGACAAGTTCTCCTCCACCAGCTTGCCCATGGTCTCGTTGGCCGCCTTCCACTTCTCCCGCGCCGAGAGCATGAGGTCCTCGATCTCGGTGTCCAGGGCGGCTACCCTGGGATCGTCCTCATCGGCTCCGGACTCGAGCAGGGACTGGTATTCCCGCGCCGAGGCCACGAAGGCCTCGGTCTCCGCCTCGAAGGCCTGGTACTGGGGGATGAACTC
>JACVIY010000148.1 GCA_015711755.1 Candidatus Geothermincola secundus | reverse complement strand
CTCCTGTCCAGGGCCTCCCGCAGCAGCCGATCGGGATCGATTCTTTCGCCGCAGGAGCAGACCGCCGCCGCGAGCATGACGCAGCCCGTGAGAAGCGCGGCCGGCCACACGAACCCGAGGGAAAGGGAGCATCGCCGAGGTTTTCTCATTCTTACTGCTGATTCCCCTTCCACTGCATGGCCACTTCCGGCCTGCTCACCTGAACGTCCACGTTGTATTTGGGGAAGGCCATCTCCATGATTATCTGGAAGGTCCTCTGTTCCTTGTCATCAGCGGAGGGCGCTTTCGCCTCTATCTTGTAATAGGTGCGGCGCATGGTCAGCGTCTCCTTGTCGATCCAGTATTCGTAGCTGACCCCCGTCTTCTGCAGTTCCTGCTTATACTGTTCGATCTTCTCCTGCAGCTTCTCCTCGCTCATCATGTCGGACCCCGACTCGACCAGCACCGTCCGCTTTATGAAATCCTTTATCTCCGGCTGCTCCAGTATGTTCTCGAAGTTGGGGACCATGGAGATATGGAAGCAGTCCCTCCCGTTTACCTCCTCATCGTCCATCCTGCTGATGGTCTGGAAATTGTTGAGGTATTCGCTGGTGTTTCGGGTCATATCGCTTATGTCAGGCCCCACGGTCATGCCGGCGGGCATCTCGTACCAGTTGTTGTATACCTTGAAATAGTGCCTGCCCTCGAAGATGATGTACTCGGTCTGGAAATTGTTCCATTCCAGCCAGGTCACCGTGGCCCGCGAATTGCCGTTGCGGACGTCGAACACCCCATCGCCCTGCATGTGCAGTGTCGCCGCCTTCGTCTCTTTGTCGCTGGGGGGGATGAGGATGGTGTAGTCCATGCGGAACTCCAGCGTCTGCACCTCCTCGGTGGCCTTGACCGCTTCCAGCAGGATCTTCTGAGGGGTGGCGTTCTCCGGCAGCTCGCGCTTGGGCAGCCCTTCCCCGGGTACCCCTCCCTTGCTGCCGCATCCCGCCGTGAAGGCGAGCATGCCCGCCAGCATCAACAGCGGTACCGCCGCGAGGGCGCGATAATTCCTGCGCAAGACGATCATCTCCTTATGCGGCTCCCTCAGCTCTCGCTCCCTTTCGGTTAAAGATAAAATAACATAAGCCGAAGAAGAGGCGCAGGGCCTAACCTCCGCACCTGCCCTAACCGCCTCGGCGGAACGCTTCGGGAATTCCGTTCCCCTGCTTCAAGAACCACGGCATTATGACGGCATGCTTCCCCGCCCGGTTCCAGGGATTCATCCACGGGCGCCGCTCCGCACCCACGGTCGGCACTGCCTTGAACCTCGAACGGCAGGGCCCCCTGTCCGGGATGCCCCGCGGAGCCGCTCTCCGTCCCCAGATGCACCACCTTCCAGCCGCGCTCCCCGAGGGCGCGGGCGATGAAGCGGCGGTGGCACCTGCCGGGCTGGCTCTCCGCGCAGAAGAAGGCGGTGGGGCGCCCCTGAGCCGTTCGCTCCAACTCATCCAGCCCCCGCCGGAAAACCTCGGTGAGCATGTGGCGCTCGTACCCTCCTTCGCGAAACCCCCCCAGGGACTCCCCCAACCAGACATACCCCACCTCCTGCTCCTCAAGTGAGCGGCGCAGTTCATCGCGGGAGAAATGAGGAAAGCGACGGCTTGATGGAAAGGAACGCACATCCACCGCCACGGCGATGCCGTTTTCTTTGAGCATGCCGATGAAATCCGCGAGGGAACTCCTCCCGGTCCCCAGCGAGTAGATGATCTTGCTCCGCTCCTTTTCCAAAGGGAACCTGCTTTTAACGCCGTACGGCGGTGCCCGCGGCCCCGCCGGGAGACCTCATTGCCGCGGACCCCGCCCTCAACGCAGGCACTCGCGGGCGGCCTCCAGGCCGCTGCGGAGGCTGCCGTCCACCGAAGGCATGTAGAAGTATTCGCCCGCTAGGAATAGCCCTTCCACCGCGCGGTAGCGGTCGCGGCGCAGTCCGGCCATCTCCCGCAAGAGCCCGGGCGGAGCCATGCACACCGCTTCGTCCCAACGGTATATCTCGGTGAAGCGGGGCTCGTCGGGCATAGCCGGTAGCATGGTGCGTATCTCCCCGATGAGCTGCCTTTTCACCTCCGAGTCGCTCTTCTCGTTGAGCTCGCGAGCGTAGCGGCCGTAGGTGAAGCAGTGCATGATCCCCGCTTTGGGCGGAGCGTAGTAGGGGGACTTGATGGAGTTGTCGGTGAAGCCGGCCATGGACAGACCGTACTTGCGGGAGGTGGAAACGGCATACCAACCCTCCGGCATCACCCGCTTGTTCAGGCCGAACATGACGTGGCAGCAGGCGCTGTAGGGCGCCCTGCGCAGAGTGCCCGCCAACTCTTCCGGCAGGTCCGGCATCACCTCGAGGGCACGCGTGGCGGTGAGGGCGCATATGACCCTGTCAGCCTCGATGAGTTCTCCTCCCGCCCGCACCCCTCTTACCTTGCCCTTGTCGATGACGATGCGCTCCACCGGCATGTTCAGCCGGACGCGGTCCCGGTTCTCTTCATAGAGGGCGGTGGCCAGGGTGCCGATACCGCGCCTCAGGGTGAAAAGCCCGTTCAAACTGTACCAGAGCAGGGTGAGCCCGTACCCGGCCCCGATGTCCTCCGGCTCTCCAAGGGTGAGGCAGGAGGCCAGCGGCTGCATGAACTCGTCGAGGATGTCCCTGCCCGCCAGGCGCAGGGCCAGGTCGGCCAGGCTCTCCTCATCGAGGTCCAGGATCCGCTGAAAGTCGATGAAGTGGAGGTCCTTGCGGCGCTTGAGGACCAGGGGCATTATCTTGGCCATCTGCAGGGAAGCGCGGTTGCTCAGTCCTCGGAAGCGCATGACGTCTTGCCTGTGCTTCCAGAGCTCCCTCGGATCCAGTGAAGCTATCATCGGATAGAGGCGGCCCCTGTTCCACAGGGCGGTCTTGAAGGGGAAAGGCACGATATCGCCGCCCAGGCCCAGCTCCCGGCATAGGGAGAAGGTGGTGTCGTAGAACTTGAAGAAGAACTGCGCCCCCAGGTCGAGGATGAAACCGTCCCGCTCCGCCCCGATGATGCGGCCGCCGGCCATCTCCTTGGCCTCGAGCACCAGGTAGTCGGCCCCCTGCTGCTTGAGGTGATGCGCTGCCGCCAGCCCCGAAGTCCCTCCCCCGACGACGATGACGTCCATGTGCCGCTCCCTCCTAGCTCGCTTCGCTTTGCCTCGCTCCGACAGAGCGTGCGCGCTTTTTCCCCACTTACTTCCGAAGCGCGGTGGCCGCTTCGCAGCCGGCGTAATTATATCACGGTGACCGTTCGCCCTCGCATCCGAATTGATGATACGGGCGTAAATAGAACGGGCCTCCGTCACTTCCACTAGAGATGTCGATCGCGCGTTGCGCTTATCGGATGATCCGGGCGTAAATAGAAAGGGCCTCCGTCGCGCTCTCATTCCTCGAATGCGGGAAAGGAGAGAACCGCGGTTCCCGTCGCCCTCTTCCGCTTAGGAGTTCGGGGCCGGCCGCTTTTCCGGGCTTAAAACGCAATATGCCAGAGCGGTGACCCTTCATCCGGCCAGCGTTTTCAAAAAAGCAGCGGATAAGGTCGGCGGGAGCGCATGGCTCGATTGAAAGGCGCTCACGCCGCCCATATAATATGATGGCGTTCGCGAGATGCAGGGAGGTGCAAATTGCGCGTGAAGGTGTTCTACACCGGCCTTCTCCGCCGTTACATCGGGGAGAAGGAAGCGGTGCTGGAGATGCCGGAACGCTCCACCGTAAGGGACCTGCTGGAAGCGGTGGCCGACATGCACCGCGACCGCTTTCCCCCGGGCTATCTGAAGGAGGGGAGCGGCCGCCTCCTGGACACGGTGCGCGCCTCCCGCCGCGGCGGCATCGCCTGCGACCCCGACCAGGAGCTGGCGGACGGCGAGGAGGTGCTGCTGCTCTCGCGGCTGGCGGGAGGTTGAGCGAAACGCCTCCCGATGCGGGGAGGAAAACGGGAGCCGAGGAGGAGAGATGCACGACTACGACGCGATAGTGGTGGGCGCCGGCGTGGCCGGCATGGGCCTGGCGGCCCTGCTGCAGCAGAGCGGGAAAAAGACTCTTCTGGTGGACAGGTGGCCCAATCCCGGCGGGAGGATGCAGTCCTACGAGATGAACGGTTATTCGCTGGACACCGGCCTGCACGTCATCGAGATGGGCAAGAAGGGCTACTGCCACGAGATGGCGGCGAGGGCGGGAGCGGAGATAGAGTGGGCCAGCTGGACCAATACCCTGGAGATATTCGTCGACGGCAGCTGGGTGGACATGAACGAATACATCCAGCTCACCGAGGAGGAGAAACAGAGCTTCATCGGCGTGATGATGCAGGTGGCGGCGATGCAGGACTCTGACTTCGACGCCTGGGACAACCGCTCCTTCTCCCAATGGCTGGATCACGCTGGCATGCACGGCCGCCTGCGGGAGACCTGGGAGAACATGAGCATGATCATGACCACCATCCCCGACGCGGACGAGCAGTCGGCGGGGGAGTGCCTGTACATAGCGCGGGAGGCCCTGGTCAAGTCGAAGCGGATCCTCACCGCCGCCTACCCCCGCAAGGGCATGGCCGGCATCATCCAGCCCCTCATCCGCGCCTTCACCGAGGCCGGCGGCACCCTCAAGCTGGGGACGGTGGCGGATCAGGTGGTCTTCGAGGGCAG
Organism: Candidatus Geothermincola secundus; assembly: GCA_015711755.1. Classification (GTDB taxonomy): domain Bacteria; phylum Actinomycetota; class Geothermincolia; order Geothermincolales; family Geothermincolaceae; genus Geothermincola_A; species Geothermincola_A secundus. The sequence continues at coordinate 31 of JACVIY010000148.1, read as the reverse complement.
GAAGGTGGCGGGGGTGCGCCTGCGCACGGAC
>JACVIY010000147.1 GCA_015711755.1 Candidatus Geothermincola secundus | reverse complement strand
GAGAAGGGCCGGAACTTCATCATCTGGACCCACAGCTACGGGATGACCGAGGAGGCCGTCATCCACGTGCTCCAGAAAGCCGCCTTCAAGCAGAACAAGTGATATCGGGCATCGAACGGCAAGAGAAGGGCGGCCCACCACGGCCCGCCCTCTCTTTCAGGTCTTGCTAATTCCAGATGAGCTGACGCAGGTATCGTCTCGACGTTCAAATGATACCGCCGTCTGACGCCTATGCGAGTTTGCTTGTAGAACCGCCGATACCTTCATGGTGGCGATATACTTCCCGCCCCTCCTTAAAAACCCTGAGCTCGCCCTCTGCGAATGCCACCCATTCCTCATCCGTCAACGGCGTGGTGGCGATAACATATCCTGTTTGTTCGCTTCCCTTCTCCGCCGCAAGGTCTATTTCCCAATCTTCGTCTTTGAGCCGGATCCTTTCATAAGGCGGCTTTCTGTGCTGAAGGCAAAGTTGGTTATAACCTTTTCTATCGTGATAGCAGAACAGGAATTCTCCATCTGAGAGAATGCAATTAAGATCTCCATATTCATTTATTTCATTAAGCTCGTGAGCAAGCCACTCAAATTGTTCCTTGCCCCGGAAGACGATGTTTTCCTGCCGGATTCGATCAAGGATGTAGCAAAAGGCGCGTTCGGAATCAGTATCTCCTATCGGCTCGAAGTGCCCCGTATCCAGCGCCTCACAGCCATCGAGCGTTCCGTTATGCGCGAAGACGAACTCCTTGCCGTGAAGCTCCCGGCTAAAGGGATGCGTGTTGCGCCGCGAGGAATCGCCGCGGCTCTTATGTCTTACATGTCCGATGATTGTTCTTGACCTTATCTTTTCATAGCCCATAAGGAATTTCGAAAGGGGACTCGCCCCCGCCTTGATCTCTTCCTTGAATATTTGGCAGGAGCTGTCTGGGTAATATGCCAGACCCCACCCGTCTGGATTGGATTCGCCCCTTGATCTGAATGCCCTGAATGATATGTGCGGATTGACCGCCATGTTGAAGCTCATCCCCAGCAGCTCACACATCGACTAGCCCTCCCCTCATCGACACGATATTCCCGACAGATAAAGCCATGGCTTTATCCTAATCGGCGCATGGGGCAGGAGGAAGCGGGTCTTTGCGGTAAGATGGGGATACCGTCTTGTCATTCGGGCAACCCTCCGCGGCCGCTTGCGGATTCCTGTCACCCCCTTCTGTTAAAATTCATCACATGGGGAGGTTTTCGCCCGCGCGCATGCCCGCGGCCTTTTCCGCTGAGCAAGGGGACAAGGGGAGACTTTCGATGGCGAAGCTCGAGGAGATAACCGTAGGAGCGAGCATAAATGGGGTGATCCCCGGCGGGCCGGTCACCGCCATGGGGATAAGATGGGTGGGCGACCTTGCCGTGGAGCTCACTTACAAGGACTCCTCCGGCAACCTCGGCAACGTGCTCCTCTACCGCGACAGCGAGCCAGATCTGGAGGTGATAAAGGAGGGCAGGGCCTTCAGCTTCGATGGCGACAGCTCCCTTTTCCGCCTGGCAAGCGAAGCCCGGCGCATCCGCCTCGCCTACATCTTCGACCCCCTACTTGCCGTGCACACCTCGCTCGTGGAACCCCTGCCGCACCAGATCACCGCGGTTTACGGCGAGATGCTGCCTCGCCAGCCCCTGCGTTTCCTCCTGGCCGACGACCCCGGCGCCGGCAAGACCATCATGGCCGGGCTGCTCATCAAGGAGCTGATGATAAGGGGGGACGTGCAGAGATGCCTGGTGGTCTGCCCAGGAAACCTGGTGGAACAGTGGCAGGACGAGCTTTACCAGAAGTTTCAGCTGCCCTTTGAGATCATGACCAATCAGGGCTTCGAGGCCGCCCGCACCGGCAACTGGTTCCGGGAGAACGACCTGGTCATCTGCCGCCTGGACAAGCTCAGCCGTGACGAGGACGTGCAGGCCAAGCTCAAGGCCTCCGACTGGGACCTGGTGGTCTGCGACGAGGCCCACAAGATGAGCGCCCATTTCTTCGGGGGAGAGGTCAGCTACACCAAGAGGTACCGCCTTGGCCGTCAGCTCTCCTCCCTAACCCGCCACTTCCTCTTGCTCACCGCGACCCCTCACAACGGCAAGGAGGAGGACTTCCAGCTCTTCATGGCGCTGCTGGACGGCGACCGCTTCGAGGGAAGGTTCCGCGACGGAGTGCACACCACGGATGCAAGCGACCTCATGCGCCGCATGATCAAGGAGGACCTGGTAAAATTCGACGGCACATCCCTGTTTCCGGAGCGCAGAGCCTATACGGTGGACTATACTCTTTCCGACGCGGAATACCGCCTCTATTCCGAGGTGACCAATTACGTGCGGGAGGAGTTCAACCGCGCTGACGCGTTGGAGAACGAGGGGCGCAAGGGGACCATCGGCTTCGCCCTCACCACCCTGCAGAGGAGGCTCGCGTCATCCCCGGAGGCCATTTACCAGTCGCTGCGCCGACGCCGCGAGCGGCTGGAGAAGCGGCTGCGCGAGGAACGGCTCATGCACCGCGCAGCCACCGCCGGCCTGAGCTGGGATAAAGATCTCCCCACCATGACCTCGGAGGACCAGGAGGAGATCGAGGACAGGCCCGACGCCGAGGTCGAAGCGTTCGAGGAAGAGGTGGTCGATCGGGCCACCGCCGCCCGAACCATCGGCGAGCTGGAGGCGGAGATCGAGATTCTCAGGCGCCTGGAGGGCCTCGCCCTTGAGGTCAGGCGGTCGGGCACCGACCGTAAATGGGACGAGCTCTCCCGCATACTGCAAGAGCGGCAGGAGATGTTCGACGCCCGCGGCCACCGCCGCAAGCTCATCATCTTCACCGAGCACCGGGACACGCAGAACTATCTCGTGGGGCGCATAAACTCGCTTCTTGGCAAACCGGAGGCGGTGGTCACCATCCACGGCAACATGGGACGCGAGCAGCGCAAGAACGCCGAGCAGCGTTTCAACCTGGACCCGAGCGCGGAGCTGCTGGTGGCCACCGACGCCGCCGGAGAGGGGATAAACCTGCAGCGCGCTCACCTCATGGTCAACTACGACCTACCCTGGAACCCCAACCGCCTGGAGCAGCGTTTCGGCCGCATCCACCGCATCGGCCAGACCGAGGTCTGCCACCTCTGGAACCTGGTCGCCAAGGACACCCGCGAGGGCGAGGTATATTTCCGCCTCCTGGAAAAGCTCGAACAGGAGCGGGAGGCCCTGGGCGGCAGGGTCTTCGACATCCTGGGGAAGCTCAAGTTCGAAGACCGCCCCTTACGGGACCTCCTGCTCGAGGCCATCCGCTACGGGGAAAGCCCCGAGGTAAAGGAGCGGCTCAGGCGGGTGGTGGACAGAGCCCTCGACCGCGAGCAACTGCGTGAACTCCTGGAGGAGCGCGCCCTGGCCCACGATGTCATGGACGCGAGGAAACTCCGATCCATAAAGGAGGATATGGAGCGCGCCGAGGCCAGGCGCCTTCAGCCTCACTACATATCCTCCTTCTTTCTCGAGGCCTTCCGCCAGCTGGGAGGAAGCGTGCGGGAGAGGGAGCCGCGCCGCTACGAGATCAGGCACGTGCCCGCCGTCATCCGCCATCGCGACCGCGTGATCGGAACCCGCGAGGCCGTCCTGCCCCGTTACGAGAGGATCACCTTCGAAAAAGAGCTCATCAACGTGGAGGGGAGGCCTCCGGCCGCCTTCGTCTGCCCGGGTCATCCCCTGCTGGAGGCCGTCCTGGACATCATCCTCGAACGCCATGGGGATCTTCTGAAGCAGGGAGCCGTGTTGGTGGACGAGGGCGACTCCTCAGAGGAAGCGCGACTGCTCGTGGTCCTGGAGCACTCCATACAGGACGCCAAGAGCGCGGCCTCGGGCCACAGGCGGGTTATCTCCCGACGTCTGCAGTTCGTGGAGATGGGGGCATCGGGCATCACCCGGGCCGCGGGATATGCTCCCTACCTCGATTACCGCCCGCCCTCCCAGGAAGAGAGAGAGCTCGTATTGAAAACCGTGGAGCTGCCCTGGTCACGCGATGAAATCGAGGAAAAAGCCCTCCTGTACGCGGCGGAGCGCCTGGTGCCCGAGCATCTCTCGGAGGTCCGAAGATATCGGGAAGAGCTAATCGACAAGACCAAGCAGGCGGTAAAGGACAGGCTGACCAAGGAGATCGCTCATTGGGACCAGCGCGCCCAGCGGCTGAAGGAGCAGGAGCAGGCGGGCAAATACAACGCCCGGCTGAACTCGGGGCTGGCCCGCAAGCGCGCAGACGAGTTGGCCGCGAGGTTGGAAAGGCGCATGGCGGAGCTCGAGGAGGAACGTAAGCTCTATCCCCTCCCCCCCATGGTCGCGGGGGGTGCCCTGGTGGTGCCCGCCGGGCTTTTACGCAAACTCAGGGGAGATGCCGAGCATGCAGTCGATACCAAGGCCGTGGAGGAGCTGGCCATGGCCGCGGTCATGGCGGCCGAGGAAAAGCTGGGCTACGTGCCGCGGGACGTGAGCGCGGAAAACAAGGGCTACGACATCGAGTCCCTCGTTCCCGGGAGCGGGAGACTTCGCTTCATAGAGGTCAAGGGGAGGAGGGCCGGGGCGGCCACGGTGACCGTTACCAGAAACGAGATTCTCACCGCCCTGAACAAGCCCGACGACTTCATCCTGGCCATCGTGGAGGTGGACGGCGACCGAGCCGTGCCCCACTACATAAGGAAGCCCTTCCAACGGGAGCCCGACTTCGGGGTGACCAGCGTC
>JACVIY010000146.1 GCA_015711755.1 Candidatus Geothermincola secundus | reverse complement strand
CTGGCGCCCGATGTCCGTTGAGGCGAAAAAGCCGTCCAGAGCATCGCCGGCGCTGTTGACCAACGCGGTCAGGTGGGGAGTCTCCGCTATGCGCGCGGAAACCGCGTCCACGCCATCTTCCGTGGAGAGGTCGGCCGAGAGCACCTCAGCCGCAACGCCGTACCCCGCGGCCAGTTCCTCCGCCAGCTCCTGCAGGGGTCCGCGGCTGCGGGCCACCAGTATCAGGTCATATCCCCTTTCGGCAAGGGCGCGGCAGAAGGCCTTCCCTATGCCCGAAGAGGCGCCGGTCACCAGAGCGGTCCCCTTTCCCATCGTTACCTCCTCAGTCAGATCGCCTTTGATATATCTCCATCGCCGCCAGGGCGCTCCTCTCCTTATCCTTGACCTCCAGCATAAGATCGAAATCCAGGCCCCGCGCCGCCCGGAGGAAGCGGCGGAAGTCAGCGCGGTCCAGGGTGTCGGCGTGCGCTCCCGGGCGGGCCCCCGCCTTCTGGCTGGAGTAGTCGACCATGGGCGGACCGTCCCCCTTCCTCCAGGTGGAGGCGGCTGCCTCCAGGGCCTCCCGCAGCTCCTCGCCGCGGTTGCGGCCCCGATGATGCAGGGCGTCGAAAACGACGGGAACGCCGCATCGGCCGCTTACTTCCAGGCACTCGGCCAGCCCGTAGGAGCGCTCGTCGTTCTCGACGACCAGACGGCGTTTCACCTCGGAGGGCAGGACGCGGTAACGCTCCAGGAACCTCTCCATACTCCTCTCCCTGTCCCCATAGACGCCTCCCAGGTGTATCTGTATCTTGCAGTCCGTTCCCGTCCCCATGAGGTCCAGTACCTGGGCATGGTAGACGAGTTCCCGCAGGCTGTCTCGGGTGATGCGCTGGTCCGGCGAGTTGAGGAGGATGAACTGATCGGGGTGCATGGTCACCCGCATGCCGCTGCTGAGGATGATATCCCCCAGGCCCTCGAATTCGCCGCGAAAGGCTTTTTGCCAGGGATAGTCCATGACGGGGTGGGAAGCGAAGGGGACCAGATCGGAGGTGATGCGGAAGTAGAGGATGCCGCGCTCCAGGTTCCACCGCAGGATGCGCTTTAGGCAGTCAAGGTTGCCCTCCACCGTGGCGCGCAGGCGCTCGGGCGTGAAGTTGCGCAGGCGGAAAGTGCGGGAGCTGCGGCAGTCCAGCGAGAGGTTGATGCAGGCGTACCCTATCCTCATGCGAGGATTATACCCTCGATGGACGAGGCGGTATGTCGGCATCGTTGAGTTTGCAGCGTTTCCGCTATGGGTAGAGTATCGCCGGTACGGTTCGGGCTGTTGGGATCGGCGGATGAGGAAGGAGAGGGAGATGGGGAATGCGGTTTTTGTCCGCAACTGGGGCTCCATGCTGCTCAAGGGGCTCACAAGCCTGGCCTTCGGGCTACTGCTGGTGGTGTGGCCGGGGATAACCCTGAGGGTCGTCATCAGGCTCTTCGGGATCTTCGCCCTCCTCTTCGGGGTAGTGTGGGGCGTGGTCTTCCTGGTCAACCTGACCCGCGACCGCAGCTGGGGTTGGTCCCTGGCCCTGAGCGCGGTGGGCATCTTTCTGGGCATACTGGCGCTGACCCGCACCTACGACACCGGCGTGCTCATCGCCCTGCTCCTGGCTTTCTGGCTGGTGGTGTCGGGCGCGGTCATGGCCGCCGCGTCCACCGTGTATCCGCCGGATTTCGGTTACAGGTGGATTCTGGCCCTGGACGGGGCGCTGTCCATCATCATAGGGCTTCTGCTTCTGCTGTTCACTCGGCCCACCGCCCTGCTGCTGGCCCTTTTCGCCGGCGTCTATTTCATAGCGGGCGGCCTTATGGACATCTTCCTGTCGTTCAAGGTGCGCGGCTTCTTCAAGGAGGGCGCCGACGTGGTCATCCTCGACTGACGACCTTATTCCGGGAAAAAGAGAGGGGCCCCGGGAGACCGGAGCCCCTTTCCATCAAAGCTCAGGGAATGTAGCCGATGCTGTCGTGGGCCCAGGTCCTGCCGCCTCCGTACATGGCCCGCTCGCAGGCCACCGGTCCCGTTGCCTCCACCCGGATGGAGACGTCCCAGTCCGCCACCGACTCTCCCGCATTGAAGCTCTTGCGGGAGAAGGCGGGGATCTTCACGTTCTGCGGCCCGGGCTGTATCCCAGAGGAGGTCATGAAGGTGAGGTCCGCTTCAACCTCATATGTGTTGGGGTTCATCACCAGGACCCAGGTCTCGAAGTCACCGTTCGTGCAGCCCTCGGGCAGCAGCCAGGTGTTGGCGATCACGTCCGTGCCGATGGAGTCCGTCCCCCAGACGCGGCCCGCACCGTAGACCGCCCGCTCGCAGATGACCGGCCCTCCGCTGACGACGTCCACCTGGGTGGAGACGTCGTAGGTCTGCACGTACTGCCCCAGGTCGAAGCTCTTGCGGGAGTTGCCCTGTATGGCCACCCCCTGCAGGTCCGGCGGGTTCTGCGGGCCGTTCTCGGTCATCAGCGTGAGGTTCACTCTGACCTCTCCCGCGTTGGGGTTCTGCACCAGCACCCAGGTCTCGAAGCCCCCGGCGGTGGAGCCCTCGGCCATGCACCAGGTGCTCTGAGGGGCGGTCACCCCCACCGAGTCGTGGGCCCAGGTCCTGCCGCCTCCGTACATGGCCCGCTCGCAGACCACCACGTCGTCCGCCAACACCATGGTGGAGACGTTCCAGTCCACCACCGATTCCGCCACGTTGAAGCTCTTGCGGGAATAGGCGGGGATGTTCACGTCCTGCGGCCCGGGCTGCGGCCCGCCCGAGGTCATGAAGGTCAGGTCCACGGTGGTATCGACGGCGTTGGGGTTCATCACCAGCACCCAGGTCTCGAAGTCGCCCTGCGTGCAGCCCTCGGCCAGGTACCAGATGTTGTGCATCAGTTTCGTCCCGATGGAGTCCGTCCCCCAGGTGCGGCCTCCGCCGTAGACCGCCCGCTCGCAGACCACGTCGCCGCCGTAGGAATCCACTCGGGTGGAGACGTCGTAAGTCTGCACGTGGGCACCGATGTTGAAGCTCTTGCGGGAATTGCCCTGTATGGGCACTCCCTGCAGGTCCGTCGGGTTCTGCGGGCCGGCCTCGGTCATCAGGGTGAGGTCCACAGTTACGGCCCCTGCGTTGGGGTTCTGCACCAGCACCCAGGTCTCGAAGCCTCCTGCCGTGCACCCCTCGGCCAGGTACCAGGTGGAGTCAGGCGCAGGCGCGGTCACCATGAAGCCACCGTAAAGGGTGTCGGACTGTCCGTCGCCGTTGACCGCCACCACGTTCCAGGCCCCGAGGGCGGCGCCCGCGGGGATGGCGAAGTCGCAGGTTATCTTGTTGCCCGAGACCACCGTGACGTTGGTGGCGGTGATGTCGGCCTGCCCCTGCCGGGTGAGCTTTACCGCGGGCGCACCGCCAACACCGAAGTTGTTGCCGGCAAGATCGGTGACGCTCACGACGGTGCCGCGCTGCCCGGTTTCCGGGGTGATCCCGAGGATGTAGGGGGAGTCGGTGACCCCCTTACCGATGTAGGAGGTGAGGCCGTACTCCGTCCACCACAGCGAGCCGTCCGGCCCGGTGCAGACGTAATTGGGGAAGTCGCCCGCACCCCCGCAGATTAGGGCCTCGGTCATGGTGCCGTCCATCCGCACCCGGGCGAAGGACTTGATATTGTACTCAGCCACCCACATCACCCCGCCCGGCCCGTGGCAGATGCCGTTGGGGCCCGCACTCGGCGTGGGAGTGGGATACTCGGTGATCGCTCCTGCGGTGGTGATGCGCCCGATCTTGCTGCTGCCGGTTGCGGTATACCACAGGGCCCCGTCCGGCCCGGGGGCGATGTCGACGGGCCCGCTGAGCGGGTCCAGGTCGTACTCGGAGATCTGTCCGTCGGTGGCTATCCGCCCGATGCGGTCGCCCCAGTTCTCGGTGAACCACAGGGCCCCGTCCGGCCCTGCGCAGATGGACCAGGGATTGCTGTTACGGTTGGGCAGGGCGAACTCGGTGACGGCCCCGGCGGTGGTGATCTTCCCTATCTTATCGGTGCCCGAGGCCGTGTACCAGAGGTTCCCGTCAGGCCCCGCGCATATGCCGGTGGGGATGCTGCCCACGGCCAGCGCGTACTCGTTCACGGCCCCCGCGGTGGTGATCCTCCCTATCTTGCTGGTGCTTGACGCTGCGTACCAGAGGTTGCCGTCCGGCCCGGCGCAGATGCCCATGGGGCAGCTGCCGGAAGCAAGCGGGTACTCGGCGATGGACCCCGCCGGGGTGATCCTGCCGATACGGTCGGCGCTCGCTTCCGTGAACCAGACGTTACCGTCCGGCCCCGCGCAGATATACTGAGGACTGGAATTCACCGTGGGGTTGTAGTGGGTGAAGTTTACCGTCCACGCCCCCGCCGGCAGGGTGAACAGGTAAAGGAGCATGGCTGAGGCGAAAATGGCAACTATTAAATACGTACCGATGGATTTTACTCTCATCATGACCTCCTCGGCTGATATGTATCGGTTCTTTTCCGCCGCCCATTTCATCTGGCGACCTGACTGTTCAGCCCCTATTGCGAACAGCCGGGAAGTCAGATAGCGATATATAAAGAAAGAATAACCGAGAGCCCTACATATTTCAAGGACTCCGAGAATCGCGGTTCAACCTTCAACTTGGGGCCAGGTCCAAACCTTCAACTTTTTTCGCGCGGCCCCGGAGCCGCGTGTGCGCGGGTGCCCCGGACATGAAAACGAGGCCTGACCCCA
>JACVIY010000145.1 GCA_015711755.1 Candidatus Geothermincola secundus | reverse complement strand
GTCCTCCGCCACCACCACCTCGTAGCCCTCCATCTCCAGGTTTATGCGCAGGATGCGGGAGATGTTCTCCTCGTCCTCGATGATCAGTATCTTCTTTCTCTCCTCCAAGATCTCCCGCCTCTCTTTTCTGCCTCCGCGCAGACGCCGTCCGCTACTTGGTCCTGCGGTCCACGAAGAAGGTGCTCCCTGGTATGGACTTGGCGTAATTGAGCGTTTCCTTGGCTATCTCCCCCACCTCCCAATGGGTGGAGATGCGGCGGTGCTCGTTGCTGGCGATGCCGATGGAGATGGTGGTGATGGGTATGTAGCTCTCCTTGCCCTGTCTGTCCACTCGGATGAAATATCCCCGCTGCAGGTCCTCCTCGCGGAACAGCCCGGCGATGCGGCGGTCGAAGTTCTCGATGAGGCTCACGGCGATGGGCTTGGCCCGGTCGGGAGTGGTGATGACCACGAAGTCGTCACCGCCACCGTGACCCACAAAGTCCTCCACGTTGCCCTCTCTGCGCACCGCGTCGTCGATTATCTCCGCCAGCAGCTTGATGGCCAGGTCTCCCTGGGGGAAACCGTATACCTCGTTGAAGGGGCGGAAATTGTCCATATCCACGTAGAGGCAGGCGAACTTCTCCTGGCGGTTGATGCGGCTCTTGATCTCCGCCTCTATGGAGATGCTGCCGGGAAATCCGGTGAGCGGGCTGACGTCCTTCTTCTGCCGGGCGCGGATGAGGTTTATCTTTATCCGCGCCACCAGGTCCCCGAAGTCGAAAGGCTTGGTCACGAAATCGTCCGCCCCCGCGGCGATGGAATCCAGCTTGTCCTGTGACTGCGCTTTGGCCGAGAGCATCACGATGGGTATCTGGTTAGTGCGCCCGTCCGATTTCAGCCGGCGGCACACCTCCAGCCCGCTCAACTCCGGCATCATGATGTCGCAGAGGATGAGGTCGGGGGCCACCTCCTGCACCATTGACAGCGCCTCCGCGCCGTCCGCCGCGGTGAACACCTCGAAGCCCTCCACCTCCAGGTTGAAGCGCACGATGTCTAAGATGTTCCGCTCGTCATCGATGACCATGACGCGTACGGGCCGCTTGATCTCCTGCAATCCATCTCCCCCTTAAGCAGCTTGCCTGTCTTCTGACCGCCCCCCCGACGGGTCGACCGGGGGCGCTCCCATCAGCGCGACGGCCTCACCTTCACCAGGCTTTCTCTCCCTCGGAGGGCTCCCGGCTGGGGCGGCGCGCCTGCGCCAGGGGAAGGGTGAAATGGAACATGCTCCCCTGCCCCGGCGCGCTCTCCGCCCATATGGTGCCGCCGTGTGCCTCCACGATGCTGCGGGTGATGTAAAGCCCCAGGCCCGTACCCCCGATTCCCCGGGTGGCCCGGTTATCCACCCTGCTGAACTTCTCGAAGATGCGTCCCAGGTGTTCGGGGGGAATGCCCACCCCCTGATCGCGCACGGTGCATTCCAGCTTGCCGGGGAACCCCCTCACCCTCACCTCTATCTCGCCGCCCCGCGGCGAGTACTTCACCGCGTTTCCCAGCAGGTTCAAAAGCACCTGCTCGATCTTGTCGGGGTCCGCCTCAACCGGAGGGAGACCTTCCGGCAGTTCGGTGCGCAGGGTGTGGATATCCGTCTGGGACATCACCTTCTCCAGCACTATCTTCAGCAATTCGAGGAAATCGAAGCGCCGCGTCTTCAGCTCCATCCTGCCCGACTCGATGCGGGACACGTCCAGGAGGTCGGAGATGAGCCTGGTCAGGCGATCGGTCTCCTCCTCGATGATCCTCAGGAACTCGAGCTGGGTGTCCCGGTTGAAGTCCACGTCCTCCCGCAGCAGGGTTGCGGTATAGGCCTTTATAGAGGTGAGGGGGGTGCGCAGCTCGTGGGAGACGGTGGAGACGAAGTCGGATTTGGCCTGTTCCAGCCGGCGCATCCGGGTGATGTCCCGCAGCACCGCCACCACTCCCCCCTTTTCCCGGCGCTCATCGTCGATGACCGAGGTCTGTATCTCCATTATCATCTCCCGCGGGATGCTCTGGTTTATCTCGGTGGCCAGTTCTTCCCGGGTGTTCAAGCTCTTCAGCAGGAGGTTGGCGATCTCCGGGTTGCGGATGACCTCCTTTACGTGCTTTCCTTGTATGGTCGAAAAGGGGGGCAGGTTCAGTAGTCTTTCCGCCTCGGAATTGACCAGGATGACCTGGGCGTCCTGGTTGACCGCCACCACCCCGTCGGCCACCGACAGGAGTATGGATTCCATGCGCAGTTTGTCCTCCGACATTATCTGGTAGAGCTTGGCGTTCTCCAGGGCGATGGCCGCCTGCCCGGTGAAGATGGTCAGCAGGGAGAGCTCCTCCTCGCTGAACACATGACGGGAGGCGTCGCTGAAGACCTCGATGACACCGGTGGCACGGTCCCGCCACACTATCGGGGCGGCCAGGGCCGAAACCCGCGGCGGCACCTCTTCCTGCATGAGGGCCGCCCCCGCGGGCTGAGCGGATTCCAGGCGAAGCGGCTCGCGGCGCTGAGCGGCCATGCCCGGAAGGCCCTCCCCGCCGGGATAAGCGGATCCGAGCAGGCCCTCGCGCATGCCGCTGGCCGCCCGGTAGACGAAAAGCCGGCGGTCGGGGTCATAGAGCGAGAGCGCGCCGCACTGCCCGCCGAGTATCTCCACCGCTCTTCTTACCAGCGTGTCCAACATGTACTGGGAGTCGCTCATGCTGGCCAGCGAGTACCCCATCTCGTAAAGGGCGGAGAGCTCCTCCACGCGCCGCGCGATTATCAGCATCAGCTCGTTGCGTATCTCATCCACCTTCACCCGCTCGGTTATGTCGTCCAGGATGAGGACGATGCCGGTAATGGCTTCATAGCCCGATCGTATGGGTGACGCCTTGGCCAGCAGGACCCTTTCGGTCTCTCCGGGGACGCGCAGCTCCTGCGACCATCCCGGGCTCGCTTCGCTCATTCCGAGGGCGGCCATCTGCTCCTCCGCCCGCCCCCAGAAAACGCCGAATCCCGGTATGCGGTCCTCCAGCACCTCCCGCACCGCTGACCCGCGGACGCTCTCATCAAGGCCCAGCATGTCCATTGCCGCTTGATTGATCATGGTTATGCGGCCGGCCGGATCGGTGACCATTATGCTCGAACTGATGTTGTGCACGATCACCTCGCTTCGAGCGCGTATCCGCTCGAACAGCTCCGACCTCTCGATGGCGGCTGCTGCCAGATTGGCGATGGTCACCATGAGCTGGAGGTCGTCCTGGTTGAAGACGCGGGGGCGGGAACTGGCGCAGGACAAAACGCCCACCACCTTGCCCCCCAGCATTATGGGGACAGCCAGAGCGGAGGCCACTTTCTTCCTGGCCTTGGGGAACTCCGCGAAGCGGGGATCCCCGGAGACGTCCTCTATGATGACGGACCGACCGCCTTGAGCCACCCACCCGATGAACCCCTCTCCCAAAGCAATGTCTATCTGTCCCTCACTGCCCGTTTTTCCCGCTCCCGAGACCTTCACCACCAGGGTCCTCGCTGAAAAATCCAGAAGGCGTATGGAACTTATATCCGTCTTGAAAACGCGGTCCGTCGACTCCAGGATGTTCTGCAGGGTCTTCTCCAGGTCCAGGGACCGCGAAAGGGAGGTGCTTATCTCGTAGAGTATCTCCGTCCGGGCGCTGCGCCCGTGCTCCTTGCGCTCGAGCGCCGAAAGATAGGAGACCAGCGGCGCCAGCAGGAAGAAGGAGGCCAGCCGCAGGGTCAGGTCATAGGCGTGGATGGCCGAATCCTCGCTGCCGGCCAGAACCGCCGCAAGGTATAAGAGGGAGACGATCAGGGTCACGGACATGGCCGGGATCCAGTCCTCCAAGAAAGAGCCCGCCACCACCAGCGCCAGCAGAACCGGGTATAGAGGGCTGGCTATGCCCCCGCTCTCGTATACCAATAGAGCGAGAAGGGCCGCGTCGGCGATGATGAGCAAGAGGGGCAGGAGGACGATGGAGCCCGGCCGCCGCGATGCGGCCATGACCGCTATGCCCAGGACCGCCATCGCCCCGAGGCAGATCCCCCATACCAGCCACCTCGGTCGGGCCTGGGAGTAGAAAGGCAGGAGGGCGGCTGCCATGGCTACAGCCGCATGTGTCAGCTGCAAGAGCGTTGCGTGAGGCCGCGCATCCTTCATGCGAATATTCTATCAGCGAGCACGCTGACGGCATAGGGCGCCCCGCTTCATCGCGGGTGCCATCAGACAACGCCTCGCTGACCGGTAGGGCATGGTATCCCCGCGGCGGGGGCGAAAGGCCTTCTACGTCCCGGCGCCGGGGATCCATCCGCGCGTAAAGGGGCGGGCCCGCTCAGGTCACCTTGAGCGACCAATCGTAGTCGAGGGGCGGTGGATCCTCGACCCTGTCCCCGCTCGCCTCGGGGGCGGGGAGATCCGAGAAGACCAACACCAGGGCGCGCTCCTCCCCGTAGGCGCGGGCGGCGTGCTTGAGGCCGGGCGGTATGCTGACGCTCAAGGGATTATGTTCTCCGATGAAGAGCTCCCTCAACTCGCCGCTTGTGGGAGAGCCGTCTCGGTCGTCGAAGAGGACCAGTTTGAGCATCCCCCTCAGGCAGATGAGGGTCTCCGTCTTGCGCAGGTGGTGGTGCCAGCCGCTCATCTCCCCCCGGTAGAGCACGGAGAGGTAGGCGTGGCGCACGGGAACAGCTCCCTCGTCCTCCCGGAAGAGCTCCACCAGTTCGCCGCGGGGGCGCGGGACCACCCTCAGT
>JACVIY010000144.1 GCA_015711755.1 Candidatus Geothermincola secundus | reverse complement strand
GAGGAAATGGAGCCGGGGCTGTACCGTTTCACCGCTCGTCCCGGCACCCATCCCGTGGGGCTTGCGGAGCGCCTGCGCAAGAAACGATACGAATTCAAGCCGGGCAACATACTGCTGCGCCGCTGCCCGGAATGCGACCTGCCCCTTGAGGTCAGCGGTTTCCGCTGGCGTTCCGAGGAAGGCCTGATCGTCGACCCCATGACCGGACGGCGCATGGCCATCTTCGATCCGTGTTCCATCGACGCCATCCTCGACGATCTGGTGGCGGAGTTGGGCGATCCGGTCATGGACCTGGCTATCGAAGCCCAGCGGCGTTACATACGAGAGCTCTACTCCAGGGAAGGATGGCGCCGGGAGGTGGCTTTCTTCCGCAATTGGGCGGCCCTGCGGGGGCTGGGGAACATCCTGGCCTTCGAGACCTCCTCCAGCCACGTGAAGATCTACATCCAGAACGCCTGCCTACCCCCGTCGCTTATCGGGACCGCCCAGGCTTTCTGCGAGCTCGCCCTGGGCCTTCAGCGCTCGCGTTGCAGATGGGAGATGAGCGATGACGGCGACCTGGAGATGTCCTTCATGGCCTGAGCTGCGCGGAGAGGATATTCGTCGAGGTCGCCCGGGGGGCAGGAGCCGGTCATGGTTCCTCCTCTGGGGGATTTCATCCGCTATTTCTCCGGCCTCCCCCAGCGCCCACTACGCTCCGTGCATACCCGCAATCGATATATCGAATTTTGGGGCCGATCCGCAGAGCCGCCCATAAAACAAAGGGTCCCGAGGCCTGAGGCCCGCCTCGCCTAAACGGACCGACGCTCAGCCCCGCATCATCGCCGAGAGGCGTTCGCTGACCTCCTCGGCCTCCTTGACGATGCGGTCGAAGAGCTCTTGAACCGTCGGAATGTCCTCCAGGAGGCCGGTCACCTGCCCCACCGGCAGCACCCCTCGCTTGACATCCCCTTTCTCGGTGGCGTCGCGGATTAGTTTGAATGCGTTGGCCATATACGCCAGCTGTTTGGCGTTCTCCCAACCCGAACCGAGTACACCGATGAAAAGCTTGAGGTAGGGCATGTTCATCTGGCGGGCTATAGCGCGGGAGTTGGGTATGGCCTTGAGCATCTGCAGTGGGTTGAGGCCCGCCTTTATGGCCTTTCGCGCCCCCTCGGTATCCAGCACGCGGCACCACAGTCCATCGAACCTCTTTGAATACAAGGTGTCGTGGACCGTCTTCTCCAGGGAGAGCTGTTTATAGTTCTCGTTTAAAGGGCTCTCCTTGGTGGTCATTATGCGGGTCCCCATGGCAACTCCCTCGGCGCCCAGAGCCAGGGCCGCCGCCAGCCCGCGACCGTCTCCCACGCCCCCCGCCGCGATCACCGGGACGTTCAGCCGGGAGGCCAGGCTGGGGATTAGGCAGAAGGTGGTCACCGCCTCACCGTGGGCCGCCGCCTCGTTTCCGGTGGCGATCACCGCGTCGCACCCGTATTCCTCGGCCCGTTTGGCGTGACGGTAATTGGTTACCGTGGCCACCACCTTGCCCCCGTACTCATGGGCCATGTTCACTATCCAATCGCCTTTGCCCAGAGCGAAGTTTATCACCGGGACCTTTTCCTCCAGCATGACCATGGCGTTATCCGCCGCCCCGGGGAACAGCAGGGATGCGTTCCCCCCGAAGGGCTTGTCGGTGAGCGAGCGTATCTCCCGGATGGCCTCGCGGGTCTGTTTGGGGTCCAGGGGCCCGGTGGCCAGTATGCCCAATCCTCCCGCGTTGGATACGGCCGCCACCATCTTGGGCACGCTGATCCAGCTCATTCCGGACATGATGATGGGATACCTGATGCCGAATAGCTCGGTTATGCGCGTTTTCATTCGTCCTCCTTCCCGGTGCCGTTTTTCTCTGATCGGGCCCTTCCCGGACAAACGCTAATTATACCAAAGAGGCAAGAAACGGCCGGGGCAGGCCTTAAGCCCGCCCCGTGATCATCTCAGATGATAATTCGCATCAGAAACGCCTCGAATCACGAACCGTTCCGCCGCCGCGCATACCGCCCATGCTGCTCCGCGCTCCGCCGCGGCTTCCCTCGGAACGGGGCCGCGCCTCGCTCACATTGAGGCTTCGTCCGTCCATCTCCGATCCGTTGAGGCCGTCGATGGCCGCGCGGGCCTCCTCGCTGTCGGGCATCTCCACGAAGCCGAACCCCCGCGAACGGTTGGTGTAGCGGTCCATGACCACTTCCGCGCTGTCCACGGTGCCGAACTCACTGAACTTGGCCCGCAGGTCGGCGGACGTGGTCCCGTAGCTCATGTTGCCCACATATATCTTCACGATCTCTTCTCACCTCCTCCTTACGAAAAAAGCCCGAGGTTTCGGTCTCCTCGGACTGAAACGCTCCAGCCTTAAAGGCCCTTTCTCGAATGTTAACATAGCACACCTGATGCCCCGGCGCAACCGTATGCACTTCAAGCGTCCAGCTCGATGCCGATGGGGCAGTGATCCGAACCCTGCACTTCCTTGAGGATGAAGGACGACTTGACCCGCTCGCGGAGTTCGGAGCTCACGAAGAAATAGTCTATGCGCCAGCCGATATCCCGCTCCCTTGCGCGCGTTTTCAGGTCCCACCAGGTGTAGTGGCCGGGCTCGTCGTTGAACATCCTGAAGGTGTCCACGTATCCGTGCTCCACCAGCCGGTCCAGCCAGGCGCGCTCCTCCGGGAGGAAGCCCGAGACCTTGGAGTTCTCGCGCGGTCTCGCCAGGTCCCTCTCAGTGTGGGCGGTGTTGAAATCGCCGCAGGCTACCACCCCGCGGCCCTGGCGGCGGAAACCCTCCGCCGCCTCGAGGAAGGCGTCGTAGAAATCCAGTTTGTAGCGCAGCCGTTCCGCTGACTGCTTGCCGTTGGGAAAATATACGTTGAAGAGGATGAAGTCCCCGTAATCGGCCGCGATCACCCGGCCTTCCCGGTCGAAGCGCTCGATGCCCAGACCGCTCCATATCTTCCGTGGCTTCAGACGGGTGAAGAGGGCTACGCCGCTATAGCCCCTCCTATCCCCGGAGACCATATGTACCGCGTAACCCAAGGAGTCCGTATCGATGTCGATCTGGGACTCATCCGCCTTGGTCTCCTGCAGGCAGAGGATGTCCGGCCGTTCCTTATCCAGCCACTCGTCGAATCCCTTGCGCCTAACCGCCCGGAGGCCGTTCACGTTCCATGAGATCATGCGGAGCATTCCCAATGCTCGTCCATCTCCTCCTGCATCATTCCAACTCGCCCATCTTGTCCAGTATCTTCTTTCCGCTGGAAAGCAAGGCCTGCAGGGGAGCGAAGTCGCTCCTCTCGTCCACTTCCACCTCTCCCTCGAAGGTCCCCTCCATGATCCCCTGCGCCTTGCGGTTGATCTCCTCGATGGGGCCGGTGATGTCCTTTCGGGCCAACCAGTAGACGCCGAGTATGCTGATCAGCGCCCCCACCACCATGATGGAAACTCCCGCGACCACCTGGCGCCTGACCAAACTTTCCTTGTCACGCCGGTAGAGATCCTCCAGTTCCCGGACGTTTTCGGTACGGTCAACGGTGAAAGTAATGAACTCTTCTCCCGACCCCATCATCGGGAAGGGGGCGAACACCGATATGAACTGCCCTTTTCTCCCGCCCGATTCTTCCAGTATCTCATACTGCTGCTCGGGCATGTGCCGGGGCACCTCCGACGACTCCACCGCCAGCCCCTCGGCCACGCTCATGCTCACCACCATGCCGTTGGACACATAGGCAAGATAATCCGCGTTGAACTGCTGCCTCTGAAGGGTGGAGAGGAAATCGAGAAGCGCCTTGCTGCCGGTGAGCCCGCCCTCGGCGAAGAGATCCTCCCGGAAGAGCTTCCTGGCGTAGGCGGGATCCCCGCCGGTCCTGGCCATGGCCTCAAGGGTGGTGTTGAAGTAGTCCACCAGCTGCCCTATAACCCTCTCCTTCTCGCGCTCCATGTCATCGTTGATGCGGCTTATGGAATCCAGGGTGGACCAGACTATGACCGCCAGCAGCAACACCGTGACCAGCGCGGTCACCGAGAGCAGGAACCTGCGCATCTCCCTTCCGCCGAGCAGACGCATGACCCATCACCTTCCTGAGTTCAGATCGACCTCCCCCACCCGAACGCCCCCTTCGCTTCCCCCGCCCCCTTCGGGCCGCCCGGCCCCTTCCGGCCCATAGGTTATACGCGGCGGACACGTCTTGCAAGGGTTGCGTAGTGTAGGCCCGGTGACGCCAAACAAAAGAGGCCCGGTCTCCCGGGCCCTCGGAAAGAGTTTCGGCGGCGTCCTACTCTCCCACCCGGTCCCCCGGGCAGTACCATCGGCGCTGGAGGGCTTAACTTCCGTGTTCGGAATGGGAACGGGTGATCCCCTCCGCCATGGCCACCGAAAACCGTTTTTCAAGAAGCCATACCTTCAAAACTGCACAGTGCTCTCAGAGGTATATAAGTGTCAAGCCCTCGGCCTATTAGTACCGGTCAGCTCCACGCGTTGCCGCGCTTCCACTTCCGGCCTATCGACCTTGTGGTCTACAAGGGGCCTTACCCGGTTGACCCGGTGGGAGAACTAATCTCAGGGCAGGCTTCCCGCTTAGATGCTTTCAGCGGTTATCCCTTCCGGACGTAGCCAACCAGCCGTGCCCTTGGCAGGACAACTGGCACACCAGAGGTCCGTTCACCCCGGTCCTCTCGTACTAGGGGCAACTCCCTTCAATTCTCCTGCGCCCGCAGCAGATAGGGACCGAACTGTCTCACGACGTTCTAAACCCAGCTCGCGTACCGCTTTAATGGGCGAACAGCCCAACCCTTGGGACCT
>JACVIY010000143.1 GCA_015711755.1 Candidatus Geothermincola secundus | reverse complement strand
TCTCCGGCCCGCTGTCTTGACCGACGAGACGCCCCTGCCCCCGCCCGAGTCCCGGCAGCATGCCCATGATATATAATGGCCTCGGCCGCTTCAAGGCGTTCCGGGGGTTCGCAACCGCGGTCGCCGGGCCTCAGATCGAAGAAAGAGATGCTCCCGCCGGGAGGAAGGGTTTGCCCAGGATCAGCCTGCGCGGCGCTGAGATCTTCTACCGGCAGAGGGGAAAGAGTCGCCCTTTGCTGCTGGTTCACGGTTGGAACGCTTCCGGAGCCATCTGGTCACTGAACCTGAGGGAGCTCGCCGCCGAACGCCGGGTCATCGCCCCGGATCTCCCAGGCCACGGCCATTCCTCCATTCCTTCCGACTTCCGGTTCACGCCTCATGGCTTCGCGGACTTCCTGGAGGGCTTGCGCAAGGGGCTTTTTCTTGGCGAGATGGACCTTTTAGGCCACTCCATGGGCGGATGCGTCTGCTTGGCATATGCGCTTCGCCATCCGCAAAGAGTGCGGCGGCTGGTGCTGGTGGACGTTCCTTGGCGGAACCGCTCCCTTTCCGCGCCGGCGCGCCTTCCCCTGCACGCCCCGATCCTACGGTTCCTCTTCAGGCTGCGCGGGCCCCGGCTTAACCGTTTTCTCTTCCTCCGGTCGCTTTGCCATCCCGAGGTGGTGCCCGAGGACATCGTGGAGGAGAACGTGCGCGAGGCCGGACTGATCACTCCAGATGCTTTCGTCTCCACCACCCTGATGATCCGCCGCCTGGACTTCCGCCCTCACGAGCTAGCTTCTCTTGCGGTGCCCGCCTTATTGATATGGGGCGAGATGGACCGTGCCGTCAGGCCGGCCGAGGGGCGGCGCCTCCGCGAGCTCCTCCCTCGGTCCCGCATCGCCTTCGTGCCCGAAGCCGCCCATAGCCCCCAATTGGAACGCCCCGAGATCTTCAACCGCCTGGTGCTGGACTTCCTCGAAAAAGAAGATTGAAGAAAATTATTCGATCGTGGTCCGCGAAAAGGCCTTGCAGGCAATGTGGTCGCTCTTCCGATCATGCCGGCCTCCTCGAACTCCCCCGTGCCGGCGCTGCCTTATTCTCCGACGGGCGGCTTGGAGAGGGCCTCGGCGAAATCGGTGTAGATGGAGTCGCAGGGACTCCCGTAAGTGACCAGCAGCCGGCGCGAGCGCGGGAGCATGATCACCGAACAGGTGGTGGCGAAGTATTCGCCGTGGCGGCAGATGCTGTTGTTGTCTCCGCGCCCCCCCTCGCCGTGATCGCTGAAGACGCCCACCAACTCCCTGAGGCTGAAGACCTCCTTTTCCCCTAAGAGCTGCTGCGCCCTCGACAGGCGCAGCTCGCTGGATTCGTGCACGCGCACACCCCGCAGCCCCCGGGGAGCGCGCGCGGAAAAGTAAGCGTTCTGCGGGATGCCGTAGGGGATGGTGTCGCTGGTGAGATAGTGGTTGGCGTTTATTAAGATGCCATCCTCGCTCTCCCGCACCCCTCCGAAGTTGGGAGTGAGCTCTACCGAGGCCATATCCCCCGAGGCGTCCACCAGCAGGATAAGGCCACCCCCTGCCCTCTTCGAACCCAGCGCCACCTCCACTCCCTCCCCCACCGCCGAGCAGTTCTCCAGTATCTCCTGCGCGATCAGGCTTACGGGAACGTGGACTTTGGGCAGATCCGTTCCAAAGGCATAATTGCAGCTCACCGCGAGGCCCTGCTCGTTTACCCCGTCGTAGCATCCCAGACCGGCAGCGTTGGTCACCTCCAGGCTGCGGAAACCGGCGGCCGGTTGAGATAGTCTGGTGATGAAAGTTGGCTGCAGCTCCGGTGGCATATCCAGGTTCTTGACGAGCACCGGCTCGCCTTGGGCGCAACGCTCCTCCCCCAATGCGGCAGCGGTGCAGCCCCCGATCCCGTAATCGAAATGGGTCCGCATTATCTCCAGGGACATCATCAGGCAGAAGAACCCCTCTTCCATCTGCGAGCCGCGCGCGAGGCCCTCCAGACGTTTGCGCTGATTGGGATAGTGGGTGGTGATATCGGGCAGGAACTCGCGCATGGACCTTGCGGCCAGGGAATAAATAAAAGCGCGGGTGGGCATATAAAAGGGCTTTTGCGCCCGCAGGGACTCGCTCTGCTGAAGCGACGCCGCCAAGTAAAGAAGGGCTTCTCTGGCCTGCAGGCCCTGCTGATAGCCCATCTCGTAATGCTCGCCGCTGAAATCGAAGAGGCGGACCTCCCGCCGCCCCATGGTGGGGCCGCTCCCCAAAGTCACCCCGGGATCTCGAAAAGTCTCCGACCCGGGCCCGGCAGGATTCATCTCGTCCATCATTCACCTTCCGACCGTTCAAATATAAACCATGGGGGGAGACATAGTCATCCCGGCCCCGCATCTCCCATTCCCCCTCGGAGCCGTTCGCTCCAGTTGCGGTCGAGACGCGGGATGGGCGGAGCGGCCGGCCCGGTAGTAGAATTGATCCGCCATGAACACGCGGCCCGACACTCTTTCGCGCTACCGCGGATGTCTGCTGGGATCGGCCATCGGCGATGCCTTGGGCATGCCGGTGGAAGGAGCTCGCGCCAGCTCCATAAGGATGCGCCTGGGAGAGGTTAGGGACTTTTTACCGGCGCCCTGGAGAAGGCTGAAGGCCGGTCAGTGGACCGACGGCACCAAGATGATGCTTTGCCTGGCCCGCAGTATCGCCGAGACAGGTAAGGTGGATGCCCGCGATCTGGCGGACAAGCTCTTGGCCTGGATGAGATCCGGTGACTGGCGGGGCATGGGCAAGGCCACCTACGCGTCTCTCAAGCGCCTGGAGGAAGGGGTGCCCCCCGCTCGCAGCGGTGAGGAGGGAGCTGCGGCCTCCGACAGCGGCGCCGTACTCCGTGCCGTCCCGGTGGCCCTTCTCCGCTGCAGAGACGAGGGAGCGATGCGCCGCGATACCGAATCGGCCTGCGCCGTAACCCACCGCAATCCCGAGGCGCTGGCGGGAGCGTTGGCCGCCTCCCTGGTGATCTCCCGCGCCGTGTTGGGCGAACTGAGTCTCTCCACCCTTCCGGATGACGTCTCCCGTTTCGCGGGATCGGCTGCTCTGAGCGAGCGCCTCTCCCTTGCGGCCAGACTGCTGGAAAGAGGCGTGGATACGACCGAGGCCCTGCTGCGGTTGGGCACCGGCGGCAGCTCGGCGGAGACGGTATCCTGTTCGCTCTTCTGTTTTCTGAGGCACCCGCGGGACTTCGAAGGCGCCCTGGTGGCGGCGGTGAGCAGCGGTTACCACGCGGACGAGACCGCCGCCCTTACCGGAGCGTTCAGCGGAGCCCTCCTGGGCGAAGAGGCCATACCGTCACGCTGGATAGCGGGGGTGGAGGGAGCGGAGGAGATCGCTGAGCTCGCCGAACGGCTCCACGATTTGGCCTTCAGGCCTGAATCGGCGGAGTAAGCCCCGCACCTCATAAAGACGGTCTCAACGCGTCGGGATTCCCGTTCCCGCAGAGGTTTAAAAACCGAATCGCGGGGTAATTGTCTTGTGAGGATGAAGAGAGGAGGGATGGCGGTGGAGAACCCGGAGCTGGAATTCCTGCATTGGCTGCTCACGCGCTTCATCAAGGAAGAGGGCATAGACCCGGAGAAGACCACGGTCAATGACCTGCTCGAATCGCTGAACCAGGCACTCACCCCCATCGGGGGCGGCTGATGTCGAAGCGGCAGGGGTAAGGGGGCTCCGCCCCCACATCCTCTTCGGGCTGGCGAAGGGGGCTTGACGGCGGAGAGCCCGCGGGCTCTCCGCCTGATTTTTCGCGCTCCCAAACCAAAAGAGCTGACGGCACCCGAAGACCCGGACGGAGCAGCGGCAGCTGCCGCTTCGGGTGGGCGGATGGTTCATCAACGATCTTCTTCACGCGTTTGCGCCGGCATCGAAACGCCGCTTCATCGACGGCCGCGGGCGATGTATAATCCTCCCGGACCGGCTGACCCGCCCCGGCGGACCGGCCTCGTCCGTGATGTGATCGGATCATCGGAGGTGCGAGATGCTGCTGCCGGATGGCGTTACCGCGGTCGGAGTATGCGTCCTGGAAGATCCGGCGGAAGGCTCTCTGCGGGACGTCGAGGAGTTCAGGGGAGTCTCTTTCTGCGAGGCCGTGAGCCGGGCCAGGGAAAAACCTCTCGTCGTCATGGCGGATTCCATCGAGGTGTGCAAGTGGTCGCCTGCCGTCCTCGGGCTCAAAGCAGCCGAGGGAGACTTCGAGAGAAGCCTGACTCCCCGCCTTTCTCCGAGCAGAATCTAACAGCATCTCCAAGTAGCTCGCCGTCGTCGCCTTGCTTACGTCGAGCCCCAGCCGCACAAGGAGCGCCCACAGCCGCCGTTCAGTTCCGGTGAGCCCATTACCTTCCTGCCGTGTACCACCAATCCCTCCGCTTTCGAGTTCCAGTTCCACGAAATCCCCTACGTCGTCGACGCGGTCCAGACAGACCAGCACCCCCTCCAGCTCCCAGGTGCGGCGGGTCTTGGAGACGGTAGCCACGGGGCGATAACCAAGGGCAGCAAGCAGGTCCTTGGCGCCGTCGGCCGTCTGCTCCACCCCCACCTCGATTTCCAAGCGCTTTTTCATGTCGCCCTTTTGCTTGGGGCCTTTGTACGTCAGGTAGCAGCCGGAGGGCGTCTCCCGGATGCGCAAAGCTTGGTCGGTTGCGGCAAAATCGCAGTGTAGGGCATTGAAGTAGGTATCCCGGTGGCGTTCCT
The DNA here is from genome assembly GCA_015711755.1 of Candidatus Geothermincola secundus. Classification (GTDB taxonomy): domain Bacteria; phylum Actinomycetota; class Geothermincolia; order Geothermincolales; family Geothermincolaceae; genus Geothermincola_A; species Geothermincola_A secundus. The sequence continues at coordinate 356 of JACVIY010000143.1, read as the reverse complement.
CCCCCAGAAAGCGTGCTCCCAGCCGCCGCAGCAGCGCCTCATCCACGCGGCCGGGCACCTTGACCTCCACCTCCCATCCCGGCAACCGTCTTCCTTCTGGTTTAGCCCTTGACATCTGCCTGCAGCCTCGACGAATAACCCCGGCGAGCCTCTGATAGGACACTCCCTGCTCGCCCATGGCAATGAGGTTCCCAACGAGAGCGCATTGCTTCGCAACGACGGCAAACGAAACCCTCACCGCGTCCTCATCACCACAAGGACGTGGTCCTTCTCGAAGGGGTGGAGCTTGACCGTCTCCACCACCTCCACGTTCCCCCGTAGCTTGTCAACCTCGCTCTTGAAGACCGTGCGCGGGT
>JACVIY010000142.1 GCA_015711755.1 Candidatus Geothermincola secundus | reverse complement strand
CCCCCATGCTGTGGCCCATGACCACGAAACGAGAGGGGTTGAGCACTTCAACCACCGCTCTGATGTCCTCCGCGTACTTCTCCACTGAATAGAGATGCCTGGGCTCGGGCTGGGAACGCCCGTGGCCGCGCAGATCCACCGATGCAACCCGCACCCCCGACAGGTCCTCCGCGATCCTCCTTTGGTAATGGAAGAAGTCGCCGTTGCAGCACCATCCGTGAGCGCAAATGATGGCGGTGTCGCCGCTGCCACGCACATCGAAGCGGATATCTCGCCCGTCCCGGGTCAGCGCCCGCATCTCCTCCCCTCGGGAATCGCTGAAGGAACTGCCCTTTTCCGGGTCTTCCCTGCGGCGATCCAGCAGTGCTAGCAACTTGGGTGCCGCAAACAACGCCGCCAACAACAAAAAGCGTCTGCGGCGCAACCGCTTTCCCGTGCCATCCCCGCGCACGCGCCCCGCTCTCATCCTCTTCCTCCCCGCTCCGCCAAAAACCCCGAAAACCGGGGCTTTTTTCGCCATCGCACCTGACCTTTTATCGGAACCGCCGGGCTTTCTCTTGAAGAATGGGATGCCGCGAGAGCCCCTTGTAACCGATCATTTGGGCATTCCGCCGGGGGTGGCGGTCCCTTTCCGAAGAAGCGCTCACCTGAGTGAAGGTTCAAGTCGAGAAGGAAGAGAACAGGAAGGCCTCCAGCTCCCTGTTGAACTCCTCCCTTTTTTCCAGCTGCGTACAATGCCCGGCATCCGGTAAGACGACCAACTTTGCCTTAGGGATCCGGGCGGCGGTCTCCCTGTTCGCCTTGACGTCGGTCAGCTTGTCCTTCTCCCCCACCAGCAGCAGCACCGGGACCTCCACGCGGCTCAGCGCATCCGCGTTGTCGAAGTCCATGCATGCCTTGGCGGCCAGGGCCACCGAGGCCAGAGGGGTGTTCATGACCATCTCCCTCACCAGCTCCACCTCCTCGCCCACCGGCTTCCTGCCGAAAGCCCCCCAGCGAACCAGCAGGTAAGCCGCGGAGGTGTCCTTCAGTCGCGCCTTCAGCCCGTCAAGCTTGCCGCCGTGCTTTCCCGCCAGCCTTAAAAGGCCGGCCAGGGGGAAGGGGTAGAGCCTCTCCAGCAGTCCGCCTAAAACGATGCCTTCGGTTAGGGGGAGGCCGCTGGAATCGATGATGACCAGCCCCTTGAGGCGGTCCCGGTATTCCCGTCCGAAAAGTCGATAGAAACGGAGCGCGGTGAAACCGCCCATGCTGTGACCCGCCACCACGAAACTCTTAGGATCGATTAGGTCCACCGCAGCCTTGAGGTCCTCGGCCATCCGATCGGGGGAGTAATCAAGGGATCTCGGCACCTCGGAAAGGCCATGCCCCCTCAATTCCACTGTGACCACGCGATAGTCCCGCTTGAAACGCTCTTGCTGATAACGGTAGATGGTGCGGTCGCAGGTCCAGCCGTGCACCAGGAAGAGCGCTTCATCCCCCTGCCCGTGGGAAAGAAGATGCAGTCGGGTGCCGTCGCTCGACTCCGTCCACAGATCCACCCCGCCCGGCGCCGCTTCGTTTCCCGCCATCTCCCCCCGGTCCCTGCGTCCGTCCAGCCGCCGGAGCAGGCCCGGGGCCAGCAGCGGCCCTGCTGCCAGAGCCAGGCCGGCCCTCGCCCCCCAACCCCGACGGGCCCTGTGTCTTTTCCTCGACCTTTCCCGCTCAAGATGCTGCGACATGACTGCCTCCTGGCGCGCCTCCGAGACCCTTCGCCGTCCTCATTCGTCCCTTACCTCTTCCTCCAGCATACGCCTGGCCATGGCCAAGGCCTCCACCCTGCTGTTCAGCTCCCCGTTCAGCTGGGCTTCCCTCAACCTCCGCAGCATCTTTCCCAGTGCCGCGCCCTCCTCCATGCCCAGCTCCCTGCGCAGATCATGCCCGCTCAGAAGGGGGGGTGAGTCTTCCTCCCTCTCCGCCAGGGCTAGTATGTCGTTCCCCAGTCCGATGAACCTCTCCAGGTCCTCGGGAGTGCTGGCCGGTCCCCTGGTGGCCAGGCGGTCCGCCGTCGACAGGACCACCAGGTCCACCACGTCCTCCCCCATCTTAAAAAGTATTCGGTTGAGGCCCCTGCGGGTAATGCCGCCCTTTACATAAGAGGCCATCATCATGTGCTCTCTAACCATGGCCTGAATGTACTCCGAGGAGCGATTGGAGAGGCAGAGGCGCTTAGCGGCCGCCGCCGCCTCCACCACGCTGAAGCGGGCATGTCCGTGGAAATGGATGCGGCCGTCCTCCCCCCTACTCCAGGTATCGGCCTTCCCGGCATCGTGGAAGAGGGCGGCCATCCGGAGGAGTGCGGCGCGCGGATAAGGACCTTGAAGAGGACGGCTGAGGCGCTCGCGTATGTTCACGGCGAAGCGCGGATATGTTTTTTCCGGGTGCTCGATGAGCACGTCCAACTCGTCGAGGGCGGCCAGAGTGTGCTCCCACGCGTCTAGGTCGTGGTAGTGGTTCTGAGACACCCCTGAAAGTCTGTCCAGCGCCGGGAAGACGTGGTGCATGATCCCCTGATCCTGCAGCCAGGAGAGCACGGCGGAGGCCCTGGGCAAGCTGAGCACCTCCAGCATCTCCACCGCCAGGCGCTCCCCGGGAGCCCGGGCCAGCAGGGGAGCGTATTTCTTCATGTGGTTCTGGGTCCTCGGCTCGGGGGCCATGCCCATGGTCTGCATGAACCGCACCGCCCTGAGCACCCGCACGGGGTCGGCGCGGAAGGCCTCCTTGCTGCATTCTCTAAGCACCCTCGCCTTGAGGTCGCGCCAACCGTAGTGCTTGTCCACCAGATCGCGGGGCAGGAGGGCCTCGCGCTGCAGGCAGAAGGACCAGACATCCAGGGCCATGGCATTGATGGTGAAATCCCTTTGTGATAGGTCTTCTTCCAGGCTGTTGCCCTTGACGGCCGAGAAATCCAGGGTGTAGAGGCGGCCTTCCCGCAGCAGGGCTACCCTGAAGATTCCCATCTCCTCCTTCAGGGGCAGAGCCTTGCCCCCGAAACGCCTGGCGGTATCCTTTGCCAACTCCGCCGGATCGAGGGTGGTGATAAAATCGGCGTCCCGGGCCGTTATCCCCAAAAGGAAATCGCGCAGGAAGCCCCCCACGAGATACAGCTCGTGGCTGCCCACCCTGCCGGCCAGGAAATCAAGGATCTCCAGCATGAACGGGTCCGCAGATGCGATTTCATCGCATCTTAAGCATCTCGGTAAGGTCATACATCCTCCCGCCGGAAACGGAGGGCTCAACGGAAAGATTATATTACAGAGCCGCGCCCCTCGATCCGTTCGCACCCCGAAGCCGGCCGAAGGGCAGGTCAAACCGCTGCGGTGCAGCGGTTGAGGTATGGGGGGAGCCGGCCTGTAAGCCGGATTCTGTGCCCGGCATAAAACCGGGCGGTGGTCATCCATCTGGGACGCACATTACTGCGCGCCTCTTGCGGCCTACCCGAGCCTCAAACGCCGCGGGCCACGGCATCGACTCCTATTTGGCCTTGCTTCGGGAGGGGTTTACCAAGCCAGCCCGTCACCGGGACTGCTGGTGGGCTCTTACCCCACCTTTTCACCCTTGCCCGACGCCGCTGAGCCGGCACCGGGCGGTTTCCCTTTCTGTGGCACTTTCCGTCGGGTCACCCCGCCTGGGCGTTACCCAGCTCCCTGCCCTGTGGAGTCCGGACTTTCCTCAGGCGCCGGAGCAACCCGGCGCCCGCGACCACCCGGCCGACTCCCCATATGTGATTATAACAATCCCTCCGTTCCCCTGACAGCTCCCAGCATCCTGCCCGAGCCGACCCGTGATGACGGAAGTCCTCCCCCTCCGATCCCGCCGCACCCGGCGGACCCGTTTCCCTCAAGCTCCCTCGATGATTATCTCCAGATCGCCGTCCTCGGTTCGCCTCCAGGAATGCCCGGTCCGCTCCAGGCCCATGGCCAGTTCGTAAAGCCCTTTGACCATCCCCACCGCCAGCAAGGTCAGGCAGGGGTTCTCGATGAGCACGCGCAGCCTATCCCGGTTTATCTGCAGGTCGGTGATGTTTCCCAAGCCCCGCAGGGCCATCATGCGTTTGAACCTCCCGGGGCTGCGCCGCCAGTCCTCTTCCCGCAGGCGGTCTTTGACGAAGCGGCGCTGCGCCTCGATTATTATCTCCGGCACCGAGTCTCCCAGCTCCGATTCCAGGTCGTCCATGATCGCCTCGAACCCGGCGGGTCCGAAGATGGCCATTCTTCTACCCGTCTCCGGATTGGTTATCAGTCCCTCGTCTAGGTCCCAACGGAAGGAGCCCACTTCCCGCGGAAGGCCGCAGGCGGAGCACCTGTCGAACCTAACATCTCCCTGCTTGCGGGGATACTGCCGGGGCTTGAGCCTCTCTTGCAGCTCGATGGGGTGCTTTCCCACCCTGCCCACCACCTCATAGGTATCCCCCTCTCCGACTTCGCGGTAGGTGGCCTGGAATTCCCTTCCATCCACCGCTTCGAAGGCACCCACCAGATCGCCGGTGAAGAAGAGGATGGAATAGGGTTTTCTTATGAGCATCTTGGTGTAGTCGCCGTCGTCCCTCTTCTTGCGCAGTTCCTCCAGCTCGATACGTCCGTATCCGTAGGAACGGCCGGTGGCGCTGACCATGTTGATGATGAGCGGGGGGCGGACCGCGTAAGCCAGCCTCCTGACCGGCGCGGGTATGAGTTTTTCGATGTATTCCTTGGTCACGCGGCGCTTGCTCTCTATGATGATGTGTTCGATGGGAAGGCCGATCATCTCCTCCACCCCTCGGAAGAGGCGGTCGAGGTTGTCGGATTCATAGAAGAGCATGCGGTGGTTCGCGTCCCTGGCCTGGGTGATTATGCCGTTGTCATGCCAGACGACCTCTTTGCTGATGCTCAGGGGTACGCCGCATCCCCCGCAGAGCTTTGGTCTGCTCATCGGAATCCCCTCCTTCCAGCGAGGCCATAAGCGATCACGCTCAAAGGACGCCCGCCCTAAAGCCCTCCATTACCGTTTCGCGGCCAACCCGACGGAGCAGGGGCCGACGGCGATGCTCGCCGATAATCAATCGGTCCTGACT
>JACVIY010000141.1 GCA_015711755.1 Candidatus Geothermincola secundus | reverse complement strand
ATATCGATACAGGAGCGATGTACCGCGCCCTGACCCTTTTAGCCATGCGGGAGGGTATAGGAATGGACGATGAGGCGGCTTTGGCTTCGCTGGCCCGCAGGATGGTGATTGAGTTCGTTTTGGATGAAAGCAAGGAGCCGCCTCATCGCTTACTGATCAACGGAGAGGATCTGACCCGAGAGGTCAGGGGTCGGGAGGTGACCGCCCGGGTCAGCCAGGTTTCCGCTCATCCTGCGGTACGTAGGGAGATGGTAAGAAAGCAGAGGGAGCTCGCGGAGGGTGGCGATGTGGTCATGGAGGGTCGGGACATCGGGACGGCGGTGTTCCCGAGCGCATACGCCAAGTATTTCATAACCGCTTCGGTGGAGGTGCGGGCCCGCCGGAGAAGGGATGATCTACTGAGGGAGGGGTACAGCGTGTCCGAGGAATCCGTGGAGAGAGAGCTGATAAAACGGGACATCCGCGATGCCAGCCGCAAGACCTCACCTTTAATGAGAGCCTCTGATGCCGTAGCCATCGACACCACCGCAATGGGGGTAGAAGAGGTGGTGGAGATGATCATGAAAGACCTTATGAGCAGGAGCGGTCTTGACGACTTATCGGCTGGATAAGGGCGGTGCGGTGATATCGGGGGTAGACGAAAGCTCTCCCCTGCGAGGTGAAGTGGAGCCGGGTGATCGACTTCTCTCCATCAACAGCCGCAAACCGAGGGACATCATAGACTTGTTGTGGTTGCAGCAGGAAGAAGCGCTGACTATAAAAGTGGAGAGAAGAGGGGGCGAAAGGGTCCGTTTACGTCTGCGAAAGGAACTTGGCGAATCCTTGGGGTTGACTTTCCGCGAGCCGGTTTTCAACGGTCTGCGCACCTGCAACAACGCCTGCTCTTTTTGCTTCGTTGACCAGCTGCCGCCCGGCTTGAGGGAATCGCTCTATGTGAAAGACGACGATTACCGACTTTCGGTGCTGCAGGGAAACTTTATTACTTTAAACGACCTTAGAAGAAGGGAACTCAACCGTATATTGAGGCTAAAGCTTCAGCCGCTCTATGTATCTCTGCACACCACCGATGCTCGCTTGCGGGACCGCATGATGGCGACTCGCTCATCGAGGAAGGCATTCTCCCGCCTGCGCCGCATCATCTCCGGGGGGATGGAGGTGCACCTACAGGTGGTGTTGTGCCCGGGATTCAACGACGGCTATGCCTTGGAAGCGACGCTCAAGGAGTGCTTGTTGAAATACCCGGCTCGTTCGCTCGCGGTGGTACCGGTCAACCTGCTTGATGGATGCGGGGGAGATTCCGGATTGAGACCGCTTGCGCCGGCGGATGCGGAAGAGGCCATCGAGATTGTGGAGGGCTTACAGCGACGGGCGCTGCGCATTCTGGGGAGGAGGTTTTGTTACGTTTCGGACGAGATGTTCTGCATGACGGGTGCTCCCTTTCCCCCGGCTGCATATTATGAGGACTGGCCTCAGCTGGAGAACGGCGTGGGTATGGCTAGGAAGTTCATCGAGGAGGCGAGGGAGGCCCTTAAAAGCGGCCCAGCCCTTGAGGGCCTGGAGGAAGTAGTCGTCGTCACCGGCAGGTTGGGGGAGAGGGTGCTGATGGAGGCATTGGCTGGAGAAACTGGTGAATTGCCGGTGAGGGTATTGGCGGTCGACAACAGGGTGTTCGGGCCACGGGTCACCGTAAGCGGGCTGTTGGGGGGGCAGGAGATAGAGGAGGCCCTAAGGACGGTTGAAGGATGCCGAGTGGCACTATTGCCCGGGAGCGCTCTGTGCGAAGATCGCTTCATCGATGGCTTAGGGGCCGAGGACCTTGCCCGTGGTGGGGCGGTGGACATCAGGGTCGTTGAGCCGGAGGGAAGGTGCTTGGTGGAAGAGCTGCGCCGCTTGAGTAGTAGGAGGGATTCATGACGCTACCGCTGGTGGCGGTGGTGGGGAGGCCCAATGTGGGGAAATCCACGCTGGTAAACCGGGTGACCTCCAGCGGCCAGGCCATTACCGAAAGGGAGCCGGGCGTGACCAGAGACCGCGTCCACTATGAGGCGGAATGGCGGGGGAGGCGATTTCTTCTCGTCGATACCGGTGGATTGGACCCGGGAAGCGAGGAAGGCCTTTATCACAAGATGGGAAAGCAGGCTATGAGGGCAATAGAGGAGGCAGATATTATCCTCTTCCTCACGGATGCGGTGGAAGGATTGACCGCACAGGACGAGGAGATAGCCGGGCTGCTGCGGGGGGCGGGGAAGAGGGTGATCCTGGTGGTCAACAAGGCGGATAATCCAGCCCGGGAAAGCGAGTACTTAGCGGATTTCCATTTACTGGGATTTCCTCTGACTGTGGCTATAAGCGCACTGCACGGCCTGGGAATAGGTGAGATGCTGGATGAGCTGGCGGGGGTGCTGCCGGAGGCATCCGAAGAGAAAGAAACAGGTTCAGATGAAGAGGCGGGGCCCATGACCGTGGCCATACTGGGAAGACCCAATGTCGGGAAGTCTTCGATTTTTAATCGTCTGGTCGGAGGCGAGCGTTCCATAATCCATGACCAGCCGGGCACCACAAGGGATACCGTCGACACCCGAGTGGAGCTGCTCGGCCACCATTTCCTTTTTCTGGACACCGCGGGGTGGAGGAGGAAGTCGCGTATCCGCGAGAAAGTGGAGTATTACTCATTGGTTCGTTTGTGGAGGGCGCTGGACCGCGCCGAAATAGCTATCCTGGTCATAGATGCCCTGGAGGGGGTAACTGATCAGGACCAGAAGATAGCGGCCCGCATCAAGGAGGACGGGGTGTCCTCCGTGGTGGTACTGAACAAATGGGATCTGGTCAGGGGCACTGAAAGAGCTGCGGAATTGATGGAGGATGTGCGGGAAGCGCTGCACTTCTTGGATTACTCGCCCATGCTCAAGGTCAGCGCCCTGACCGGTATGGGCATAAACGGCATAGTGCCCGCCCTGCTGAAGGCCCATGAGAGTTGGAACCGACGCATACAAACGGCTCAGCTCAACCGGCTTAAGGAGGACATCATCCTGCATTCGCCGCCCCCGACCAAGCGCGGCAGGCATCTGCAGATCTATTATATAACTCAGGCTGGGACCGCCCCGCCGCAGTTCGTTTTCTTCGTCAATGATCCCTCACTGGCGAGACCGGATTTCCGGCGCTATCTGGAGAGGAGGCTGCGCGAGAATTTCGACTTCACTGGGTCGCCCGTTCAGGTCTTTTTCCGAGGAAAAAAAAGACAGGGATAGATGTCCCGGGAAACCAACCGTTCATCTCATGCCATTTGAGGCCTATCTCGCTGTTATATAATCTTTCTCGCTCTATGACATTGCGATGAAACCCCCTCGCGGCCATGGTGTTCGAACTAAGAGAAGAAAGGGGTCGGTTGTGAAGTGAGCGGATGGTGGTGGTTGCCGTTCTCTTATCTGTTGGGCTCGGTTCCCACCGGCCTGATAGTATCCCGGCTCATCTACCGAACGGATCTGCGGAGGATGGGAAGCGGGAACATAGGTGCCACCAACGTCTTGCGCCTCTTCGGCGTGCAGCCTTTCCTCGGAGTTCTGGCCATCGATATGGTCAAAGGAGTTGTGGCCGTGAAGGTGGCTGAATCGTTGGGCCTGGGAAGGACCTGGGTTTTACTGGCGGGATTGCTTTCCATAGTCGGACATAATTGGTGCGTCTGGCTTAAGTTCGCGGGCGGCAAAGGCATCGCCACCAGTGGCGGAGTCATCATCGCCGCCTTCTCTTGGAAAGTTATAGCGGCGGTTCTGGGGGTTTTCCTTTTGGCGGTGCTTATCACGCGGATAATGTCCGTGGGATCGCTTTCGGCAGCCGCTGCCTTTCCGCTGGCCACATTGGCGGCTTACGGAGGAGAGCTGCGTTCGGAATGGCCCTCGTTGGCTTTCAGCATACTGGCGTCAATATTCGCCTTCTATCGCCATCGCCAGAACATAGGAAGGCTTCTAAGGGGGGAAGAGCCGCGGATTTCCTTAGGCGGGAAAAGGAGGGGGGGCGCTTGAGGGCTTCGGTGATAGGTGCGGGGTCATGGGGTACGGCCTTCGCCGCCCATCTTGCGAGGAGGGGGATGGATGTCATCGTCTGGGCGCGCGAGCCGGAGGTGGTCGAGGGGATCAACCGAGATGGCAGAAACCCTTTCTTTCTCTCCGGACATGTCTTGCCGGAGGGCCTGAAGGCAACCGGGGACATCGCGGAAGCGCTTAGCGATTGCCGCTTGGTGGTCATGGCGGTCCCCTCGCGTTGGGCCGGAGAGACGGCTTCAAGATTGCGAGGAAAGATCGTCGATGAAGGCATCTTGCTCAACCTGGCCAAGGGCTTTGACCCTGTGACACGCGAGAGGCTTTCGGTGGTGATAGCCAGGGAGGCGGGAATCGAGGCGGGAAGGATAGCCGTGCTCTCGGGCCCAAATCATGCCGAAGAGGTCATAGCGGAGGTGCCCAGCGCCACCGTAATAGCCTGCCCCGATGCAGGCAGGGCCAGATTCCTACAGGAGGCGGTGAGCTCGCCCTATTTCCGCGCATATACCAACCGCGATGTATGCGGAGTGGAGGTCGGTGCTGCCTGCAAGAACGTGCTGGCCATAGCGGCAGGGGTCGTGGACGGCATGGGCCTTGGAGACAACACCAAGGCAAGCTTAGTGACACGGGGCCTGAGCGAGATTGTGCGCTTCGGTACGGCTTTAGGGGCGAAGCCATCCACTTTCTCAGGCCTTTCCGGCATAGGAGACATCCTGGTCACCTGTTACAGCCGCCACTCCAGGAACCGCGGGTTAGGCGAGAAGCTGGGCGCAGGGATGAGTCTAGACGAAGCTATGAGAGGATCGCGTATGGTGGTGGAGGGCGTCTATTCGACGGACATCATGGTATCTTTGGCGGAGGAAAAAAAAGTAGAAGTCCCCGTAGCGGAAGCGGTTCAAAATCTCCTAAAGGGGAGGACCACTCCCTGGGAAGCCCTGCGCAACCTGATGGGGCGAAAGCTCAAGGAGGAATTGGAGGAGGAGGAGATCATCTTCACGGGACACCCCTATGATCGGGATTCCCCCTGAGAATGGGTGATAAAGTAAAAAGTGATACTGAATGTGAAAACAGCGACCCGGGCGG
>JACVIY010000140.1 GCA_015711755.1 Candidatus Geothermincola secundus | reverse complement strand
CCTTCTTCAGACCTTTTTGCCGGTCGGCAATAACCTGAAGAAGCTCAGTCCCTTCCCAGATACTTGAAGGACAGCTTGACCCGGGCCCTATAAGCCACAACCTTCCCGTTGTCGACCCTCATGTCCAGTTCGGCCACCTCGGCAACCCGCAGGTCCTGCAGCGATTGTGCCGCAGCCTCCACCGCGTTCTTGGCCGCGTCCTCCCATGATTCCGCGCTGGTCCCGATGACCTCGATGACCTTGTAGACGCTCTCCGCCATGCCTCCCTCCTTTCATCGCCGCCTTCATCATACAGCTATGTTCTTGCCATCCGCTGCCTGTTTTAAACGTCCCTCCTTATTCTGCCTTCAGGGCAGTTTCGTTCCCTCGCACTATCCCCTTATTCAGGCGGGATCCGGAATCCCCTCCCTCTCCCGGGGAAAGCCGGGCATCTCCACAACCGGATCCCCCTCCACCTTCTCCAAGTGCATGATCTTTTTCATGACGACCGGCCCCAGACCGAAACGGCTGGAGGTACCCAAGGCCAACACCGGCATCAGTGGCGCCAAGCCCTTGACCCACCCGAGCTTGCGGATAAGAGCCGTGGCCAAGACCGCCGAGCCCAGGCAGAAACCGAAAACCACCACATTGAGCCATATGAAGGTCTCCACGGCATCGCGCACTATGGCCTTCTCGTCATTGACCCCGTTCTCCTGGCAGTATCCCTCCACAAGCCACCTGGTTATCCACCAGTACATCACGGGCAGGAAAACGACGCCGTAGGCCAGCAGGATCTTGACCACATCGGATCGCAGCCATGGACCCACGTTCCTCCAGCTCCAGTCCTCGAAGGACTCCCGGTCGCGGGAAAAGAAACGCTGGTATCCCCGGTTGTCCCAGCCGTTCGCCAGGATGAAGAAGAAACCCAGGTAAGCCCACACCGTCTGCATGGCCGCACGGAAATACTTCCCTCGTATCAAGTAGTGATAGGTCACCAGGAAGCCCAACAGCCCCTGGGTGATGTTGGTGGTGGTGAACATCCCCACCAGCCACTGGGGTATGGTCTCATACCTCCCCACCTGCATGGTCTCCCAGCTGGGGTTGGACCAGAGCAGCACCGAACCCGAGGGAACGAACAGCAGCGACAGGAAAAGCAGGTTCTTGAGGAAATACTCGTTTCTCACCCCCGGTCCGTATTCATCTTTCAGCTTTTCGAGCAGCTCTTTCAGCTTTTCGGAGTCCCCCCTTCCTAAGCCCCCCTCCTTCCTCAGCCTGCGGCGCACGGCCTTGAGCGAGGCGGCCAGATCCGGCCCTTCCTCCCACCTCAACTCCCAGTCTCCCCCGCTTTTCCTGGCCCTGAGCCGGCGCAGCTGCCTCCACGCCCCCAGGGCGAAGGAGGCGCCGATGCCGTAGCTCCAGAACACGTCCACTTGTACCATGACGATCCCCTTCCGCTCTCCCTGGATCCCTCTCCGTCATCAATTGACTAAATCCGCCCTCAAGCCGTCCAGCATAAGGCCTATTATTGTATCCATCCAGATGCGCTTGGCTGCTTCGGGCTCCTCCGCCGTGACTATGCGGCGTGCTGCCTCCAGCAGCATGGAATTAATGGCCAGCGCCGCCTCCCTCGGGTGGATATCCCCGCGCAGGAACCCTTTGCGCATCCCGTTCTCCGGATAAGCGCGGGTGTGCTCCCCAAAAAGGTCGAAGGCTTTATGCATCATCCTGCTTATCTGCTCGTCGATGCCCAGGGACCCGTAGAAGAGAACCCGAACCGCTATTGGGTTACCCTCGATGATGCCTACAAGCCCCTCCCCTATGCGGTAAAGCCGTTCTCGGTAGTCCTCCAGGTCATCGGATTCGCTTGCGCTCTCCTGCGCGACCACCCCGTTTATGCGCTGGATGATGTCGGCAATCACATTCTCGAAGATATCCGACTTGTAGCGGAAATATCGGTAAAAGGTGCCGTGCCCTATGCCCAGTTCCGCGGCGATATCAGAGATGCTGGTGGCGTGGTATCCCTTTTCCGCGAATATGCGGGCTGAGGCGTCCAATATCTGTATCCGCCGTTGTTCCGCCTTGCTCCTGCGCAATTCCCGGCCCCGGTGAACGCAAACTGAATGACATGTCATTCTTTCATTGAGAAGATAACGCCTTTCCCCTTTCTTGTCAACTGATCAGTAACATAAGAATGGATGACGCGTTTCCGCAGCCTGCTTTCTCTCATCGCTCAGCAACGTCGGTTCAGCTGACTTCGTCGAGCACGAAGTAATAATCGGAGACCCTTCCCCGCCTCTCCTCCTGCGGCTTGAAGGCCACGCGCAGCCGGGCGCCGGAGACCAGCCGCTCTTCCTCCTCTACCTCTAAACGGCCTATTATAGGATAGCGGGCACCGTCGAGATGCACCCCTCCCTGACGAAAAGGCACCTTTTCCACCAGATCGCTGGCCGCAAAATACACGGTGGTCCAGGCGGTCAGCGTACCGGTCCCCGCCATTTCCACCCAATCCGTATCCGCGTAGCAATCGTGGCACCAGCTGCGGGGAGGGCAGTACACCGCTCCGCAGGAAGGGCAGCGCATTCCTAGAAGCCTCCCCTCTTCCTTGAGGGCGCGGAAGAAAGGCGAAAGCTCGCCGCAGGACACCTGATAGCTCAACTTCCATTCATCCGGCAGGATGAAGACGCCTTCTTTTTCCGACCATATCCCCGGCTGCATCCTGGGATCCTCATTCCCGCCCATCTCAATCCACCTCCATGACGGTAACGCATGAATAGGCGCCCCGCGCCCCTCCCATGCACTGGGCGAGACCGCGACGGGCTCCCTCTACCTGGCGCTCCCCCGCCTCACCGCGCAATTGCCTGCATATCTCGGCAATCTGGTAGAGGCCGGTAGCGGATACGGCGTGCTCCCCTCCGATGAGCCCCCCCGAAGGGTTCACCGGCAACCCTCCCCCGAGGTCGAAAAAACCTTCCTTAAGCCGGAAAGCGCCTTCCCCTCTCCCGCAGAACCCCAGCTCCTCATAGAGGATGATCTCGATGCCGGAGAAGGAATCATATACCTCGGCCACATCTATGTCGGAGGCAGGGTCATTAATCCCTGCCGCCTCATAAGCCTCGCGGGCCGAGGCCACGACCGCCGGCAGCAGAGAGTCCCCTACCCCGTCTCTCTCGGCCTGCCTCCCCGAATCGGTGGAATACCCGATGGCCTTTATCCACACGGGCCTCTCGGTCAATCTCACGGCCGTATCCTCGTCGGCCAGCAGCAGAGCACAGGCCCCCTCGGAACTAAGGCAATGGTCCAGCAGTTTATAGGGATAAATGATCATGGGAGAGGCCATGACCTCATCCACCGTAAGCCGCATGGGTGCCTGAGCATCGGGGTTGCGCTCCGCATTGGCATGGTTCTTCACCGATACCCTGGCCATGTCCTCCTCGGTGGTCCCGTAGCGCTGCATGTGGAAGATGGCCGGACTCGCATATGAGCCTGCTGGCGACACGCCGGCCATCTGTTCGAAGAACTGATCCCCTCCGTAGACCATAGCTTTGATCATCTCCAGCACTCCGTTCAGGTCAGCATATTTCTCAACTCCTACTACCAGCACCAAGTCCCGCAGGCCGCCCGCCACTTCCTGCCAAGCTGTGCGCAGGGCCACTCCCCCGGTGGCCCCGCCTGAGGTCACCCTCACCGCCGGCTTGCGCGCCAGCCCCAACTGATAATGGATATGCAGCTCCGGCATCATGTTATGGGTGAACAGGTCGTTGTAGATGCCGTATACCGCCTCCTGCACCTGTTGGTGGCGGACCTTGGCCATGAACAAGGCATCCCGCACCGCCTCATACGCCAGACGGGCGAAGGTCTTATCGGCATGGCGCCTCTTGAAAACGGTATTGGCATAGCCTACGACAGCGACCCTTCGCATGGACCATCCCCTCCCCTGTCCGCATCGTCTTTCGATCGCGTTCACAATATATACCAGAAAAGCCCTCGGGCCGCTATCATGCTTAAATACCGGCCGTCGGCAATAGGGACTTCTCCCTTGCGGTCGTCGGCTCCAACTGCCAGCCCACCCACTTCCGGCGGATCCTTGCAGGCCCCATGACCGAATCCCGCGACAGCCGGCCTACCGGCGTGAGCTGCTTTATCTCCTCAGCCACAGGACCTATAATCGAAACGCCTGCTGTTGGGCGGGGTTCTGCGGTTAAAGACCTCCTTTCCCCCCGTGGCAGCAGCTTTGACCGACACATCTATCGGGGTTAAGGCAGCGCGGATGAAGGTCGAAATAAGTAGCGGTCCCATTGTTCGGGGACGCTAAATGGAGGTTCTCGAAAGCCGGCCAGGGGAAGAATCGCGGCGGCCTTCGCTTCGGGCAGGGTCGGGCGGCGGCCTCCTTACAAAAGGGTCGAGGCACGGCGAAAGAGGATGACGGGTGGCATCTCAGCGGCTATGGCTGAGGGGGGATAGGACGATTGAGCATGGAGGAGTTTGAGCTCTGTCGCGCTTGCGGAGTGCCCCTTCAGGTGAGCCAGGGCTTGCAGTGGGGGGATAATGGCGTGATCTCCCTGCCATTCTCCTCACGCGGACGCATGGTCTTCTATGAGTCGGACACCATCGACCGACTATTCAGGGATATCGATGCGCTCATCGGCCTGCCCATCGAACATATAGTCATCGAGAGCCGCCGCCGCGAGACCAGGCGCTACATGGAGAAGGTCTTCAAATCCGGCATCGAGGAGTCGCGGCGTTTAGAAGAAGATGAACATACGGCGGACAACGAGGAAGAGCGGAGAGCCCGAAGGCGCAGCACGGTCAAACTGCGCCTTAACATGAACCTGCAGGCCAAGGACATCGGCCTTCTCTACGGATACGGTCGTATCGAGCTGGAGGCCAAGGAGGGGGACGATTTCCCCTGGCGCTCTCAGCTGGTGCGCAAGCCCTATTCCGTACTGCTCTACGCAGGCGATCTTCAGGGTTCCGTGGAGGCCTTCGAGCAAGCCGACATGACGGTTTTCTATGAGGAAATGGAGCCGGGGCTGTACCGTTTCACCGCTCGTCCCGGCACCCATCCCGTGGGGCTTGCGGAGCGCCTGCGCAAGAAACGATACGAATTCAAGCCGGGCAACATACTGCTGCGCCGCTGCC
>JACVIY010000139.1 GCA_015711755.1 Candidatus Geothermincola secundus | reverse complement strand
GTCTTCCGCCGCTTTCGACACGGGTGATTATATCCCCTATCCCTCGGCGTGCGTTCCGAATCGGCCGGCCGACGACCCCCTCCAGCGCGCCGCGGTCGCGAGCCGCCCTTTCCCCGGACACGGCATGATCCCCCGGCCGTTCATCCGCGGCATGACGCATATCATTGGTCGCTATGCTGATATGAGATATAGGTGGGCCCGGTGAACGCGATGGCGAACAAGCGGACTTTGGAACTGAAAGGGCTGGACGGCGAGGAGCGCGAGCTCTTCCGGCGGATCAGGGAAGAGGAGGACGCCGAGGCGCGGGAGGAGGTCTTCTTCCGCTACGAGAACCTGCTGGCCTTCTTCGCCCACAGGTATGCATCCCCTTCCTATCCCTTCGACGAGGTCTATCAGGTGGCGGCCCTGGGGCTGCTCAAGGCCATCAATCGCTTCGACCCGGACAAGGGCACCGCCTTCTCCACCTTCGCCTACCCCACCATCGACGGAGAGCTCAAGCGTTTCTACCGCGATCACGGGGAAGCGGTCCGCCTGCCCCGCCAGCTCTACGAGCTGAAGACCGGCCTGAAATCGCTGGAAAAGGAGAGCCCGGCCTGCCGCTTGGGGCCGGCGGAGATAGCCCGGCGTCTGCGCTGCACCGAAAAGGAGCTGTCCGAGGCGATCTGGGCCTCCGAGGGATGCCTGACGCTATCCCTCGAACAAGGCGCGCAGGAAGGGGAAGGCGGGGAAGGCAGGCGCCTTTCCGATACCCTCGGAAACGAATGCCTGGACCTCGCTGGTGCCGAGCTCAGAGTGGTCCTGGAGGAGGCCATGCGGGACCTTGAAGAGAGGGAGAAGAGGGTCATAGAGGATTACTTTTTCCGCGGGATGACCCAGACGGCCATTGCCCGAAAGATGGGGGTGTCCCAGATGCAGGTATCCCGCCTGATGCGCCAGTCTCTTGAGAAGATACGTTCCAACCTATCCCAGCAGATCACCGTCTGAGAGGGCAGCGGAGATATCTCGGAGAGGCCGACCGACGGAAAGCCCTCGCACCGTCAGGCCCCGCGCTCCAGCCAGGCATAAGCGGACAGAGCGGCTTTGGCCCCCTCGCCCGCGGCGATGATGATCTGTTTCTCGGCCACGTCGGTGACGTCCCCCGCCGCGAACACCCCGGGCATGCTGGTGCGGTTGTTGGAATCGATGACGATCTCTCCCCGCTCGTTCAGCTCCAATTTACCCTCGATAAAGCCGGTGGAGGGGACCGAGCCGATCTCGATGAAGACCCCGGAGACGGATATGTCCCTCAAGCCCCCGCCCTCCATTCCCTCGACCGACACCGAGCTGACGAACCTGTCCCCTTTTATCTCCCGCACCTCCGTGCGCAGCAGCATCTCCACGTTCTCCGCCTCCCCGACCTTGCGGCGGGAGACCTCGTCCCCGGTGCATTCCGCGGCGGTATCGATGAGATAGACCCGCCGGGCGATG
Source organism: Candidatus Geothermincola secundus (assembly GCA_015711755.1). Lineage (GTDB taxonomy): Bacteria > Actinomycetota > Geothermincolia > Geothermincolales > Geothermincolaceae > Geothermincola_A > Geothermincola_A secundus. The sequence continues at coordinate 3,679 of JACVIY010000139.1, read as the reverse complement.
CGGGACAGCTGCAGGGCGGCATCGAGGCCGGCATTGCCGCTCCCCACCACGGCCACATCCTTGCCCCCGAAGAGAGGCGCATCGCAGGTGGCGCAGTAGACCACACCGCGGCCGCGGAACTCCCTTTCCCCGGGCACGCCCAGCAAGCGGGGCACCTTGCCCGAGGCGACGATGACCGCCCGGGCGGGATAGGCGCCTTTCTCGCTCACCACCTCGAACCCGTCGCCGTCCCCGCCTCCTCGCAGCGAGGTCACATCCTCCCTTTCCCGCAGCTCCACCGGAAAGGAGCGGATATGCTCGTAGAAACGGTTGACCAGCTCGGCGCCGCTGATGAGCTGATAGCCGAGGTAATTCTCAACCTCCCAGGACCAGGCAGCCTGCCCGCCGACGTCGCGGCTCACCACCACCGTTTTGAGCATCTTGCGGGCGCAGTAGATGCCGGCGGCCAAACCGGCCGGCCCCGCCCCGATGATGGCCACGTCCCATCCGTCCATCCTCTCGACCCCCTTCGCCGCACCAATATCTACATAATGACAATTAACATCATGTAACGGTCTTTCCCGGACCCGGCCTCGGGGATAAGTCTTCCGGCCTTCTTCCCGTTGACCGTGAATTCCAGCGGGCCCCTCGCCCCTCTGACCATCAGCCTTAAGCCGTCATCCCTGCAGAGGAAGGGAGTGATCTCCAATCTCAGTTCATCCCCTTCCCTCTCCACCCCGTCCACCCTGCACCCGTCCAGCCCCAGGCCCTTCCCGCTCTCCAGGTCCACGAAGGCCTGTCCGAAGCGGGGCAGGATGCGGGCTGCGGCGTAGAGGGCGGAACCCGCACCCCAGTCGGTCTCCAGGTAACCGGGCAGAGGGGCGTCGTAGCCGAAATGGGCGTAGTTCTCGGATATGGCTCCCCGCACCTGAGGGCGCAGGCAGGGGAAGGGTTCCTCGCCGAGGTGCATGGCGGTGAAGGAAGCGCGCAGAGCCGCAGCGGACCGCTCCAGCAGTTCCCATTCGCCGGAGGCCTCGAACCAGTCGGCCAGCAGGGGGGCGATGATGCCCTGGCGGGCGTCGTCCCACTCCGCGTCGGTGTTCTGGGAGGAGAAACCGCCGAAGGCGTTGATGGACAGGGCGGGAGGGTCCCAGACCTGTTGGTAGCATAGGAGGCGGTCCAGAGCCCGGCGGCCCGCTTCCAGCCAGGCGCCGTCCCCATCAGCAAGGTAAAGCTGCAGGAGGGCGTCGGCCGTCCAGTACATGGACATGGTGCACTGGGGCAGGCACCCTGAGCGGGGATCGCTCCATCCCGGCCGTTTGGGGGAACAGGAATAGAACGCCTCGAAGTCGTACCACTCCTCCCTCTCCACCACCGAACTGCGGAGGAAGCGGCCTCCCGCCGCCGCGCTCTCCAGCCACCTCTCCTCGCCGGTGAGCCGCCCCAGCAAAGCCAGGAAACGCACCGCGGCCGCGGATTCGGCGGATTCGGCCAGCCGCGCGTCGATGCGGGGCACCCCCCGCCGGTAGGACACCCAAGCCGGGAAGCTCCCGCCCGCCAGCTGCAGGCGCCGGAGCTCTTCGGCCGTGCGCCGGCAGGCATCGAGGCATTCCTCCGACTCCTCGATATCGCGGTGCCACTCCAGGAGGTGATAAGCGGTGGTGCAGCTGTCGGGCAGGTGGTAGGAGCGGAGGTGGACGAAGGCCCGCGTTCCCTCTTTCCAGAGCTGCCTCCCGCCTATGAGATATAGCACGGCGGGGAAGAGCCCCTGGGGAGCGGGGGAGGCCAGGACCAACTCGCGGACCAGGCGGGCGCGCTCCGCCAGAAGCGGCTCCTCCAGGTCGCCCGAAAGCCGGGCAGCCCCGTAGGCCGAGCGCAGGTCGTTGAACCAGGACTGGAACTGGATCACGGGGGGAAGAGGAACCGGAGCCGTTCTAAGCAGGCGGGTAAGGGCGCGGAAAAGGGGAGGGTGGGGGGTGACGCGGGCGGCGCCCAGCCCCAGCACCCCCGCGTAAAGCCGGGGAAGGAGGTAGAAGGCGGCGCCGGTGAGGGCATCGCCTCGCAGAGGGCGTCGTTGCGAGTTCATGTCCCAGGAGAGGCAGCCGCCGCAGGCGCGGCCGCCCATCCGCAGGTCCACCCAGTTCCCCCCGTCGAGGAAAGCCCAGCGTGCGGCCAGGGCCGCGGCATCCAAGAGCGGCAGACGCTGCGGCTCGCCGGCGAGCAGGCGTCGGCGGCCCTCGCTCTCCCACAGGAAGGAGTTGACCGCGCGGTGCAGCTCGGGCCCGGGACGGCTGTTCACGAACAGGTGCCAGGCCAGGATGAGCTCATCCCCCTCGCGCATGGGAAAACCCGTCGCCTCCGTCTCCCGGAAGAAGACGTGGCCGCGGACCTCGTATGCGATGATGCCGTAGGTCATGGTCTCGCCGTCGAGGGCCATGGCGGCGCGCAGGCCGCGCCGCTGCAGCTCCTCAAGGTTGCCCAGGTCCGGCAGCAAAGCCACCGAGAAGCCGCCTCCCTCTAAGATGATGCAGGGCGAGCGGAAGCAGTGGTCGGCGGCGACCATCCCCGGGAGGGGATGCAGGTGGGGGACGAAGCGATAGGAGCGGTCCCCGCTCCCTCCCCGCGAATGCAGAAGGCGCAGGCCCACCTTGCAGCTCGACAGAAGCAGCGGGCCCGCCGCCCTCAGGCGGTGCTCCAGGCGGAAGCACCGGTAAGCGGTCCGCCGGCATTCGGTCTCGATCTCCAGGGGGCCCTCCCCGCCGCCCTTTGTCCTCACCGTGAGCAGGGGAAAGCCCTCCAGCAGCGGGCGCGGCCTTCCCTCTTTGTCCCAGACGGAGACGACCAGCGAGGGCAGCCCGTCCTCCTGCGCGAAAGTGAAATCGACGACGGCCTCGGTCATGGCAGAAATGATGATAGACCTTTCCGCCGACGGCCGCCAATATTTACATTATGTAACAGTTTTACGAGGGGCCGGCGGGGCACGGGATGGTCGTCGCTCTCGGATCCGACTCTTCCGCGGCCTGAACGGAGGGGCGCCGCCATGATCCTCTCTCGTATGGGCCGAGCCCGGGGATCGGTCACCGTCGGGCCAGAACGACGCCTCTCGGGTATTGGGATATAATCTTCTTCGAGGCGGGGCGAAGCCCGCCCGCGGGGATGTAGCTCAGTGGGAGAGCACTTGCCTTGCAAGCAAGGGGTCGGCGGTTCGAATCCGCTCATCTCCACCAGATGAAATGCCCGCTCGGATTCTATGTCCGCTCCGACCGGGCATTCTTTCAGAAAGCTGACGAAACATCGGTTTCTTACGGATTTTCATCGCTCTCCCCGTTCTTTTTCGGAATTAGCCTGCCTCGTAAACGACGGTGTAAGAATGCACCTGATTCGGCGGGATAAAAATGTAGTTGCTTTGCTTGAGTGAATGGAGAGAAGTGCTGCCACAAGGCGGTCAGAGTCCCCAGTAGCGGGGTATGAAGGAAAGGGAAGAGGTGCCAAGGAATGGAGTTGAGCCGTAGGCGAAACGGAATTCCTTGGCGGCGCCCTCAAAGCACCCCCTGGAAACAGAGCGACCGCCGTGCCATCCTTTTCTCAGAGGAACAACTGAGAGACAAAGGAGAGGCACGATGGTCAACACCGCTATGGACCTTCTGGAGCGGTTGCGCAGGCAGCTGGAGGAGGCGGACACGGATCTCCTGAGAGAGAT
>JACVIY010000138.1 GCA_015711755.1 Candidatus Geothermincola secundus | reverse complement strand
TCGAAGCCGGCGTCGAAGACGACGGCCCCCTCATCGGTCAAGAAGAAGCAGCTGTTGGACCACCAGCGCAGGAGATAGGCTCCCCCGCCCATGTCCTGGAGCTCCGGCTGCCCCTGCAGCAGGGGAGCGCTGCCCAATCCCTCCACGGCTTCCATGCGGACCACCTCCCATTCCGACGGCCTGCCCGTTCAGGTCATACCATTTTGTTCAGCACGGCCCCGTGATCTCACATCTTCCACTCATCCCGGGGGCTTCGCCGGGAGGTTGATGGATCCCTTCAGCCCGGCCCCCGAAACCCGCGATCCGTGATCCTCAGGATCCTCCGCCGAAAACATATCGAAGCCCGACCGCGTATTTCATCTTGGGTTTACGCCGTGGGCTCCGCATATGCGGCACGACCACGGGCTCGAGGGTGGACTCTTTCCCGCCCCGCGGGCCATCTCTTCGCATATCCTCAGGCAAGCACGGCGGCTCTCCTCCAAGGACGCGCAAAGACCGCACGCTCTCGCGAAGGGCGGCGATCCCCTTTCCAGCCTGCGCTCCATCATTCCGAGCAGGCGGGCCTGCCTGCGCGGGAAGCGCCGGAGCGCCTCCAACGCCATCGCGTAATGCTTCCCGCAGAGCCCGCCCGTTTCCTCAAGCCCTTTGAGGAAGCCCGCATCGCATACGTTGACGGGAAGCCAGAGCAGGTAGGCCTCCTCGGCGGCTTTCTCCGCCTCGCAGGCGGGGCAGAGCCCCCTGTCCGCGCAATCGAGGACCCACGCCTCCACCCACCCCGATGCCCCCCGCAGGCCTTCGACCATCGCCGCAAAAGGATCCTCCCCGCGTCCGCGGAAAGCCCTCACCGCTTCCCGCAAGCGCACGCGGACTATTCCCGCAGCCCCCTCACCGCCCGACCCCAGCGTCAGCACCGCCCCAACGCGTCCATGAGCCCGTCCAGCCGCTCACCCGCCCCCTCCAAAACGCTTTTTTCCGCGCCCAGCTCCCCCAAAGCGGCCTCCAGTTTGGGGCGCTCCAAGCTCAGGCGCTCCTCGGCGTTCTCGATGGCCCGCTCTATGCTCCTCATGGTCTCCCCGACGACCCTCTCCACTTCCAGGGAAAGGGCGTTCGTGCTCTTCTGCAGGCGCAGCTGGAAATCGTAGCGCACTCTCCCGCAGTGGCGGTCGAAGAGCAGCATCAACTCCTCTCTCTTGCTCTTCCTCAGCCAGCGGTGGGAGAATTTCCTGGGCAGGGAACGGGCCAGAGCGCTCACCAGTATCTCCAGGTCCGAGGGCACGTCCTCCAGCTTGAACCAGAACTCCCCCTCGTCGCTCAGGGAGAAGTCCGCATCCAGACGTGGAAAGGACACTCCGAAAAGCTCTCCCGCCGTCTCGAGGATGCGGTTGGCCAGCGAATTGGCCCTATCCCGATAGCGGCGGGCTATCTCCTCGAATGCTGACGCGAGACGGCTCTCCTCCTCGCGCTGCCAGGTAGTGAACAGTTCCCTTATCTCCTCGCGGACGAAAACGCCCAACTCCTCCAGCAGGGCGGTGGCGGAAAGGCGGGACCTCTCCTCGAAGAAAGCCTCGAATCTCGCCGACAGCGCCCCTTCGGCCTCGTGCCTGAACACCTCCGTGTCTTTATCAAGGCCGTCTCGGACGAGGGCGCGGTAATCCCCCTCCATCAGATAGCGGAGTTCCTCCCTCTCCCTGGCCAGGGACCTCATCTGTTCTCGGAACAGCCCCATCTTCTCCTCAAGATCCTCCCGGGACCGCCTGAGGAGGTTGCCTTCCAGCTCCAGGGCAGCGACGGCGTCGGACAGGGCCTTGCGGGCGTTCCTCATCCCCGACTGCAGGAGCACCCTGCCTTTCTCCCCGGCCAGGAACTCCCTGAGATGCTCGGCGAAATCCGGCAGGCCGCTCCGCTGCAAGGCCCGCTCATCCCCCCGCATCACCGCTTCCAGGGCGTTCCGCGCGCTGATGGGATAAAGCTGCACGGATCCCTGCTCCAGCGCCTCGCGCAGCGCCTGCCTGTTGAACTCGAGCGACTCCTCAAGGTCGGCGGGCTCCAGGTAGTCCACCTTGTTCAAAACGAAGAAGAGCTTGTCCACGAAACCGCGGATGTGGTGCAGGAAATCCAGCTCCGAACTGCTTATGGGAGGGTCAGCGCTGATCATGAAGATCACCGCGTCGGCATGGGAGAGATAGGCGTAGGCCGTCTCGTCGTTATGGAGGTAGGTGGAACCGGTGCCGGGGGTGTCCACCAGGCAGACGCCGTCCCGCAGATAATCGGAAGGGTGATACACCTCCACCAGCCGCACTCCCCTGCGGTTCTCCGGGTTCTCCTTCTCGGTGACGAAGAGGTGCAGGGACCCGATGCCGATGCGCTCCTCCCTGCCGTCCAGGTAAAGCACCCGTGCCGCGGGCTCCTCCCGGTACCTTATCACCGTGTTCACCGAGGTGAGGGGGACCACCGAGCTGGGCAGGACATTCTCCCCCAAAAGGCTGTTGATGAAGGTGGTCTTCCCCCTTTTGAACCTGCCCATCACCACGATGTGGAAACTGTCGGAGACCAGCTTGTCCCGCAGCGCGCTCAGGCGCTCGGCCAGCTGCCCCCCGGACGCGCCGCCTTCCGCTTCGATGAGCGCAGTCACTTCCTCCAGGAAGCTTTCCCTCGTTTTTACGTAGTCTTCCGCCCTGGCTCTGTCCTCGGCCTTCAACTCCCTTTCTTCCCCTCCGATCCTCCTTAAAGAAAAAGCTCCTACCTTCTGCGGTAGAAGCTATCAGCCGCCATCCGGCTATAAGGCGAGCCTCATCGCCTGCGGAGCCCCTGCCGGGGCACCTGGCAAGATTATAATGGAAGGCGGCTTCCCATCAGAACAGCTAAAGCCAATCGGTCGGATCACCCCCATCTCCATGATTCACGGCGAGCAGGCCGTGGCCTCTTGTCCGGAGCCCGCCGACGCTCGCATGAGGAACCCCTCCCATATTTATTGACACGATGTCGCTTAGGAGATAGTATCCCTCAACGGATTTTCCGTTTACATGCTCGTCGAGATCGAGGAGGCGGAAATGAAGAAGTTCATGGAGATGAGCCGCGCGCCCTTTCTCTCGGCCATAGTGGTGCCGGTGCTGGTGGCCACCGCCCTGGCCTGGCGCGACACCGGTTCGGTGAGATGGTCATCCTTCGCCCTCACGCTGCTCTCCCTGGTCGCCGCGCACGCCGGTGCCAACCTCCTCAACGACTACTTCGACTGGCGGCTCGGGGCGGACCGCGTCAATGCCAACCGCAACCGATTCAGCGGGGGATCACCTCATATAGCCGAAGGACGGGCCCGACCCTCCCTTTTCCTCCGGTCCGGGATCGCCTCCTTCGCCGTAGCATCCGCTGCGGGGTTCGCCCTCCTGCTGACATGCGGGCAGCCATTGTTGCCGCTGTTGCTGATGGGAATGGCCGGCTTCGCCATCGGGGTCCTGTACACCGCCCCTCCCTTCAAGCTCGCTTACCGCGGGCTCGGTGAGGCGGGCATCTTCCTCGCCTTCGGCGTCCTGCCGGTGGCGGGGGTCTATTACCTGCAGACGGGGAGGTTCAGCGGCGCGGTGATCGTCGCCTCGCTTCCCCTAGCCTTCCTGGTTACCGACATCATCCTGGTCAACGAGTTCCCCGACTGCGAATCGGACAGAGAGTCAGGGAAGCGCCAGCTGGTGGCGAGGATGGGGACATCCCGGGCCCGATTCCTCTACCTCGCCGTGGCCGCCGGCGCCTACGCATCGGTCGTATGGCTGGCCGCCGCATCCGGTTACGGGGGATGGACCGCGCTCGCTCTCGCGGCCCTTCCCCTGTCCCTCGCAGCGGCATCGGTCCTCATCCGCAAGCACCGGGAGCCGCGCGCCCTGCTGCCCGCCCAGGGCATGACCATCGCGGCCCACACCCTCGCGGGGCTACTGCTCACCGCGGGGCTGCTCATCAGGTGAAGCCCGCCATGCATGACTTTAGGTTGCTCCTCCTTTGGCTGTCCGTGCTCGGCGGAGGCGTGCTCTTCTGCGTTCTCACCAGCTCACGCGGCCTCAAGACCACTTACGTGCGCGACCTGCTGCACATAGGCACGGGCCTGTGGGTCCTGGGGCTCCCCTTCTGGCGATCTCCCGCCGTCCCGGTGGCGGTTACGGGGGCGGCGCTGGCCGCGGTCCTGGCCACCCCCCTGCTGGCGCGTCGTCTCGCGGGCGTCGGGAAGTTCTACCGCTCGGTGTCCGATGAGAGGGAGACCTGGTCGGGCATAGTCCTTTTCGTGCTGGCATACTTCTCTCTCACGACCATAGGGCTCCTCTTCCGGGACCTGCTCTTCCCCGCCGCCTGCGCGATGGCCGCCCTCTCGCTGGGAGACGGGCCCGGCGGCCTCGTGGGCTCCCGGTTCGGGAAGGCAGGGTACCGGCTGCCCTGGGCCAAGCGGAAGACCTGGCTGGGCTCGGCGGCTGTGGCGGCGGGCGCCGCCGTCGCCATCGGCGTCGTGTGGGCCTGGTTCCGTTACGCCGCCGGCATGGACCCGGGCACGTTCAACCCGCTCTGGCTGATGGTGGCGGCCGTCGCCGCCTGCCTGGCCGAGGCGGCCTCGCCCCGCTCCTCCGATAACCTCCTGCTCCCCGCGGCGGTGTTCCTCACCCTGCTGCCGGCAGCCCATGCTTTCATCGTCACGACATGACCTGACCGCCGGGAATCGTGGATCCGGCCTCCGTGAACGGCGGGCTTCGATCTCCCTCTTATGGCGTATATCCCACCACGTCGTGCCCCCCGGTCCAGGCGCCCTGATAGTTGAAGTACATGGGGCGCTCGGCCACGATGGGATGGTCGGAGGTGACCCTGACCGAGACCTCCCGGTTGGGGCCAACCACGTCGTTGACCTTCACGGTGGCGCGGGAGGTCTTCCCGATGGGGACGTCCTGGTTCTGGGTGGAGCCGTCGGAGAACATGTAGGTGATGTGGGCGGTGGTGGGGATGTCGCCGGGGTTCATCAGGCAAAGGTACTCATCGAAGACGCCCTCTCCCGTGTAGCCCTCGGCGAAGTAGAAGGAGTCCTGCGGTGAGGTCGCCCCGATGACGTCGTGCCCCCCGGTCCAGGCGCCCTGATAGTTGAAGTACATGGGGCGCTCGGCCACGATGGGATGGTCGGAGGTGACCCTGACCGAGACCTCCCGGTTGGGGCCAACCACGTCGTTGACCTTCA
>JACVIY010000137.1 GCA_015711755.1 Candidatus Geothermincola secundus | reverse complement strand
CGCCTGGGTCAAGGCCCGCTGCAGGGTATCGACGCTCACGCCCTGTATCTTCAGGTCCATCTGCAGGGCGGTCACGCCGTCGCGGGTTCCCGCCACCTTGAAATCCATGTCGCCGTATTTATCCTCGATGCCCTGTATGTCGCTGAGGACGATGACCTTGCCTTCCTCCCTGACCAGGCCCATGGCTATGCCCGCTACGCCCTTGGAGTCCTTCAGGGGTACCCCTGCGTCCATCAGCGCCAGGGTGCTCCCGCAAACGGAGGCCATGGAGGTGGACCCGTTGGAGGAGAGGACCTCGCTCACCAAGCGGATGGCATAGGGGAACTCCTCCTCGGGGGGGATCAGGGGCAACAGCGCCCTCTCCGCCAAAGCCCCGTGGCCGATCTCCCGGCGACGGGGGGAGCCGATGCGCCCGGTCTCGCCCACCGAGAAGGGAGGGAAGTTGTAGTGGTGCATGTAGCGCTTGGTCTCGTCTATGGAGAGATCGTCGATGGTCTGCACGTCACCGATGGCCCCCAGGGTGAGGATGGTCAGCACCTGGGTCTGCCCCCTGGTGAAAAGGCCCGAACCGTGGGTGCGGGAAACCAGCCCCACCTCGCAGCTTATGGGCCTGATCTCCTCGGGTCGCCTGCCGTCTATGCGCAGGCCCTCCTCCACCAACAGCTCGCGGATGGCCTGTCCAACCTTCTCCTCCCAGTATGCCTTGAAGTCATCGGCCAACAAGGCGCCTTCCTCGTCCGAGAAACAGCGCTCCTGCACCTCTTCCCGCATGCTCTCCAGCCGTTCCTCGCGCTCCTTCTTCGACAGTTGCTCGCGAGCGCATACGCGGACGACTTCCTTTATCTCGGCGGCAAGATGGGGCACGCGGCTCTCAACTCTTTGGAAGTCGGCGACCTTTAGGTTGACCTGCCTCTTGGGTTTGCCCACCTTCTCCTGCAGCCTGATCTGCGCCCGGATGGTGTCCATGATATGCTTCTTGGAGAACTCCATGGCGTCCACGATATCCTCTTCGGGCACCTGATCGGCCTCGGCCTCCACCATGATGATCTCCACCTGATTGGTCTCGCGGTTGAGAACCCCCGCCACCACCAGGTTTATGTCGCTTTCTGCCAGTTCCTGGAAATTGGGGTTGATTATGAATCCGCCCGGGCTCCTGCCCACGCGCACCGCACCCACCGGCCCGTTGAAGGGTATGTCGGATATGGTGAGAGCGGTGGAAGCGCCCAGCAGGCCCAGCACGTCTGGCGGGTTCTTTAGATCGACGGAAAGGATGGTCACCACCACCTGCACCTCTATGCGCATACCCTCGGGAAAGTTGGGGCGCAGGGGCCTGTCGGTAAGCCGGGCAGCCAGCGTGGACTTTTCCGAGGGCCTGCCTTCCCGGCGAAAGAAACCCCCGGGTATCTTGCCGGCGGCATACATCCTCTCCTCCACATCTATGGTCAGGGGGAAGAAATCCCGATCGGTCTCGTGTTTGGATCCTACCGCCGTGACCAGCACGGTGGTTCCCTCGCAGCTCACCAACACGGAACCGTCCGCCTGTCCGGCCAGCCTCCCGGTCTCCATGATTATCTCGCGGTTCCCCACCTGGAACCTCTCTTGTGTCACTTGGCCATCGGACATTTTCTCATTCATCTCCAATCGTCATAATCCCCGTCGAAATCCGCCGAGGTAGCCGGTTCACCTCCGCAGTCCCAGTCTCTCGATGAGCCTGCGGTAGCGTTCGACATCCTTTTCCTTCAGGTAATCGAGCAGCTTGCGCCGTCTTCCCACCATCTTCAGCAATCCGCGGCGCGAATGATGGTCGTTCTTGTGGGTCTTCAGGTGCTCGGTCAGGTTGTTGATACGGTAGGTCAGCAGCGCCACCTGCACTTCCGGTGAGCCGGTATCCTTCTCGTGGGATCCGTACTCCTCGATGATGGAGAGCTTGTAGTTCTCCTCCAATGCCATGAAATCACCTCCCATGGGGTAATCGCCGCCGTCCAAGTGAAGAGTCGGTGATTCTCAACCACCTAGAGGGCGGTTCGGCGCGCCGGCACACGCGCGCCTTCCTCACCGGGCAAAAGCATCCCGGCTCGACATCCTGTGAATATGATACATCTCCGCGCTCTCGTCCGCAAACCGAGGCCAATGGTTTTCGAGGGAAACGCGCCGTTTGATCGAACGCCACGGGCGTGGTCCCTATCGGCGTTTGAGCGCGTCCCTTATCCTCTGCAGGTCCATGGCTATCTGCGCCCTGAGCTCCTCGGGGTCGCGGAAGGCCATCTCCTGGCGCACGCGCCGATGAAAAGCGATCCCTATGTATCTTCCATACAGGTCTCCGTCGAAGTCCAGCAGATGCGCTTCCACCCGCCTTCGGTGATGGCCCTTGAAGGTGGGGATGCTCCCCACGTAGATGCCGCTGGGCCAGGAGCGGTTCTCCAGGAGGGCCTCTCCCGAATAAACGCCGTTGGCGGGGATGCAGCGGTTGTCGTGGACCTCCAGGTTGGCGGTGGGGAACCCGAGCTCCTTACCCCTATGGTCCCCGTGCACCACGAATCCTTCCAGGACGTAGGGGCGGCTAAGGCGCAGTTTCGCCTCTTCGACCTCACCCTTCTCCAGCAGCCTGCGGATGCTGGTGGAGGAGATGACATCGCCCCCCTGCCTCAGCAAAGGCACGGCGATGACCTCGATGCCCGCCTCCCTTCCCAGTTCTCTCATAAGCCCCACATCGCCCGCGCCGCCCCTGCCGAAACGGAAGTTCTCTCCAACCACCACCACCGACGCGTTCAGCTTTTCCGCCAGCACCCCAGAAAAGAACTCCTCCGCCCCCAGCGCGGCGAACGCCTCATCGAACCCGGTCATGAGCACGATGTCCACGTCCAGCTCCTCCAGCAGCCGCAGCTTCTGGGCGCTGGAAGAAAGGTAGGGCGGGTGTTTACCCGGCTTGAGCACCTCCAGGGGATGGTGATCGAAGGTGAAGACCACGCACCTCAGCTTCCTGTCCCTGGCCTTGCGATGGGCGATCTCTATTATCCGCCGATGCCCGCGGTGGACGCCGTCGAACATACCTACGGTGACCACTGTCGGCCTGTCCGGCCTGACCCACGCATCGATTCCCGGCACCACTTCCACGTTCATCACCTCATAGCCAAGGGGATCTCGCTCCCCCGCTCCTCACGCACAGCGGCAGAACCGCGACTGCCGGGCTCCCGCCCACTCCGCCGCCGATCGATACTATGCAGAAAACGCTCTCCAACCGCCGCAAAGCCCGCTTTCTTCGCAACCCCGCCACAGACGCGCCGCCTCTTCCCGCGCCGCGGTAAGCCGAAATCCGCTATCCAAGACCCCGAAGACCTCGTTCATAGGTTGAACACCCTCATCACCTTTACCCTCCCCCTCGCACCGCCTTCAGAAAAATGCACCGCTAAGGGGATCCCTCCGGCTTCCGCTACCAGCACGGGTACCCCCTCCGAAGGCAGCGCGGGAAGGGGAAGGCCATTACGGACCCTGCGGGCCTCCTCGCCACTCACCTCCACGCGCGGCAGATGGGCCAAGGCGTCCCCGATGCCCAGGATGCCCGAGGCGTCCCCTTTTCCCAATCTGCGGCACCATTCGTCGGGATCAAGCGCATCATCCACCCGGAAAGGCCCCGCGGCCAATCTTCTAAGACCGGAAAGAGTCGCCCCGCAACCGAGCTTCTCGCCCACTTCGCGGCAGAGCGACCTCACGTAGGTGCCGCGAGTGCAGGAGATGACCACATCAACCTCCGACCTCCGACCTCGCCGCCTTATTCCGCTCAGCTCGACCTCGAAGACCTCTACCTCCCTCTTCCTGCCCTCGACAGCACGACCTCTGCGAGCGTAATGATACATCGGCTTGCCGCCCACTTTGGCTGCGGAAAATGGGGGCGGCACTTGCGCCCTTACGCCTTTTAACCCCTCGAAGGCGTCCCTTACGGCTTTCTCATCATCCGGGGCGGCAGCCTCCCTTAAGACCCTTCCCTCCATATCGTAGGTGTCGGTCTCCACGCCCAGCAGCACCCGCGCCCGGTAGACCTTGGGCTCCTCATTGAGGAAGGGTGCCGATTTGGTGGCCTCACCCAGAAGCACCACCAACAGTCCTGAGGCCATAGGGTCCAGGGTCCCGCTGTGGCCCACCTTAACCCCCGGGAAAAGCCGAGCGATTGGCCGGATCACCTGATTGGAGGTGGGCCCCGAGGGCTTGTCCAGGAGGAGGAGGCCGTGAACTAACGCCATATCCGCGTTATCCCGCGTCCATCAACGCCAGAAGGCGGCAGACTTCCTTGAGGATCTCGTCTCGGTCCATCTCGGATACGAACCCGGCGGCCCTCTCGTGGCCGCCCCCGCCGAGCGCCCGCGCCACCCTGCCGACGGAAACGCCGTCGCGAGACCTCAGCGAACCCCGCGTCCTGCCGTCAGCGGTCTCCTTGAGCAGCAGCGCCGCCCTTGCTCCCTCCGCCGTTCGCAGGCAGTCTATGATGTCCTCGGCCTCCGAAGGGGATGCTCCGGTCTGCTCGAAGTCCTGGAGCGTAAGATACGAATACACCAGAGGGTAACCGTCGGCCATGCGGATCCTCTCCAGCACCCTCCCTTTCAGCCGCAGCAGGGGAAGCGATAATCCCTCATAGATGCGCGAGACCACCTCTTCCGGGCTCACCCCCACTTCCAGCAGCTCGGCCGCCGTCCGCAGGGCCTCGGGAGTTGTGTTCACGTTGCGGAACCTGCCGGTGTCGGTGAGTATGCCCGCATATAGGCAGGCAGCCTCCTCCTCACCCACCGTCAGTCGCGCGGCCCTCAGCACCCCGTAGACCAGTTCGCTGGTGGACGAGGCTTGAGGCCTGACCAGGTTAAGATGCCCGAAAAGGGCGTTGTCTTCGTGGTGGTCGATGTTGATGAGCAGTTCCGATCGCTCCGCGCATACGCGCAGGTCGGCTAGGCGGTCCAGGTTGCCGCAGTCGAGGGCCACGAACACCGGGGGGGATTCCGGCAGATCCTCCCTTTTCGCGAGCATCCCGCTTCCGGGCAGGAACCGGTACTGTCGAGGGACCTCCTCGCCGTTGGGAAGGGCGGGGTAGACCCGCACCCCTCTCCCAGCCAGCGCGAGGGATAGTCCCAGGAGCGAGCCCACACCGTCTCCGTCGGGGTTCTCATGTGACGACAGGGCCACGGCCTCGGCTCCGGCAAGGGCGTCTGCCACCCTCTCGAGATCATCCTTCATCCGTCCGCCCCCCTTGCTCGTCTCCGCCCCCTCCGCCGCGAGACTCCTCTTCCCGCAGAGCCCTGAAGATGCCCTCCAGGCGCTGAGAGCGCTCGCAGGATTCGTCGCGCATGAAGGTCACTTCGGGCAGGTACCGCAGACGTACCCGCTTGCCCAGCTCG
>JACVIY010000136.1 GCA_015711755.1 Candidatus Geothermincola secundus | reverse complement strand
CTCCACCGACAGATTGCTCACCCGGCTGGAATGGCCGGGCAGCATCCTGATGTTGTCCGCGGCATCCCCGATGACGCGCATGGTGGACAGGAAGCGGCCGTCCAGCTCCTGGTCGCGGTTGCTCTCCATCCTCACCAGCATCAGGGGGAGGAAGAAGATGAGGAAATTCCAGAAGGGCAGTCGGGGGAAGTAGAGGGCCATAAGCCCGCCGCCCGCCGCCAGGGAAAGATAGACGGGCCAGGTCTGCCGGACCTGATGGGGCAGGATGACCCGCCACGAACCCGACTTGACCATGCCCGTCTCAATGGAGGAGGTGACCATCTCCAGGGCGAAGTAGACCAGGCCCATCACCGCGAAGGCCAGGGGGAAGAAGATGGACCTGTACATGACCACCGGGTTGCAGTAGGTGTTGGGCATGGGGCCGTAGTTCTCGGGGCCGGGGTAATGCACCCAGAAATCCTTGAAGGTATCGACGTTCACTTCTGGGCCCCTGACCCTCTCCACCACTTCCTGCCAGCGCGCTTGGCTCACCAGGGCGAAGAAAATCCCGGCCACGGCCAGGATCACGGTGCGCTGGAAGATATAGTAGAAATCGCTCATCCTGACCCTTCCGGAGCGGGAGAGGGACCTGCCGATCACGCTCCCCAAGAAATATATCAGCAGCGCCTCGGGCACCGGCCGGATGGCCACTACGCACAGGCCCACGGCGATGCCCAGCCGTACCGGCCGACCCCACGGATACCGTATCTGCCAGACCTCGAAGAAGGCCACCCACGCCACCAGCCCCAAGGTGCGCCATATGTCCAGCTTGCTGAGATGGACCTGGATGACCGAATAGACCAGTATCCCCGCGCATACGAGGGCGCTGAGCAGCCGGGCCGCCTTCAACCTGGCCTCTTCCATCAGATGACCTCACCGCCGTTGTCGCCGAGGAGATCCGACCCGCTTTTCCCTTCCCCTGAGGAAGAAGGGACGCTGTCCTCGGATGCCTCCCCCCCATTGCCCGCGGGGAGCGGCGTTTCTTCTCCGGCCGCCGCGACCTCCCGGGGAGCAAGGGCCATCTCCCGGCGCCTCCTTCTTTCCTCCAGCATGAGCCGGCGGCGCTTTCCGGGTTTCCTCGGCCGGCGCGGCTGCTCCCTCTCCTCGGGCTGCCAGCCGACCTCCTCCCTTTCGCCGCCATCCGCGGCCTCCCCCGCGGAGGATGCCGCTCTCTCCTGCGACGCCTGCAGGGCCCCCAGGAACATCCTCACCAACTCTGGATCGAACTGCACCCCCGCGTTCTGCTGCAACTCCGCCGCGGCCGCCTCCGGCGATTTGGCCTCCCTCCAGGGACGCGGGTTGAGCATGGCCTCGTAGGCATCGGCCACCGCCAATACCCGGGCCACCAGGGGGATGGTGTCTCCGGCTATGCCGTCGGGATAGCCCCCACCGTCGTAGTATTCGTGATGATGGAGGACGGCCCCGGCGGCGTCCGCCAGATAGGGGATCTCCTCCAGCCAGTTGCTTCCGGTCAGAGAGTGCTGCTGCACCCGGCGGAACTCCTCCTCGCTGAGCGCTTCCCTCTGCAGCAGTATCTCTCGGGGCACCGCCGCCTTTCCCAGGTCATGGAGGAGCGCCGCATAGCGCAGCTTCCTGCGGTCGTAGGGTGACATCCCCAGCCGGGCCGCCAAGAGATCGGAATAGGCGGCCACCCTCGGGGCATGCCCTTTCAGGTAGGGCTCTCGCTCCTCCAGATGATAGATGAGGCGCTCGGTGGCCCGGTCATATGCCTTGAGCAGCTCGATATTACGCCTGCTGAACGACCAAGCCACTCCGAGCATGGCCAGGTACATCAGCGATGCCGCGAATCCGCGCAGGGCCTCCCCCGGGGTGCCCGTCACCGCAAAGCCGCCGTCCTCAAGCGCGACAAGGTGAAAAGCGTTCTGGGCGTAGATGACTCCCAGAGCCATTCCCAGCAGGCCGTAGAACAGCTGATTGGGAAGCATCCTCAGAGCGTCCCGCCGCAGGAAATCGAGGGGACTCACACCGTGTTCCCAATGCACGGCGAGTGAGACCAGAGCGGTGTTGACCGCCCAGAACGCCGCCACCGCCAGCATCAGCACGGGGACGGAGCGCAGCGTCTCCCCCAGTTCGAAGGCCCGGGATGCCCCGCCCAAGGCATGGTACAGGAAAGAGGCAAAGGTCAGGGAGAGCGCGTACTGCAGGCCGTTGAAGGCCAGGGCCCAGGGAGAGCGCCGCCTCTTCAAGTCCTGCAGGGAGAAGGCGGCGAATAGGGCGACCAGCACCGCCGATAGAGTGTTCAGGGAAAAAACCGCTGCGACCAGCGGGACGATGCCGTAGGTCGTTCTCCCGCGGCCGTGCAGCTCGCTGCCCAGAGATTCGCTGACTGCAGCCAGGGCGCCCAGAAAGAGCACCGAGAGCCAGAACGCCTGCTCGTGGGCGGCCAGGACCCGGTGGAGCGTCACCGCCAGTACGCCCAGCCCGACCGCCGCCGTCAGAAACCTGTTACGCCTCTCCAAACCCCTCTCCTCAAAGCCCTTCGGTCCCCGGATGCTCAGAACCTCAGGGAGGCGCCCCGGCTGACCAGACCGTCGAAAGCCGTCCTCAGCAGGTCCAGCAGCTTGCGCAACATGCCCCCTTAGCGTCCCGGCTCGATGAGCCCGTAATTGCCGTCCTTGCGCCGATATACCACGCTGGTGCGGTCGGTATCGGCGTTTATGAACACGAAGAAGTCGTGCCCGACCAGGTCCATCTGCAGGGCCGCCTCCTCCGGGGTCATCGGCTTCAAGGGGAAGCTCTTGGTCTTCACTATCTTCGCTTCCAGAGAAGGTTCTTCCTCTTCCTCCATCACCTCCGGAGGCGCCGCTTGCCTGTTGCCGTGGTTGTGCCGGGCATTGTGGCTGCGGTCTATACGCCGGCCGTGCAGCTTCTTCACCTGCCTCTCCAGCTTCTCATATACCAGGTCTATGGCCTGATACATGTCCGCGGCGCATTCGCGCGCGCGGATGACCGGACCGCTGGTGAAGACGGTCACTTCCACGCACTGGCTGTTGGCTATCTTCGGGTTCTTCTCCACGAAGAGTTCGATCTCCGTCTTGATGACCTTCTCCAGATAGCGTCCCAGCTTGCTGATCTTCTCCTCCGCGTAGGAACGCAACGCCTCGGTCATCTCCAGGTTCTTACCCTTCACAATCATCTGCATCTGGAGCACTCCCTTTCCGATCCGTTAAAACCCGCGGGTCGATGATCGCATCCCGGCCTGCCCGCGGCGCATTCTCCGGCCTCCCGCGGACTCTCCGCGGAATGAGGATACTTTACCAGATTCAGACTACAGCATGCAGCCCCGCCCCGATAGGCATCCCGACGGGTCCGGCTCTTCGCATTCCGTTTTTCGACCTCCCAGCCGCGGAACCGGCCCCGTGCCCCCCGAGCGGACAAAAAAGGGGCCCCGGCCCGGCTGACCTGGTCTTTGCCCCCACACTCGCCTGCTGAGCGGTTCGCAGCGAGGTCCCTTTATGGTGCCGGGAAGACTCGCCACTACTGCGCTTCTCCGGCCGCTGGCCGGGCAGGACTTACCCCTAAGCCGCACCATGCTCACCAACCAAATGTTGGCTTACGTGGGTCGTTTCGCCTGCGACTGGCATCGACTTTCAACCACAGACCCGGACCGGGGCCTGTAAACATATTTTATCCCCGCGGGCCTCACGGTGAAAAGCCGGTTGACCGAGGCACGGCAGCACACCGCATCTTCCCTCCTCTTTCACTCTCTCGAGGGTACGCTCCAACCCGATGGGATGTCTCTGGCCGCCACGCAGGCCACCACTTCAAGCGCTCCCGCATTCTTCAGAGAAGCCGAGCAAGCGCTCAGGGTGGCTCCGGTGGTGAGTATGTCGTCCACCAGGAGAAGGGCGCCGGGCATCCTCGCTCCCCTCCTCACCGCCATGCACCCGCGCACATTGGCCCCTCTTTCCTCGTGGCTCAGGCCCGCCTGCGGCCGCGTCGGCCGCGTCCTCTCCAAAAGCCCCACGCAGGGAAGCCCCAGATGGCCGGCTATCTCCCGGGCCAACAGCCGGGCCTGGTTGAAACCCCGCTCCCTTTCCCTGCGCCGGTGCATGGGCACGAAAGTCACCGCCTCCGGCATCTCGCCGCTCAGTTCGCGCCGCAGGCGCTCCGCCAGCATCGCACCCAGCAGAGGGACCAGCCTTCTGCCGTTGCGGTACTTCATCTCCAGCAGCGCATCTCGCATCGTCCCCTGATAGAGCCCCAAGGCCACGCAGCGGTCGAAGGCGGGGCGGGCCTTTCGGCAGCGGCGGCATTCTTCCACGGGGTAGATCGTCGGAGTGGCGCAGCGCCTGCAGGAGGTTCCGTTGAGCAGGGGCATTCCCCGCAGGCACTCCGGGCAGATGATCATGCCGCCCTCCTTCCCGCAGGAAGCGCAGGCGCTGGGAAAAACCAGCTCTCGAAGGTACCATGTTATCCATAACATATATATATTATATAAGTTATCCCATAGCCCGTAAAGGCATTCCCCCTCGCATCGCGCTCGGTGACGGGAGATGGGCGGCTTTCCCTCAGAGGAAGGGGATTCTCCCGAGATCGAAGGGCTCGGTCTCGGATGGGGGTATTATCTCCAGTGGCTGGCCGTAGTCGTTGAAGAAAGCGGTGACCCTGGCGTTCATCCGCCCCCGCAACATCCCCATGAACAGCGCGCCTTGCGAGAGGTCCAACTCCAGGGTCAGCTCCAGCTTGCGGATGAAGTGGTTGTCCTTATCCACCCATACCCGTATTCCCGGGGCCATCTTCTGCAGCTCTTCCAGCGACTTCCGATCGGACGCGCCCAGACCCCCGCCCGCTTGCTTGAAAGCATCCAGTTCCGCCAGCCTGGCCAGATCGGGGATGACTGACATCTTGTGGCAATCCCGGCCCGCGACCCTCTCGCTGCCCTCCGATCTCACCGATGTGTATTCGGCGAGTATATCGGGGTAGGAGAAAATGGCATCGGAGACAACGCGCACCAACTCGGAATAATCCGCCGCCCCCCGACCCCGTGGCAGGGAATACCAGCTCCCGCCCATCTGAAGGTAAGGTTCTCCCCCGGCTATGAGGAGCTCGCCCTCCAGGATGAAGGAATTGAACTGCAGCCGCAACGACCTTCCCTCGCGGTCCATCTCCAGGACCCCCTCCAGGGACAGAGGCGGGATGTTCGAGCCCTCCTGCGGCTCGGCCAGAGCCCGAACATCCGCGCGCAGGGTGGAGGCCTCGCCGCTCCTGTCCAGGGCCTCCCGCAGCAGCCGATCGGGATCGATTCTTTCGCCGCAGGAGCAGACCGCCGCCGCGAGCATGACGCAGCCCGTGAGAAGCGCGGCCGGCCACACGAACCCGAGGGAAAGGAAGCATCGCCGAGGTTTTCTCATTC
>JACVIY010000135.1 GCA_015711755.1 Candidatus Geothermincola secundus | reverse complement strand
ATCAGCTCTTTCGAGCGCTCCCTCTGCTCCTGGCTCTCCCGGTAGAGGCGGGCGTTGGCGATGGCCACCGCGGCGAAGTCGGCGATGCCCTGCATCACCCGGATGTCGTCGGGGGTGAAGCGGTGCCGGCATCCCGGCTCGTCAAGCTGAATGGCTCCGATGACCCGACCCCGCACCATTATTGGCACTCCCAGCAATGAACGCACGTTGAGGATCCGGGCCAACGGTTCGTTCACCAGAGGGCTGTTCAGGCAGTCATCGATGATCAAGGGCCGTCCGTCTCGCAGGACCGCCTTTCCCCCCTCCAGCAGATCATCGACCCTGCCCAGCATACCGAAGAACTCCCTGACCTCGGGCGATCCCTCTCGGTTGGAGTAAAAGAGCTCCAGCTTCTCCCCGCTCTCGTCGAGCAGTCCCACCAGCCCGCGGGACACTCCCACTATCTCCAGCGACGCCTCCACGATCCTGGAGAGGACCTGCCTCACTTCCAGGCCCGAGGTTATCAGCCGGCCCGCCTCCAATATAAGGGCCCCCTCCCGGGACAGCTTCCGCTGCCTTTCCAGCGCGGCCTGCTTCTCCAGCTCCATCACTATCTGCCTGAGCAAGACGCTCAGCAGGGCGCGGTCACCTCCCCCATCCCCCTCGCCCCCCGCCAAAATCGCGAAACCGTTGAGGTCCTCTCTGGCCGCCAAGGGGAATATATGGGTTGCCACGGGACCAAGGCGCAGGACCTGTTGGAGCAGGGCCTGTATGCCCTCGATCCCATGCTCGACCAGAAGTCGCTGAAAACTCTCCGCTTCGCTCAGCTGCCTGAGCAAGCCGTCGACGCGTCCTTCCTCCTCGCCCCCCGCCAGCGGACTTCTCCTGTGCATAATACGAAGGGGATGGGGGCGGAAGAGGACGAGTATGCCCAGATCATAGCCAAAACTCTCCACTATGAAACGGAGAGAGCGGTCCAGCATCTCCCGCAGCTCGCCCGCTTCTTCCAGCAGCATGAGAAAGGATGTGATGCGGCCTTCGTCCAAGAGATCAGCTCCCCGCTCCGTTCTCTCCCGCCGGCCCAGATGAGCTGCCTCCCGTCAAGAGATCCAGCTCGTCCACGATGCCGTCCACCGCCCGGCAAAGGCCTTCGGCCGCCTCGGCGCGCGTCTCCTCGTCCACGCCCTCCTCTACGAGCATCTGGGCGAACCCGCGCAGGCAAGTCAGCGGGGTGGAGAGACGGTGACGTATATGTCCCATCGTCTCTTCCAACCGCACCGCTCCCTCCTCGCCTTCATCTCCTTCATTTTTCTCTGATCCCATAAGTCGTGCGGCCAAAGCCAATCCGTCCTCAAGAACGCCCTCCGCGCTGACGGAAAGGAGGTCCCCGCTTTTGAGCGCCAGGACCATCAGACCCCTCGCCCCCCTCCTCGACCGCAAAGGCACTAGGAGCAGGCGGTCGCATCCTTCCCTTTGGTGAGCCGCCAAAAACCCCTCCGACTCCCGCAGGAATGCCAGGCGGCGCGCCTCGTCCCCAGCCCCGCAATCGATCCGCAGCGGTTCCGCCCATGCCCTCAGCGCAGCGTTAAACCTGTTAGGCCTGACCCTCCATGAGGCCCGCTCCGCCGAAGTGCCGGCAGAGAACCCTCGCTCGTATGCCTTGATCATTTCTTCCCTCTCCAGCAGGTAGAGAGCGCCCGCAGCGGCCCCGGTGAGGGCCATGAAGGCATCCAGGCACTCCCGCAGGGCCTCATTATCACCCACTGTCGAGAAAGCCCTGCCCATGCCCTTCAGAAAACGGCCCAGGCGCCCCGCCTCCTCCGCCCTCTCCCGCAGCGTTTCCGTAATCGTGAGGTCTTCCAGGCAGGCCTCGTACTCGACGACGCTCTCTCGTGAGGGCGTAATCACGACCTTCACCCGCAAGACCATCTCCATCCCCCGCGGACCCCGACGGGTGAAGCGGCCCGCCCTCCCGGCCTCGGACAGACCGTCGACTTTCCCTTGGAGAAGCCCTGAAACGACCTCCGCTCCCTCCTCCCCCAGGGCATCACGCAGGCTCATGCCCCGAAGGCGCTCCGAGGGGATTCCCAGAAGGGAGCCCGCCTCGCGGTTGGCGAAGGTTATGGTCTGGCCGCGTCCGCAGATGATCGGGCACGGAGCTTGCTCCAACCTCGCCCCCAGGCCGGCCGTCTCTTTCTCCCTCTCCTCCTCGCGAAGGCGGAAGGCCGTTATGTCCCTGCAGTTGGCCAGGAACCCTCCAAGGGCCCCCTTCGCGTCCTTCAGCCGGGTGACGGTCACGGAAAGGACCGCCGTGCCGCCTTCTCTCGTCTTCAAACCCAACTCCCCCCGCCAAGGGGCCAGGCGCACCGTTTCCAGCGCCTGCTCGAAGACATGCGCGTCCCCTTCCCCCTCCAGCAGTTCGGAGAAACGGCTCCCTCGCAGCCCGCTCTCATCCGCTCCCAGGACACGGCACATCGCCGCGTTAGCCCGCAGGATCCTTCCCTCCGAGTCCAGCACGCACAGGGGGTCGTCGAAGACATCCGGGTCTTCGCCGAGCCCGTGTTCCTCCAGGTCCAACAAGCCGGGAATGGGCAGAGGAAGGGGGCGGTGCGTAGCGGCCCTGCCCTGAAGATCAGGCCTCTCCTCCCTGCTCCTGATCTTCAGCAGAACCCCCACCTTGCCCTGACCGGCCAGAGGATAGGGGGCGGCGGATGCCAGCATGGGCATGATGCGCTTGCCCACCTTGAAGGGAAAGGCGTAGTTCTCAACGGATCTACCCCGAGCCGCCCTTCTCAGCGGGCCCCCCAGCACCCGCTGCAGCTCTGGGCCCGCTTGGGGCAGACTTTTTCCCTTAAACTCCCGCTCGCCCGCCTTCAGGAAGATGCGGCAGTCCCCGGATGCCTCCAGGATGACGCCCTCCTCGGAGAATATGAAGACCGCGCTGATCAGGGGCTCTCCCAATGACCGATCCTTCCGCTCACCGGGACGCAGGGCGAATCCATGCCTATGGGTGACCCCGCACTCTTCTCTTCGCTGCCGCCATTTGATTATAACCGCTAATCGCTTGCCCGGTCCGCATTTGACGCCTCGCCTCGGCCGCGGATAAACTTGTATAGCCCTTCGGCATGGGGGGCGAAACGGCGGCGGCAAGGTGAGCGCATGGGATCTAACGTCTTCAGGTTCCCGGTACAGCTGGTCTTCGGCGAAGGCTGCCTCGAAGAGCTGAAGACCTTTGTATCCGGCTTCGGCAAGCACGCCCTGCTGGTCACCGGCTCCGGCCCCACCCGCTCCCTCCCGGCCGTGGAAGCCGTGTTGGCCACGCTGCAGTCGGAGGGCATATCCTGCACCCGTTTCCACGGAGTGGAAGCCGACCCGTCGGTGGAAACGGTGGAAGCGGGGGCTGAGATGGCCCGCGAGAACGGTTGCGACTTCGTCATCGGTCTGGGCGGCGGCAGCCCCATGGACGCGGCCAAGGCCATAGCCGCCCGGCTGACCAATCCCGGGCCGATAACCGAATGGGCGGGGGTGGGCAACCTGCGCAAGCGGGCTCGGCCCATCATCTGCATACCCACCACCGCCGGCACCGGTTCCGAGGCCACCTCTATCGCCGTTATCACCGACCGCAAGCGCAAGCAGAAGATGTCCGTGGTCAGCCAGCACATCTATCCCACCCTATCCTTGGTGGACCCGACTCTGGCGGCGAGGATGCCCCCGCAGCTGACCGCGGCCACGGCCATGGACGCCCTCACCCACGCCGTCGAATCCTATGTGTCCCGCCGCTCCTGGGCCCCCACCCAGGGGCTCTCCTATCGGGCGGTACAGCTCATCGCAGCGAATCTGGAGAAAGCCTGCGCCGACGGTGATGATATGGAGGCGCGGCGCAACCTCAGCATGGCCAGCATGATAGCCGGCGTGGCCTTCACCAATGCGGGGTTGGGGCTGTGCCACGCCATGGCCCACGCCCTCGGAAGCTTCTGCGGAGTGGCGCACGGCGTGGCCAACGCCGTGCTGCTGCCCTCAGTGATGCGCTTCAACCTGCCCTCCCGCCCTGCCCTGTTCCGTGAGCTGGCCCAGGCGATGGGCGAGGACGTTTCCGGGATGCCCGCGGAATCAGCGGGGGCGAAGAGCGTGAAGGCGGTGGAAGAGCTCCTTTCCCGCCTGCCGCTCCCGCGCTCCCTGAGCGAGCTGGGCATAAAGGCGAACAGCCTCGAGGTGCTGGCCTCGGAGGCCTTTCTCAACACCCGCCTCCGCTCCTCCAACCCTCGGGAGACGGTGTTGGAGGACGTCGTGGGGGTGTTCCGGTCGGCCCTAGGCTGAGTCTCACGGCGGCCGCGTCGATACCACGGCCCCCGGCCCTGATCGCCTGCTATGCTTTCTTTTCCGGCGAAAATATGCTATAAAAATAACGTGCACGTGGCTCCCGAGGTCGAAGCGAGATTGCGGGGATCTCCGCCCTGACAGAAAAGAGGCTTTACTCGGGAGCTGACCTTTTCCCGGCCTTAGATGTCTGCCGCCGAGCCGCTGCCGAGAATGCTTTTGACCAAAGCCGCCTTTCTCCTCGATAGCCCCCGCTTGAAATATCTCGGCGGCCTATATGTCAGAGATCATATTCGCGGCTCATGGAGGTGTTAATATATACCCCAGTGGGTATGAGAGGAGCGTGGCTTAAAGATGCTCGACCGTCTTCCATGGGTGGACACGACCAGATGCGACGTGGCGGAGCGGTGCGCCGATTGCAAGGCGGCGCGCTTCTGCCCCAACGGCGCCTTCGGTGTGGTCGAGGCCGAGGGTGGATGCCGGGTGTCCATCGACCTGGAAAGATGCAAGAGATGCGGCGAGTGCGCCCACGCCTGCGAGCTTGGCGCGGTGCGGATGATCTGAGGGAAGAGGTGATGATGCTACGATGTCCGAAGTCAGCGGCAGCGGAGACGGAGCGTCCTCGGGGGATAAAGTGGACCGGCAGTTACTCGTCAAATATCACTGCGCTCTGGTCAGATCTCATCAGGAGAAGCTGGAACAGCTGAAGGCGCGGATAGGCGCGCGCTGGGCCGAAGAGATGAGGGAGAGGGCCGGCGAGCTGCCCCAAGGAGATGAGTTCAGCAGGGCCTTGGAAGGATACCTGCTCGACGAGCTGCGCCTGTGCGGATCGGCAGACGCAAAGATAGCCGCGGATGAACTGACCCTGGATATTCGGGGGTGCCACATCTGTCACGCCAACGAGGAACTGAGGCGGGAAGGAAGCCCGGCCATGTGCCCGGTGATTCCCACGGTCCTGCGGTCCATCTCCAGGGTGCACGGGCGCAAGGCCGCGCTGGAGGGCGTCAAGAAAGAAGGCAGGGTGGGAGATTGTTCCATCCGATGCAAGTTAAAATAACCGCACGGCGCGGAAGGCTAAAAAACGCCCGCAGCGGCGCTCAAAGGAAAGAGAGGGACGAAACATGAAAACGAAAGGAGGGAGGACTTGATGAAGCGCTTCATGGTCCCCCGGGTGGCCCACTGCTCCGAGGGTTGCCCACGACG
>JACVIY010000134.1 GCA_015711755.1 Candidatus Geothermincola secundus | reverse complement strand
ACACCGAGGGGACACCGAGGAGAGGCGAGGAGGGGGAGGCAAGGCTCTGACCAGCGATAACTTGTTTAGCTGAACGGTGGTTTGTGATAATTTGTGATAACGGTGTCTGACACCGATAACGGTGTCTGACACCGAGGAACACCGAGGAAATGAAGGCATGGGGCCGGCCCCGATCCGTAGGTATCGATGTAAAATGTAGAGAGTCGGCTCGCTGCGTGCCGGCATCGATAAGGCGGATACTGCGGAAAGGGAGGTCGCCTTGCTGCGCGAAGTCCCCGTGAACCCCAAGAGCATCGAGCCCTACCGGGAGGTCGCGGGCGATGTCGTGATCGATGGACTGAAGGAGGCGGCTGAAAACCTTAGGGGAGCGCGGGTGCTGCATATAAACAGCACCGCTTACGGCGGAGGGGTGGCGGAGATACTCTACAACCTGGTCCCGCTGATGCGCGACCTGGGCCTGGCAGCGGAATGGAGGGTCATCGAGGGGGATCAGGAGTTCTTCGAGGTCACCAAGTTCATGCATAACTCCCTGCAGGGAATGGAGATACCCACCACCGCTCCCATGCGGGAGAAATACCTTCAGGTGGTGGAGGAGAACGCCTCCCGCTTCGAGGGGGACTATGACTTCGTGGTGGTGCACGACCCCCAGCCCTGCGCCATCCTCAGCTTCCTGGAGGAGCGGCGCTTGAGGAAGGGGCGCTGGGTCTGGCGCTGTCACATCGATACCACCGTGGCGCAGGAGGACGCCTGGGAGTTCCTCCTGCCCTTCATCAACCTGTACGACGCGGCCGTCTTCACCAAGGAGGACTATATAAAGACCCCTCTGAAGGTAGGGCGCCTCGCCTTCATCCCCCCTTCCATCGACCCCCTGAGCCCCAAGAACCAGATCCCTTCGGAGAGGACCGTGCGGGAGATCATGGCGGAATACGGTGTGGACCGGGAGCGGCCGCTGCTGGTGCAGGTCTCCCGCTTCGACCCTTGGAAAGACCCCCTGGGGGTGGTGGATGCCTACCGCATGGTCAAGGAGGGATTCCCGGGAGTGCAGCTGGCCTTCCTGGCCTCCATGGCCTCCGACGACCCCGAGGGATGGCACTATTACGAGCTGATGAACCGCTACCGCGGCGACGACCCCGACATCCACCTTCTCTCCAACCTGCAGGGAGTGGGCAACCTGGAGGTGAGCTCTTTTCAGGCGGCCGCCTCCGTGGTGCTGCAGAAATCGCTGCGCGAGGGCTTCGGCCTGACCGTCACCGAGGCCATGTGGAAGAGGAAGCCGGTGGTGGCGGGCGGGGTCGGGGGCATACTACTTCAGATTGACGACGGGATTAACGGCTTTCTCGTCGACAGCGTCAAACAGTGCGCCGAAAGGGTCAAAGGGCTCCTGGCCGATCCCGGGCTGAGGGAAGAGATCGGGGCGAGGGCCCACCGCAAAGTGCTCGAGCGCTTCCTCATAACCCGCCACCTCCGCGATTACCTCGATCTCTTCTCCTCGCTGCCCTGAGGGGCAGGGGGGCCGTAAGCGGAGACGATGAGACCCCCGGTTGACATGTGTCATGAAAACGGCGGGGTAGCTGCTCCATGTCAGGTACGGAAAGGGATTCCCTCTCGTATAAATTAAGTAGCGTGATAAAGAACGGACCCTTGCATCGCAGGAACTGAAGGAAAAGAGCGGGTCTTAGGCGAAGGAAACGAGGGGACTTGAGCATGGACCGCCGTGACTTCTTAAGGAGGGGAGGCCGCCTCTGCCTGGGGCTGGGCGGCCTGTGGCTTGCCGGAGGGCTCGCCTCCTGCGGGGAGGGAAAGGGGGGCGCCGCCGAAGGCGTGGAGATACAGGGCGAGGGCCGGCCCGTCACCGCTCCCGAGGTCGAGCCCCACGCCTGCGAGCTGACGGCGGTCAGGGGAGAGGACCCGGCCGCCCAGCTGAGGGCGGCGCTGGAGGCGTTGGGAGGCATCGAGCGATTCGGCCTGCGGGGCAAGAGCGTGCTCATCAAACCCAACGCCGCCTTCGCTAACCCCCCGGAGGCGGCCACCACCACCCGTCCCGAGCTGGTGGGGGAGATGGTGCGTCTTTGCCTGGGTGCGGGGGCCGCATCCGTGCTCGTTCTCGAGCACCTGCTGACCGACCTCCCCGAGCCCACCCTGGAGGCCAACGGCATCGGCCCGGCGGCCCGCGCCGCCGGCGCCACGGTCAGGGCTTACGGGACCTCCCGCCCCGGCCCCGCCCTTTCCGTGGAGGTGCCGGGCGGCACCGCCCTTCCCCGCGCCTCCGTCCTCAAGGAGGTGCTGGAGGCCGATTTCATCATCAACATGCCCAAGGCCAAGCATCACTCCGGGGCCGTCCTCACCATGTCCCTGAAGAACCTCATCGGCACTCTGGCGGACATGGGGGCCATGCACCGCGTGGACCTCCACCGCGCCATCGCCGAGCTCAACACGGTGGTGCGGCCGGGGCTGACGGTGCTCGACGCCACCGACATCCTGCTGACCAAGGGGCCCGGGGGGCCCGGCGAGATAGCCCATCCGCTCGAGGTGGTGGCGGGCAGGGACCCCGTGGCCGTCGACAGTTACGCCGCGACCCTCTTCAACAAGAGGGCATCGGATGTCCCCTCCATCACGGCGGCGGAGGGCCTGGGCGTGGGCACCACCGACTACGCGTCGCTGGGGTTCAGGAGGCTGGCAGTATGAGCGAGGGCAGGAGGGAACGGAGAGTCGAGGTGAGGAGAAGGAGCGCCGTTGGAAGAGGGATGACGGGCATACGCATCGCACGCCTTTCCGTGCAGCTTGCTCTACTGGGGCTCTTCCTGGCCATGGCCTGGGCAGCATCCTATCCTCCGTCGGGGTTCTACCCGGACAACCTCTTCCTGCGGGCCGAGCCCCTCAACGCCCTGACCACCGCCCTGCGAGGCTTCAGCCTGGCCGTGGCCCTGCCCGCCCTCATCCTCCTTTTCCTCACCGTCGTGAGCGGGCGCTTCTTCTGCGCGTGGATATGCCCCCTGGGGACCTGCTTCGACCTGGTCCCGTCCCTGGGGAGAGGCAAGAAGGGCGGGCTGCGGGAGATAAGGCCCCGCCCCCTGCAGGGCGGGGAGGGGAAGGACGGCGGCGGCAGGTTGCGCCTGAAATACCTCCTGTTGGTCCTGGTGGTCCTCCTGCAGGCGGCGGGGATCGGCTTGCTCTGGCTCTACGACCCCGTGGTCATCGTCAACCGGGCGGCGCTCTTCGCCCTCAGCGGCTACCTGCCGGTCATCTTCCTGGCCCTGCTGTTGCTGGCGGCCGTATACCGGCCGCGCTTCTGGTGCCAGGAGCTCTGTCCCGCGGGGGCGCTGTTCAGCGCCGCCTCCGCCCTGGGGAAGAAGCTTCCTGAGAAGGCGTCCCCGCTGGCGCTGCGCAAGGAGGAGGAGCGCTGCATACACTGCGGGCGCTGCGCGGCCGCCTGCCCCTTCGAGATAACCGAGGTGGCCGACACTCGGCGCAGCGGGCGGCTGGCCCTGGCCGACTGCGCCCTGTGCGGGGAGTGCGTGAAGGCGTGCCCGAAGGAGGGCGCCCTGGCCCTGACCTCCTTCGGCGCGACCCTGCTCGGGTCGGGGAGAGGAAAGGCGGCACGGGCATCAACGGAGGGGGTGGAGGCAGTTGGGTAAGTTGTGGGTATCGCGGCGGGAGTTCCTGGGGATGGCCGGGGCGGGGGCGGCCGCCGCGGCCGCCTACGGCCTGTTCCGCAGCCGACAGGACCTGCCTCCGCTGAGGCCGCCGGGCATCGCCTCGGAGGAGGAGTTCTCCGCCGCCTGCCTGCGCTGCCAGGAGTGCGTGCGCGGCTGCCTGACCGGCTGTCTGGAGCCGGCTGGCCCGGAATACGGGGCGGGGAAGCTGTGGACTCCCCGTTTCAACCCCGACCTGGCCCGCTGCGAGTTCGAGCTGTGCGGACGGGCTTGTGCCAAGGCCTGTCCGGCCTCCCTCATGTCCGCGGTGCCCGACGCGGAGGTGAGGTTGGGCCAGGCCTTCATCACCCGCAAGCGCTGCCTGGTATGGGGCCAGGGAAAGCCGTGCCTCATCTGCTATGAGCGCTGCCGTTACGGCGCCATCGAGGCGGACGAGAAGGGCAGGCCCCACATGGTGCCCGAGAAATGCACGGGCTGCGGCGCCTGCCAGAACACCTGCATCGCCGAGCCGCAGAAGGCCATAATCGTATATCCCCTCGGCCGCGTGCCCGAGGATGAGGGGGATGCGGGCGGCGGCGGGAGGAAGCGCGGGGGGGTTTGATCCGCGGTTTCGGCCCTCAGTCCTTGCGGGCCACCAGGTGCAAGAGGCGCCCCACCTGGCGTAGGGACGGGAGGGCGCCTGCGCGCTGCTCCAGCTCGATGAGCTTCTCCTCCCCCGCCCCGGCGCCTGCCAGGTAATCGGAGAACATCCGCAGCCCGTATTCCCCTTCGATGCTGAAACCCAGCGGTTCGAGCAATCTCGCCATGTCCTCGCGCTCGTAGAGGCGCCCGGGTTTGCCCCCGAAGCCGCTGTGAAAGGTGTCCGCCTCCAGGGCGATCAGCGCCGCACCCGCGTCCTTCTCCTTGAGGGCGGCGTAAACCGCCTCTCCGTAGCGGTTGCGGAAGACCAGCGAGATGAGTCCGCGGGGCCTGAGCACGCGGGTGATGACCTCCATGGCCCGCAGGGGGTCATCGAGATACTCGACGGTCTGATGGCAGATGACCAGGTCGAATCGTTCCGCCTCACAGCCCTCCAGATCCTCGATGCGCTGGTTGAGGAAGGAGAGGCCGCGGCAGCCCCCGGGCAGTTCCCGCTGTGCCCGCTTCTCCACGCTCCGCAGAAGGCAGGCCGACGGCTCCAGAAGGGTCACGCGGTGACCGCCGGCCGCCAGACGCAGGCTGACCTCCGCCGCCCAGCAGCCCGCGTCAAGGATCTCCAGCGGCCCGCCCTCCAGGCGCTCCAGGTCTTTGAGGTGGGGCTCCAGCTGCCTCAGGGCCACCTGATGCTGTATCCGGCTGGCCGGCTCCTCCTCCATCTTAAGGATCAGCCGCGCTTTTTCCTCCTCAGGTTCCGTCATCATCCCCCTCCCTCTCGGTCCCCGTCTACATGGAGATTATATACCCGTCCGCTCCCCGGTCATCTGCGGGATCCGTGCTTGAAAAACGGGGGAAAGGGGTATTTATCGGATAAAGGAAGCCGGCGGCCCGTGCCCGGAGCCGCCGGCTCGGAGCTGATGGGGATGCGGATGCGACGCGCTCGAAAGGAGGGAGGGCCATGGACCGCAAGGAGCTGCTGACGCGGGTGATGCGGGAAGCGGGGCTGGACGACCTGAGGCAGGCGGACCGCGCGGTGAGGGTGATCGTGGGGCTGCTCAAGACCATGCTGCCCGAGGAGATCGAGGAGGCGGTCGCGGAGAAGCTGCCTCCCGACCTGCGGGCGGGATGGGACCAGGTGGAGCCCTACCCCGCGGACATCCTCGAGCGGGAGGACATCTATTTCGAGGGGCCCGGGGGCGAGGCGGAGGGCCGCGCCCCCACCATCACCGACGGCTGACCCTCGACCTTCAATATGGGGCCAGGCCCAAACCTTCACTTTTTTCGGCA
>JACVIY010000133.1 GCA_015711755.1 Candidatus Geothermincola secundus | reverse complement strand
AGATAACTTTGATGGATTTCTCCGCCAGCTGTTGAGCATGGAATAAGATGTCAGTGGTTATAGGAGGTTCGGCCGTGCGGCCATGCTCCGCCGCGCGCAGATCATCGCGCGCCCTTGCCAACCACGCCCTGACCTCGGCGATGAGGGCCGGATCATGCCGCATAAAGCAGCCTGCCTTTACTTGCCACAATCGCTGAAAGAGACGCTTTCACGCTGAGACGCTCCTCGAAGCGGCTTCTGGTCAAGACAATCACGCCAACCGCGGCGCCAGTCGTCCATAAGACCTCATAAGCAAGGCGACTGCGCTTTCGGGGAGGATCGGCGTCATCCGGCACAACGACCAGGAGATCATAATCGCTGTCCGAACCGCTGTCACGCCTGGCTCGTGAGCCGAACAGACATAGGCGCTCCGGCCTGTAAGCATCGACGAGTCGGTTCAATATTTCCCGAAGCAACGGGTCATGAGAAACCGATCCGTCATCTTGCATACGGTCCTCCTGATTGTTTGTTCTTACCTATGATTGTAACCTCATGGCATTTCTCGTTGAAGTCGAAGCAGCAATAATCGCCACAATCTGGATATCGCGTCTAAAATTCAAGATGATCATAAGCAAGGCAATCGGCCGGATTGCGGCGATCAAAAGGCCAGCCCTGAGGCCTACTGAATCTTGATTGCCGGGTCCTGAAATCCACCTTTTTCTGACGCTGCTCTGAAAATGCGGTGCCACAAGCCCTTGTAATCGCGAGGAGCGGGCTCCGCCTGCTTCGCGGGGCAGCGCCTGGCACGGCGCTTGGGGGCGGCGCGACGCGGCGATCTAAGCGAGACGCGGGAGGCCGCCGGGGAAGGAGATCGCCGCGCTCCTGCCTTCGGCTTTTCTCTTTCCATGACAATGCATCTGAGTTTCAAGATTCATTCTCGTCTTACACGGCCCTGAACCTGGAGCAGCACAAGGGACTGGCTTTAATAACGGGAAGAATCCCGTTTTTCGCCAACCCTCATGCTATACAGGATACAGGGGCATGAAACACGCTGAGAAACCGAGCCGGTGATGCGCGGCTCCGCCGACAGTCGCGGCGCGAAAACGCCGCGATCCATGTCCCGGCCCCGGCGTATTTTGGAAACAGGAAGGCGGTGGCGCCGCGCGGCGGCGCGATAGGCGGCGCGAGAGAGGAGCGAACGGCTGATGGCAAAGAAAGATAAAGAGAAGGATCCGCGGGAGAGCGCGATCCTCGAGGACATCCTCAACGAACTCGCGGCCGTGGCCTGCAAGGTGGGCGGCGACTTCGGCATGACCGTCGAGATGGGCAAGCCCGGCTCGGGGACACGTTTCAATTGTGTCCGCAACGCGGTGATCTTCGACCCGCTGCAGCTGGAGGAGTCCCCCGAAGCGGCGATTTTCATCGCCGGCCACGAGGGGGCCCACCGGGCCATCACCCGCAGCCCCTTCCAGCTCTTCAGGAAGCGGTCCGAGGCCGAGAAGATATATTCCCGGCTGGGCATGCACACCCTGCTCAACTCCACCGAGGACGCCGCGGTGAACGACTGGCTGGCCGGCCGCTACCCCGGAATCCGCGAGAGGATGAGGTCCGTTTACGACGATTTCGCCGCAGGGGAGGGCAAGACCGCGGCACTGCCCGAGATCATCGGCGCCATGCAGCTGCTGGGATGGGTGCCCCGCTTCGCCTCCTACTGCTACCAGATCATCCGGCGCTGGCATACCGGGCAGGCGGGCTTGGTCCTCGACCCCGCGGTAAGGGAGGCCCTCAAGCGCACCTCCGCCTGGCTGGACCGCTGCATCGCGGCCATACCGGACCCCCAGAGCGACGACGAGGGCGAGATCCGCATCAAGGCGAGAGAGCGGCTGGACATCTGCCTTCGCCGCATCTGGCCGGAGTACAGGAAGCTGGTGGAGATGGACCTGCGCTCCCAGGAGCTCATCCAGCTCCTGCGGCGGATCCTCACTGAGAGAGGCGGGAAGGTGGAGGCGGTTCCCCTCGAGGGCCTGCCTCCCTCCCATCGCCGAGCCCTGGAGGGGGCCCTGCTGGAGTTGGACGATACGGGCGACGGGAGCGGCAGCGGGAAAGAGCGTAAGGAGCGGCTCGGCGCCTTTCCCCTCTCGCCCGAAGCGGAGGAGGTTCTGGAAAAGATCCTCCAGGGACTGGGGGACCGTGAGCGTCAGGAGCTCAGGGACGAAGCCCGCCGGAAGATGGAGGACCTGGAGGACCTCATCTCCGAGAGCCTGCAAGGCAAGCTCAACCCCGAGAACCCGCCCACCCACCGGGAGCTGCGCCGCGCCCGCGAGCGCGAGGAGGAGGCGCGCAAGCGTGAGGAGGAGAGCGATCGGCTCGTCCGGGAACTGGAGCAGCTGCGGCTCGCCTCCCTGAGCGGATACGACCGCGTCTATCGTGGGGTGACCGCGGAGATCGAGGCCCTCTACGTGGAGCTGCGCAGGTTCCTGCTCCCCAACAGGTATCCCCGCTGGAAGGGCGGCTACCCGCACGGCCTTCGGATAAACCCCATGCGGGCCATGCAGGCGGAGAAGGACCCTCGCCAGCTCCTGCGCCTCTGGGACCGCAAAACGCTTCCGGTCAAGCCCGACCACCGTTTCGCCCTGGTGGTGGACCTGTCCGAATCCATGCGCAATGACCGCACCATGATGGAGACCTTCAAGGGCACGGTGGTCCTGGTGGAGGTGCTGGAGCGCCTTTCCCTCCCCTGCGCGGTGATCGGCTTCAGCGACAAGGCCCGCGTGTTCAAGGGCTTCGAGGATCGGCTGGACTGCCGGATGCGCGAGGCCCTTTACTCCATGCTCGACTGGGGGGGCGGCGGCACCGATACCACCGCGGCCACCGGACTGGCGGAAACGGAGATGAGAAATAACCCGGGCAGGTTCAACTTCATGGTGACTCTCACCGACGGCCTGCCCAACAACCTCCTCTCACTGAAGGAAAAACTGGATGAGCTGGAGGAGGAAGGGCTCATCCAGGCGGTGGGTGTGGGCATAGGGCCCGGGACGGACGAGGTGCTGAAGGTCTATCCCAGGTCCCTGCACCTGCCGGCCCTTCGCCCCGGCCGCAGGGCGCGGGAGCGGGAGCGGGGAGCGCCCTCCTTCTCCGAGGCCTTCGCCGGACTGCTCCGGGAGATGGTCTATCGCCCGGAATCATATTTACAAGATGTAAGTACACGATGAGCGGATGGAAGGAGTGATGATGATGGCCATCGTCGAGGAAACCGGCAGCGTAAGGAAGACCGCCGGCGGCCGCGGTAAAAGGGGCGGGGACAGCGCGACCCCCAAAAAGCCCTCTCGGAGAAGAGCCCTCTCCCCGCTCGTCCCTCCGGAGGTGCTGGAGGAGCTCAGGCGCACCGACGAGAACGGCGACTTCATCGGCGCGGTGGTCTTCCGCCGCGAAACGGAGCCCGAAGGGGTCGAGCGGAGCTTCATCTACATCGGCAACCCCTATGAGAACAACCCCACGGTGGTCCGCCTGGAGACCGCGGCCTCGCGGGAAGACGTGGAGGCCGTCCGGGAGGAGATCATCCCCATGCGGGAGTCCTGCGAGATGCTGACGTCCATGGCGATAACCTACAGCCTGCGGCAGCCGCTGCTCCTGGAGGGCCCCACCGCCGTGGGCAAGACCTTCCTGGCCGAGAAGTTCACCGAACTGCTCTACGGTCGGGGGAACCGCCCGCTGGAGTTCTACTGCCACGGGCAGACCGACGTCTCCGAACTCACCGCCAAATGGGTGCCGCTTACCTCTTCCGAGGAGGACCGCGAGGCGTGGCTGGAGTTCCTGGACGCCCCGGAAACGGAGGAGCGGCTGATGGGGATAGCCGCTCGAGCGGGCTCCTTTCAGGGGACCCCGGAGCGCAAGCTGGCCCTTATCCACGGGCAGCTGAGGCAGCTGGCCGAGGAGGCCGGTTTCGGCGAGAGCACCCGCTGGCGAATCCTCTACGGGGCCATCCCCCAGGCCATGAGCGGCGACTTCAACCCGGACGGAAGCTTCGCGCGGCGCGTCTCTCCCGGCCCTGGATTCATCCTGCACATCGAGGAGGTGGGGCTGGCCGAGCCCCAGATCATCAACGTCCTGCTGCAGCTGCGGGGGCGCAAGGGAGGGCTGGCCGAATCCATCCGGCTGTGGGAATCGAGCGGAGAGAATATCACGGCGGGCCCCCGCTTCTGGCTGGTCCTCTCCACCAATCCGCCGGAGGAATATTTCTCCCGCAACGAGGTGGACCCGGCGCTGGCCCGCGGCTTGGTCTTCAAGCGGGTCGGAGGCCTGAGACGGGATTCCCTCGAGCTCGCCGCAAGGCGCATCTTCTCCCGCCGCTTCCATCCCCCCGCCGAACGGCCTTACGGTTGCGCGCTGGACATCTACGACCACCCCGAGATCTGCCGCGAGGTGGCGCAGCTGGTTGCCGCCCTGCACTGGGAGTTCGGGCAGGCCTTGCTCGGGGGGGAGAAGGGGAGGAGCCAGCGCATACCCCTCACCCTCGATGACATGGCCAGGGTCTCCACCTACATCGGAAAGATGCAGGTCCAGGACCCCGCTACGGGCCTTCCGGACCTGGGCGAGACCCTGAAGCGCGCCGTCGAGCTCTATTACCTGGACCGCCTGGCCGACGCGGAGCTGAAGAAGAGGCTCCGCGACAGCTTCCGCCTGACCATGCGGGGAGACCTGGGGAAAAAGGAGTTCCGCGGGTCGCTGACGGAACGCAGCAAGATACTGGACTGCCTGGTGCGGGAGGCCCTGATGAGCGAGGAAGAGCTGCGGGCCCATAAGGAACGCGAAGCCCGCAAGAGGCGCCGCGTGGCCAGGCAGACAATGGATGAGGTGAAGAGGCGGCTGGAGGCGATCCTCGCGGACCCCGAGGTGCCCGATTCCGTTAAGGAAGCGCTCAGGGGCAAATGGAAGGAGCCGGATCCGGGGATGGACCGGGATTCCGAGCCGTGGGGGCAGGAGGACTGGGAGGAATTGGCCAGGGAGGTCCAGTTGATGCAGGATATAGGGGAAGCGTACGATCACGGCATGTACGACGGCCTCAAATACGATGAGCAACCCGATCTGGTTAAGGATGTCATCCCCCCTCCCCTGAACGAGGAAGGCATCATCGACAGAAAGGAGAGGTTGTTCGACAGCGGCGCTCTCGAGGCGGCGGCCGAAGGGGAGGGCAGCAGCGACCAGCAGTCCTCCTCGGAGGACGAGCCGGCGGAAAGCGGCATGGAAGAGGAGCTCGACCGCTTGTTGGGAGACGAGTGCTGCGATGGCGGCCTTTCCTCGGGTCCGTCGGTCCCGGACTTTGAGGGGACCCCCTCCGACGTCCCGGAGCTGGACCTGGAAGGTGAGGGCGAGGAAGAGGACGAGGAGGCCCCGCCGGTCATCGAGCTCGCGGAATACGAGGAAGTCGACCCGAAAGCGATGTCGCTTATGCGAGCTCTGCTGGGGATAAGGGATGGGGAGGAGACGCTGTTCTGATGCGGAAATCCGGGGAGGGAGAAGAGAAGACCGCTTGTCGGGCAGCGAGAAAGGAGCCGCCGGGCCGTACCGCCCTTTGCGCGAAGCGCCTGGCCAGATGCGAGGAGCTGGCCCGG
>JACVIY010000132.1 GCA_015711755.1 Candidatus Geothermincola secundus | reverse complement strand
AAGGCCAAGGTGGTGTCACAGAGGGCCTACGGCTACAGGACCGTTCCCACTTTCCAGACAGCGCCGTATCATGTGCTGGGAGGCCTGCCAATGCCGGAAACCACCCACAAATTCTTATGAGGAGCTAATTTTCCCTACGATTGAGACGCACTGGTAAATACTACCATGAACTAATGAATACGAGCATGTAAAGCTGACAATGGCATTAAATATGGCTAAAATGGCAATATTATGGTCTTGACCTGGGTGGATGGTAAAATCTGTAAACACCGAGATAAGCGGACTCATAATCCGCATGTCGAGGGTTCGAGTCCCTCTGGGCCCACCAGAAAATTGCTCTTGAGTGGGTTAATCCTACGTATTTCTTGATTACCATATTGATGGCCGTGGAAACTGCTTCGCATTCTCCCGGCTTAGAGTCGGCTTTCCTTAAACAAGACCACTTGTCGGGATAAATAGGCGCGGTCTAGTCGATTGCAGGATCGCCGTCTGAGGAGATCAGCAGAACCATAGCCTCAGGCATGCCCTATGATGAAAAGTAAAAGACATCGCCAAACCGGAGGGCACGGTGATTGCCCGGGATAGATGATTTTCAGCTGCTCTCTTTACCCGCGGTATCGATGCCCAGTAGGCGGTAAAGGGGGCAGTATCCGGATATCGCCGAGCCCATCACGTCTCCCGCCAGGAAAGCGGCGGGAACCGCCCATTTCCCCGGCTTTTTGAAAGCGATTCCCAGGATAGCCAAGGATAGCGCCGCTCTCGCCAAGCGATCCACAACTCCCACGTTGACCTGCATGGCTGCCTCCTCCCTTTCTGGCCGGCCGGCGGTGCACTCCGGGAGCGTCGGCATGGACGGAATCCGGTAACAACATATGCCCGCCGGCGATGTCCTCCTTGTGATATTTTTATCATGTCAAATAGAAGCTGTTATGTAAAGAAAGCGTGAACCATGTTCGTTCTCATCATGCCCTTCTCCGGCAACGCTTTGGGGAAGACGGCAGCGCTCTTCGAACATTCCCTGGTGGTCTGCCTCAGCGCCGCTCTGCAGAAGGCGATGGGGGCTCGCTGCACCGATCTATATCCCGAACCGGGAGAGGATGGCGTCCCCATGCTCGCGCGCCAGGTCACCGCGGTGGAGGCGAGGGAATGCGCGGAGCGGGCCGGCGCTGACCTGTATCTGAGGGGAGACCTCCGTTATAGACCCGAGGGAAGGCCGCGGCTCGAGGGTGTCTCGGTCCGAGTTCGTATGGGGCGGGGGGACCGTGATGGGGTTGAGGGCGAGTCGAACCGCCGCTTCGGCGGATTCGTCAACCGTGAGAACGGCGGCCAGCTGGTTGAGGTCGTCGCCCTGCTCACACTGGTCAAGGAGATGACGACGGACATAGCCGATTTCCTCGCCTATCCGCGGGATTCGCTGGACCTATCCAAGGTTGAGGAGGGGGTTTCCCTCAACCCCGAAGCCTGGGCGGATCTGGTGGCCGCTCTGCGCCTCGTCCCCGACAGCGGCAGCAAAGAGAGGCTCTATCTGAGGGCGATAAAGGAGGACCCCGGCTTCGCCGTAGCCTACCTGAACCTGGCGCGGGTGTTGGTCATGCAGGGAAGGCACGGCGAGGCATCAGCTCTGCTCAGCGACGGCCTGTGCCATTTGCGGGGAGACCCCGCGGAGGGCGACTTGATCAACCTGATGGCCTTCTGCCTTTTGAGAGAAGGCGATGCCAAGGGGGCCATGGAGATGTGGGGCCGCTTGGCCGCGGAGGAGCCCGACAGGGCCGAAGCCTGGTACAACATGGGCAATGTATATCACGGGATGAATATGCCGGAGAAGGCGCTCAGGCACTACCGCCGTGCGGTTGAGGCCGACGGGCTCTTCCCCTTGGCCCGCTTCGCCCTGGGGCGCCTTTACGCGGAGATGGGGAGATACGACCGATCCCTTAAGGAGATGCTTGTTTACATCCGCCTGGTGCCCGGCGACCCCTGGGCCTACTACATCATGGGACACTGCCTGATGGAGAAGGGTGAGAGGGAGGCGGCCCGCTTCGCCCTGCGCAAAGCGCTGCAGCTGGACCCCGTAGGGGAAGCGGGGAAACGGGCCCGCGAGGACCTGAGCCGCCTGTGAGCTCGCCCTCCGCCTGTCGGGTTTCTCCTGAGCCGCAGGAGCAGAGTCACTCTCCGCGGTAAACCGGCTTGCGCTTTTCCATGAAGGCGGAAACCGCCTCCCGGAAGTCCTTGGAGTTGATGAGCACCGTCTGCGCCAGCGATTCCAGCTGAAGGGCCGTCTCCGAGTCGACGTCCCAGGCCCGGTCGATGACCCGCTTGGCCAACCCTATGGCCATGAAGGGGCCGTCGGCCAGGCGGCGGGCCAATGCGGTGGCCTGCTCCAGGACCTGGTCGTCGGGCACCAGGTGTTCGACCAGTCCTATCTCGTACGCCCGCCCGGCGTCGATGATGTCCGCGGTGAAGATGAGTTCCTTGGCGTGGCCCAGGCCTATCAGCCGGGCCATGCGCTTGCACCCGCCGAGATCGGGGATGATCCCGAAGCGCATCTCCAATAGGCTGAAAGAGGAACTCTCGGCGGCGAAGCGGATGTCCGTTGCCAGGACCAACTCGGTGCCACCGCCCAGGCACATGCCGTTTATGGCCGATATGACCGGCTTCTCCATGGTCTCCATGGAGCGGAAGATGTCCTGAAGACCCTCCAGGAAGTTTTTGAACTCCACGGTGGTGCGTCCGCTCAGGGCCTGGAAGCTGCTGACGTCCAAGCCGCTGGAGAAGGCCCTGCCCGCTCCGGTTAGAACCACCGCCCGGGTCTGGGGGTCCCCGCGCAGGTGGGCCAGTAGCTGGCCCAGCTCCAGGAACATCTGGGTATTGATGGCGTTCAGGCAGTCGGGACGGTTGAGGGTCACCGTGGTGACGTAATCCGCGGTCTCCACCTTAAGCGTCTCGAACTCCATGCTCTTACCTCCTTGGCCTTTTCCGCGGAACGCGTGTACATCGGTAGCTTAAACCATGAGAAGGGGACTGGGAAGGACGGGGCCGCTGAGGCGGAGGCGCAGAACCCGCCCGTGGATGAGGCGGCCGGCGGCTGGGGGTACGTGTTCGGGTACGGCTTCGGGGGCCGGGGTCCTTTTGGCCGGAGGGACTGAGGTCCTGCTATAATCCTAGCGTGGGATAAAGTGAGATCCGCCCATAGAGGTGATGGGTATGCCGGTTTACGAGTACAGGTGCGGCGGGTGCGGGCATAGCTTCGACCTCATCCAGCCGATGGATGCGGAGAGGACGGCGGAATGCGAGAAGTGCGGGGCCGTGGCTCGCAGGGTCTTCAGCCCGCGCGTCGCCATCCGCTACGAGGGATGGGGGTTCAACGCCACCGACAAGCTCCTGCCCGAGAAGAGCAGGGCACGGCGCGACTTCAAGCAGCTTAGGGAGAAGGCCGAACAGATCATGTCGGAGGACTGAGGGCGGTAAGACCCGCTCATATGCCGCTTCGCACCATCCGCAGGATGTTCCAGAAATAGAAGCGCCGCCCCGTGAGCGGCCAGGTCAGCTCCTCCTTGGGCAGGGCCGAGCTATCCAGCAAGAGCAGCGCTTCCTCGCGGATCTTGGCCAGCTCCCGCTCGCGGATCTCGGCCTCCTCGATGGCCGCGCTGTCGTCCAAGTGCTTGAGCAGGGCCACGCTGTCCCGCAGCATGCGGTCCATGCGTTCTTGATGACGGGGAGACACCAGCCCCACCGTGCCCTTGATGCGGTTGAGCTCCAGGAGGGCGGCATAGGTCGCGTCGACGATGTCCTGCCGGCTCATCCACTCGGTCTCGTATGAGAGCATGTCCCTCCAGTGCGGCTGGGTCATGGCCCGGCGGTACTCCTCCAGCGTGTGGAAGCGGACGCGGTACCCGAAGGTCTCCCTGCGGTCGTGGGCCAGGCTTCCGGGGTCCAAAAAGGGCGCCAGGGGGCCCATGAGCGGGTTCACCAGCGGGCCGTACGACTTCAGCAGATAGCCGCAGTATTCCACGGTCTCCATCACCGATTGGGGCGTCTGCCCGGGGAGCCCGATCATGAAGAAGACGTCGAACTTCTTGCAGCCCGCGTCCAGCGCCCAGGAGATGTTGTTCTCCAGATCCTCGTTGGAATAACGCTTCCCTCCCGCGTGGCGTATCTCCTCGTCGTGGCTCTCCGGCGAAATCTCCAGGTCGAAAAGGGGCAGGCAGCTGGCCAGGCGGTCGAAGTAAGAGCGGGGTGCGGGCTCGAACAGCTCCAGCACGATGTGGTTGCGCGGGGCCACGTGGCTCACGGCCTCGAGCACCTGAGTGGCGTAGTCGTCGCCCCCCTGGCGCAGGTCGCCGATGATGAAGATGGGGGCGGAGGTGAAGCGGCAGATTATCTCCACGTCTCGGGCGATGCGCTCGGGGCTGCGGAAGACGACGCGTTCCCTTCCGAAGCAGCCGCGCATGGAATAGGAGGAGCCCCCGCAGAAGGTGCAGTTGCGGGTGCACCCCCGGCAGGTGAGTACCGCGGTGAGGGGGTAGTCCCACCATCCCCGGAAGGCCAGCAGCGCCCGTACATCCCCGTACTTGAAGGCCGACCGCAGCATGTAGATGTAGTTGTTGCCCAAGTGGTCGAGGCTGGCGGGAACGTGGTCCAGGGGGTTCTCCACCACCTCCCCCCCGGGCCGACGCCAGGATAGGTTCTGGACGCGCGAGAGGTCACCGCCCCCCATGATGGCCTCCATGAGCTGGCGCAGCGGCTCCTCCGTGGAGTCCCCGCGGAGGACGAAGTCCACCTCGGGATGGTTCTCCAGTATCTCCCGGGAGAAGATGGTGGCCGAATACCCCCCCATGATCACGGGGACCTCGGGGTGCAGGCGTTTGCACAGTCGGGCCACCTCGATGGCCCCGTGGCAATGGGGCAGCCAGTGCAGGTCTATGCCGAAGGCGCGGGGGCGGAGGCGGGAGAGGAAGCGCGCGGGGTCGAAGCCGCGCTTCTCCAGCATGCGGTTGGCCAGGTTGACAACGCGCACGTTTATGCCGCTGCGCTCCAGATATTCTCCTAGGTAGGAGAAGCCTATGGGGTACATCTCGAAAAAGGGGCCGGAGGGGATGAGGTCGGAGATGGGTCCGGGGATGGTGAGGAGTTCCCGGAAGTCATAGACGCTGGGAGGATGGAGCAGAACGAGGTCGGGCTTGGCGAAGATCATCCAACGTCCTCCCCTCGACTTTCGGTCCGGCCTGGGAGAGCCATTTTACCACAGGCGGCCGTTTCGGGGCCTTCGACGTAAACGCGGTGGCTGGTAAAAGCGGGCTTACGGCGAGGCCGATAGGCCTAAACGGCCGTTTCGAGGGCGCCTCCGTCCCCCCCGGTCTGCAGCAGGCGGGAGAGGAAGGCCTCCCGGTCCCTTTCTATCTCCCACAAGCGGCAGCGTATCTCCTCGACTATCTCCCCGAGGGCCAGCGAGAAGACCAGCTGGCCCCGCCTTAAGGTGTCGATTACCTGGCTCCCGTCCTCGCATATGCGGAAGATGGTGGAGCCGTCGGTCACCAGCAGGCATTCCGACAGGGGGCGTTCGACCTCGAGGTTCTCCCTCAGGTATTCCAGGGTCTTTCTCACCTTCTGCAGGCTGATGCCCGCGTCCAGCATGCGCCTGACGGCGCGCAGCCCCACCAGGTCGCTGAAGGTGAAGGAGAGGCGCCCCCCGCCTTCGGGCGAAGAGCTCGGATCTATGAGGCCGGTTCTCATCCAGTACC
>JACVIY010000131.1 GCA_015711755.1 Candidatus Geothermincola secundus | reverse complement strand
AAGGCGGAGTCCATGAAGGGTTCCATTGTAAGGGCGCTGGTGGAGGGGCCCAGCGATATGGCGCCGGGCCATCTTCAGGCCCGCTCCCACCGGGAGGCCCCCGAGGTGGACGGTCTGATCTTCATACAATCGGACGCCCCGATCCGTTGCCCGGAGTTCCACGATGTGCTCATAACCGGGTCGGACGGTATCGACCTGCTGGCGTCTCCGATGGAGGCAGCCCTTCGCGCCTCACGTTTTTCAACCCGATGGCCGAGGAGCCGGCTCCAAGTTCTCGGCGAAAGCGACTTAAACTCGGCGGAGAGCGCGGTGGGCGAGGATGGGCACAGAAAAACCTAATAGGGCCGTACGCGGGATGATAAGGAGAAGGGCCCTAAATTTGCCCAATGCCCTGACCCTTTCGCGCATACTCGTGTCCCCCCTGTTCGTCGTGCTCCTGTGGAGCCCGGGAACCTGGAGCGACATCGTCGCGGCTGCCCTTTTCGCCTTAGCCGGCGTTACCGATTTCCTCGACGGATACTTCGCGAGAAAGTTGGGAAAGGTAAGCCGTCTGGGGCAATTCCTCGACCCGCTGGCCGACAAGATATACATATCGACGGCGCTGGTGATGCTGGCCCGACTCAACAGGATGGGGTGGTGGGTGCCCGCGGTCATAATCGGCAGAGAGCTCATCATCACCGCCTTTAGGGTATACGCGGGGAACCGGGGGGTCTCCGTGCCGGCCACCATGGCCGCCAAGCTGAAGACCAATGCGCAGATCGTAATGATAGTGATGCTTTTGGTGCACCTGCGGGCGGGAAGAGCGGGAATGCCCGATGCATACCTGCATGAGACCATAGCGGTTTGGCTGGCGGTCGCGCTCACGGTCTATTCCGGGTTGGATTACCTGGCGAACATGGGGCGTTATCTGGGAACCGCGGCTGTGGTCGGAGCGGATCACTGGCCTATGCGATCTGCGATGCGGCGGCTCTGATTGCCGAGGAGCCGGCGGACAACAGGGGGGCGGGTCCGGATAGGGTTTTGATCGATAGAAGGGAGAGGAAGCGTTGAGAGGCAGGGCGGTCATCATATGTGTGGGTGACGAACTGCTCGAGGGAAGGGTCGCCGATACCAATTCTCAATACTTGAGGGAGAGTCTTGAGCCGCTGGGATGGAAGGTGGTCATGATCATGACCGTGGCCGATGCGAGCGAAGAGATCTCATCGGCTCTGCGTTTCGCCTTGGGGAGGGGAGATCTGATCATCCTGACCGGAGGCCTGGGTCCCACGCCCGATGATCTCACCCGCGAGGGCGTGGCGGAAGGGCTGGGAAGGCAGTTGGTAAGAGACCCCGCGATCGAGTCGCGATTGAGGGATAGATTCGACAGGATGGGCCGGGAGATGCCACCGTCCAACCTGAGACAAGCGGATATATTGACGGGCGGCTGTGAGGTCATCGAGGGTGAAGGAACCGCCCCCGGCCTGTTGATAAGAGAGGAAAGCAGGCTCATCTACCTGCTGCCGGGCGTTCCTTCGGAACTCCGCTATATGGTGGAGAAGAAAGTGCTGCCTGCTCTATCTCTGGAATCGGACGGTCTCTTTCGCTCTTCCAGAAAGATCGAGCTCTTCGGTTGCACCGAGGCGGAGGCGGGTGAGGTGGTGCAATCCCTGCTGCGGCAGGGCAGCGGCATCAAGGCCTCCTGGCTGGCGAGGGAAGGGGTAATTCAGATCAGACTGTGGGGAGAAGC
Organism: Candidatus Geothermincola secundus; assembly: GCA_015711755.1. Taxonomy (GTDB): domain Bacteria; phylum Actinomycetota; class Geothermincolia; order Geothermincolales; family Geothermincolaceae; genus Geothermincola_A; species Geothermincola_A secundus. Next base: position 4,140 of record JACVIY010000131.1, on the reverse strand, counting down.
GGCCGATGCCCGCGAACTCGAGGGCCGTTTGGAGGATTTGGTAAAAAAGGTGAGCGAGCGGCTTTCGGGAGCCGTGGTCAGCACCGACGGAAGCTCTCTTGCCGAGGTGGCCTCGGAGCTCATGAAGAGGAGGGGCGCTACCCTGGCCGTGGCCGAATCCTGCACCGGAGGGCTTATCGGAGAGCGCATAACCAGCGTACCGGGAAGTTCGCTCTTCTTTCTCGGCGGAGTCATATCATACAGCGTCCCGGTCAAGACCTCGCTTTTGGGCGTACCCCGAAAGGCCATAAACGAAAAGGGAGTGGTGAGCCGTGAAGTGGCCGAGGCTATGGCCCGGGGGGTGCGGAGTTTGCTGGGATCCGATCTGGCGCTCTCTTCCACCGGGGTGGCGGGCCCGGGGGGAGGAACGGCGGAGACCCCGATAGGCACGGTCTGCATCGGTCTGTCTTCGGAAGGCGGCGAGAGGTCATGGGAACTGCGGCTCCCGGGCGACCGCGACATGGTGCGAAGACTCGCAGCCAATGCCGCGCTCATGGCCCTGATCAGGCATTTGCGGGAGGGCTCGGGTGGATAAGATGAGGCTCTTCGTGGCCGCGGACATTCCCGACGATATCAGGGAAGCCTTAGGTCGGGAGATGGGGCGCTGCGTCGGATGTGCCGGACTGAGGTGGGTGCGGCCTTCTCAGGTGCATCTGACTTTGAAATTCTTGGGAACGATGGTTCGGAAAGATCTGCAGACGCTCGCGGATCGACTGGAGAAAGCGGCAATGTCGCATCCCCCTATGACCTTGACCCTTAGCGGATGCGGCGCTTTCCCCTCACCTCAGAGGGCCAGGGTTTTTTGGTTGGGCCTCGCGGGGGATCGCGAGGAGATTTGTTCCCTTGCCGCGGACATCGACAGGAGGGTCGCCGGGTTGGGAGTGAAGAAAGAGGAGAGGAGGTTCAGGCCCCATCTGACCCTGGCTCGATGCCGTGATCCTCAGGACCTGCGCGGTCTTCTGAGTGATTGGGAAAAATGGCTGAAAGGTATGGGGGCTGCGGATTTTCAAGTGGTTGGGTTCGTCCTCTATCGGAGCATACTCCACCCCGATGGGCCGGAATATATTAAGATTGAGGAGTTCCGACTGATGGGACAAAAGCGAGAGAGCCCATGAAGAGGATAATGCTCACGCCGAGCATACTGAACGCGGATTTCAGCAACCTTAAAGCGGCCATAGCCCATATCGAGGATGTGTCCGACGCGGTTCATCTGGATGTCATGGACGGCAACTTCGTGCCCAACCTGACCTTCGGGCCTCTGGTCGTCAGGGCGATACGTTCGCTTACCCGCCTACCCCTGGACGTGCACCTGATGATCGCCCAACCGATGGAATTCATACAGGATTTTCGCGATGCCGGTGCGGATTGGATAAGTTTCCACGCTGAGGTGACGCGGCATATAGGCGAAGTGGCGGGGGCGATAAGAAAGTGTGGGGCTCGGGCCGGCGTGGCCCTTAGCCCGCAAACCCCGGCCGAGAGGCTGCGGGGATATACCGACCTGCTCGACTTCGCCCTGGTGATGACGGTGATGCCGGGCTTCGGCGGCCAGAGGATCATACCGGAGGCGCTGGAAAAAGTATCGGCGATAAAGGCGATCTCGGCCGAAGAGGGGAGGGAGATCCCCGTGCAGGTCGACGGAGGCATCAAGGCGGACAACCTCGATATGGTGGTTGAGGCGGGAGCTGACATAGTGGTGGTGGGCTCCTCGATCTATGCAGATCCCGAACCCGCCGCAGCGGCACGCAGGACGCGCAGCCGGCTTGACGAGTTGGCTTCGGGTCGCGAGCTTGCGGGAGGCGTCTCCCTGGATTATAATCAGGGAAACTGAATAGGAAGCGGTCTTCGGGGCAGGGTGAAATCCCCGACCGGCGGTTAAAGTCCGCGAGCGTGAGCAGACCCGGTGGAATTCCGGGACCGACGGTGAGAGTCCGGAAGGGAGAAGGCCGGAAGGTCCATGAGGCGTTCTGGGTTATCTCCCGAGCGCGTTTTTATTTCCCGAAGGCATGTGCGCGAAAGGCGTGATCGTCCTGATGGAACGAGGGTTTTCGCCCGGCGATTACGAGCATATGCGAAGAGCTCTGCGGCTGGCGGAGAGGGGACGCGGCTCCGCCCATCCCAACCCTCTGGTGGGAGCGGTGCTGGTGAAGGACGGCAAGGTCATCGGCGAGGGCTGGCACGCTTACCCTGGAGGCGAGCATGCCGAAGTGGCAGCCCTGAGATCGGCGAAGGAAACGGCGGAGGGAGCCACTCTGTATGTGACCATGGAGCCCTGCAATCATTGGGGCAGGACTCCTCCGTGCACGGAGGCCCTGCTGCGTTCAGGCATCCGCAGGGTGGTTTTCGCCCGTGAAGACATCAACCCCGCGGTAAGAGGGGGGGGCGCCTCTTATCTGAGGGAACGAGGGATCGAGGCGGAAGGCGGACTGCTGGAGGAGAAGGCTGGGGAGATCAACCGTGACTGGGAGAAGTTCGTGACCACTGGGATGCCTTTCGTGACCGTTAAGGTGGCCATGACCGCCGACGGGAGGATAGCCGCGAGGGACGGCAGCTCGCGCTGGATCACCGGCGAAAAGTCGCGGAGGAAGGTGCATCTGATGAGAAGGGCGGCGGATGCGGTGCTCACGGGCATAGGAACGGTACTGGCCGACGACCCGGAACTGACGGTGAGAAAAGTGCCCTTGCGGGGAGCCCGGCCGCCCCTGCGCGTGGTGGTGGACAGCCGGCTCAAAATGCCAGAAGGAGCCAATCTGGCTTCGGGCGACCCCCCCACTTTGATTTTCACCACGCCCGATCACGATCGTCATAAGGCCGAGGCACTGCGCCGTAAAGGGGTTGAGGTCGTCGAGGTGAAAGGGGGAGATAGCGGTGTCGATCTCAAGGAGGTATTGCGCTTCCTGGGCGAGAGGGGCGTCGTGGACCTGCTGGTCGAAGCGGGGGCTCGTCTGAATGCGTCTCTTCTGGAGGCGGGACTGGTGGACCGGCTCATGCTCTTCGTGGCTCCGCGGGTGTTCGGTGGTACGGAGGCGTTGCCTTGGATTGGAGGAAAAGGAGCGGAAAAGCCGGATGAAGCCATGGCCTTCCGCTGGAAAAGAGCGGTGCGCGTGGGCGAGGACCTTTTGCTCGAAGGAAGGATCTGAGGGCGGAGGAGATGTTCACAGGGATCGTGGAGGAGGTCGGCAAGGTCAGGACGGTGCGCCGGACAGGCGGCGGAATGGCCATGGACATCGCTGCCGGGAAAGTGTGCGAAGGCCTGGATGTCGGCGATTCTCTTGCGGTGCAGGGAGTGTGCCTCACGGTAACCTCGGTGAGGGCGGGCATGGTGACGGCCGATGTATCCCTTGAGACCCTTGAGAGGTCTAATCTGGGATTCCTTCGTGCGGGCGACCCGGTAAACCTGGAGAGGGCGCTGCGGCTGGACGGTCGTCTGGGGGGGCACATCGTATTGGGTCATGTCGATGGTCTGGGTACATGGGAGAGGCTCATGGAAGAGGGTGAAGGATGGAGGTCCTTCATCAGGGTCCCGGAAGAAGTCGAGATCTACCTGGTAGAAAAAGGATCCATCGCCGTGGACGGAGTGAGCCTCACCGTGGCCTCGCTGGACGGTTCCTTGCTGAGCGTGGCTCTTATACCCCATACCATGCGATCAACGACTCTGAGCATGCGAAGGCCCGGCGACCGGGTCAACCTGGAGGCCGATGTCATCGGGAAATACGTATATCGATATTTGCGCGGCGGCGCCGCTCGGGAAGAGAAGGCCGGGGACGACCGTTTTATTAACATGCTGCGTGAGGGGGGGTTCCTGTGACGGCGGGTGCCGGCAGTACCGGGATCGGGTGGCAAGGATCAAAGGGCGAAACGGAGTGAGCTCAGCCGGTAAGCGGAGGTCTTTGAATCGAAAACGGTGTTTGGGAGGAAACCATGGAAGATGCGGAAAGGATATTCGACAGTATCGAAGATGCGATCGAGGAGATAAAGCAGGGACGCATCATAATCGTCTGCGACGACGAGGACCGGGAGAACGAGGGCGATTTTGTCATGGCCGCCGCAAAGGTGACGCCGGAAGCGATAAACTTCATGGCCAAACACGGTCGAGGCCTTATC
>JACVIY010000130.1 GCA_015711755.1 Candidatus Geothermincola secundus | reverse complement strand
TGCAGCAGGCCCATCTCCCCAACAGCTTTTCCTCTAACGGTAAGCTCCGCCGCGATCCGCGGGTGGAAGTATTCACGCCGTAGAGGACGCAACTCATGATCATCGAAGCGCAGCGCCTCCAGCAAGGTCTCCCATATGCCCTTAAGCGTATAGAAATCCGCCCTTTCTTCCTCTCTGTCCCATTGACGGGGGATCCACCTCCCCATCAGGGCGATTCCCAACCTCAACCCCTCTTGGGGGAGAGAGCTGTCTTCCGTCGAGTTAAAAACACGCCCGATCTCGAAAATGCCAGCATCCTCCTGATGCCTGCGGTGATTGTGCAGCAGCGTGCTCATCAACCCTGGATAGACGGTGCAACGCATCTCTGATTGTTCCTCGCTCAGAGGGTTGGCTATGACCACCGGCCTGCTTTCTTTTTGAGTGAACGCCGCATTCTCGTCGGGGGATATGAACGAATAGCTGATGGTCTCGTACAGCCCCATCCCCACCAGAAGCTCCCTGATCTTCCTCAGTTCGCGCTGTCTGACGGTCAGTCCTCCCCCCCGGGTACGATTGGAGGGCAAGGTCGAGGGAATGTTCTGGTAACCGTGTATCCTCGCAAGTTCCTCCACCAGATCGATCTCTCTCTCCAGATCAGGGCGAAAGGTCGGCGCGACTAACTCCATCCTCTCCTCGGAAAGCTTCACCACCTCACAACCCAGCTTTTCCAGCTTGTCCCTGACCCAGGATGCCTCCAAACCGACCCCCAGTATGTTCCGCGCTCGGGGAAGGCGCAACGCCAGTCGAACTCTTTCCGGTTCTCCTGTTCCGACATCTATGAAGCCCTTGCGGACACGACCTTTCGTCAACTCCCGCAAGAGGGCTGATGCCCGGTCAGCAGCACGCAGGCAGCCGCCGGGGTCAACACCTCTCTCGAAACGATATGCCGCTTCGGAGGGCAGATCCTGCTCTCGAGATGTTCGCAATATGGAGGAGGGGTTGAAATGCGCTGATTCCAGGAGGATGCGCCTTGTCGAACCAGTGACCTCGCTGTCCAGACCACCCATCACCCCCGCCAGGGCGATGGGACCGCCCGGATCGCAGATGAGCAGGGAATGGGGGTGCAAGCGACGTTTCGCACCATCCAGCGTGACTATCTCCTCTCCCTCTCGAGCCCGCCGCACCAGCACCTTGCCTTGCCTTATGCGATCCGCATCGAAAGCGTGCAGGGGCTGTCCCGTCTCCAGCATTACGTAGTTGGTCACATCCACCGCATTGCTGATGGAGCGCACCCCCGCCTGCTTGAGTCGATACTGCATCCATAGAGGGGAGGGGCCCGTCTGCACGTCTTCTATGAGCCTGGCCACGTAGCGGGAACAGAGGTCTTCATCGATTATCTCCACGGAGTAATCCATAGCGATGGGCTCGCCCTCCTCATCAAGCCGGATGTCCGGCAGTCGAAGGGTTGCCCCGGTAAGCACGGCCACCTCCCTGGCAACGCCGATTATGCTCAGGCAGTCGGGACGGTTGGGGGTTATCTCCAAGTCTAATACCGGTTCACCCAGGCCCAACAGTCGGGCCAGGTCCTCTCCGAGTTCGAATCCTTCTTCGAGTTCCAGTATTCCTGACTGATCATCATTGACGCCCAATTCGGCGCCGCTGCATAGCATTCCCGAGGACCGCTCCCCCCTGATCTCCGTCTCTTTGATAAGCCTACCTCCTGGGAGCACCGCTCCCGGCAGGGCCAGCGCCGCCAGCATGCCCTTTCTCACATTGGGCGCACCGCAGACCACGGTGCTGCGATCCCTTCCCCAGTCGACCTCGCATAAGCTCAATCGATCAGCGGCTGGATGGGGGCGCACCTCCCTCACCCTCACAACCAGCACTCCGACAACCCGTCCATGCTCTCCTTCCACTGCGGCGACCTCAGTGCCGGCATCCGTGAGCAGGGCAGCAAGGTCATCGGCATCCATCTCCACGTCCACGTAATCCCTGAGCCAAGAAAGTGGGACTCTCATCCTTCCCACCCCTCAGAACTGCCTCATAAAACGCAGGTCGTTCTCGAAAAGCATGCGGATGTCGGGTATGCGGTATTTGAGCATAGCGATCCTCTCCACTCCCATGCCGAAGGCAAAGCCGCTGAACTCCTCAGGGTCGTAGCCCACGTAACCGAAGACGTTTGGATCGATCATGCCGCAGCCGAGTATCTCCAGCCATCCTGTTGACTTGCAAAGGCGGCAACCCTCCCCGCCGCAGATAATGCAGGACACATCGACCTCGGCGCTCGGCTCGGTGAAAGGAAAGAAATGGGGTCGGAAACGCACCCGCCTATCCTCACCGAACATGATCCGACAAAAGCTCTCCAGCGTGCCTTTGAGATCGGCGAAGGTTATGTCTTCATCCACCGCGAAGCCTTCGACCTGATGGAACATCGGTGAATGACTGGCATCGGGAACGTCCCTTCTGTAGGCCTTGCCCGGAGATATGACGAAGAGGGGAGGCCTTCGGCTCTCCATCACCCTCACCTGAACCGGCGAGGTGTGGCAGCGCAGCAGCACATCGCCCACCCTGCCGTCCGGCCCAGCCACGTACAGGGTATCGGTCAATGACCTTGAGGGATGGTCCTCGGGCGTGTTCAAGGCGGTGAAGTTATAATACTCCAGCTCTACTTCGGGACCTTCGGCGATCTCGTAACCCAATCCTACGAATATATCCTCGATCTCCTTGATGGTCCTGGTGACGAGATGCTCTCTTCCCCGGGGGATGTAGCGCCCCGGCAGAGTCAGGTCGTGGAACTCCCCTTCCAGTCCGGCATGCAGAGCAGCCTTCTCGAGTTCACTGCGCCTAAGTTCCAGCCATCCCTCCACCGTTTTCTTCAGTAGATTGCGCAAGCGCCCAGCCTGCGGACGCACCTCGGGAGGGAGCCCCCTGACCTCGGAAAGCAGAATAGTCACGACTCCCTTGCGGCCCAACAGCCAGATCCTCGCCCTCTCCAGTTCGTCCAAATCCCCGGAGCCGAAGATCCGTTTCTCCGCCTCATCGGCAAGCGCAGCGATCTCAGGGTTCTCCAGCAGTTCTTGGGGTATCCTGCTCATGTTGTCTTTTTCAGCTCCCATGTCCCCTCTCCCGCTAAATACAACAACCAGCAGACGGTGCCTTCCGAAATCATCCTCATGCCTTCAGGATTCCTTTACGCTCCGTCTTTTTCTCCGCTACCCACTTGGGAGAATCGCCTACCCCCCGGGTTAGTGCATCCCTTTTCCCCTTTCATCGGGCCACACCTCCAGACTTACCGGATGCCGCGGGAAACCTCCTTCTTATCTCGTAAAAGATCAATGCGGCGGCCGCTGCCGCGTTGAGTGACTCCGCCTTGCCGAAGATGGGTATGCTCACCTCCGCATCCGCCAACTCCAGGTCCTCTTCCGGTATGCCCCAGGCCTCGTTGCCCACCATGATCACGGTATCCTCGATCCAGGGGTGATCCCAGAAAACCTCAGTCGCTCCAGGATGTGCAGCTACCACTCGGTATCCCTGCGATCTTAAAAATACGAGAGCTTCCCTCGGCTCCAGCCCGAGGTACAAGGGGATGTTGAGCAGTGAACCCGCGGATGCACGGACCGCCTTTGGATTGTAGGGATCCGCCGACCTCTTGCTGATGAGTACCCCCCCCATACCCGAAGCGTCGGCCGCCCTAATCAGCGTTCCCACGTTCCCCGGGTCCCTTAGTTGATCGAGAAACACCAACGGCCCCTCGCATGGATCAGGGGATGGGAACTCTTTATGCACTAGTGAGCATACCGTGACCAATCCCTGCGGGGTCACCGTATCCGTGAGCAGGGCCATTATCTCCTCGCTCACCCTTAAAAGCTTGATCCCAACGGACGCCGCCTCTTCGAGCAGTTCACCCGCTTCCCTTAAAGCGCGGGCGGTTAAGACGACCTCCCGCAACAAATGGGGATAGCGAAGGGCCTCGCGGAGGAACTGTAGGCCTTCGCCAAGGAACAATCCTCGCTGATAACGCTGAGCGCGTTTTTTAAGCCGTAAGTATTCCCGTACGCGGGGGTTTTGCCTCGAGGTTATCTCGTTGTTGATGTGAACCCCATCAGACAGCCTTCACCTCCTGCTTCCCGGTTCCGCTTTCCAGATGACGGCGGGCTTCTTCGGCCAGCCGGGTGAAGGCCTGGGGGTCGCGCACCGCCAGGTCCGCAAGGACTTTCCTGTCCAGTTCGATCCCTGCCAGCTTCAGGCCGTGTATGAAGCGGTTGTAGCTCAGGCCGTTTTGACGCGCCGCGGCGTTTATTCGCGCTATCCAGAGTCGTCGGAAATCTCCTTTGCGAGCCCGTCGGTCGCGGTAGGCGTACTGCAGGGAATGCATGACCTGCTCTTTGGCCGCTTTGAACTGACGGCTTCGGGCCCCGCGGTAGCCCCTGGCCATGTGCAGTATCTTCTTCCTGCGTTTATTCCTGGCAACCGCGTGCCGTGTCCTGGACATATTCCATCACTCCCCGTATCTTCGGTCCCTCGATGCCTCAGGCCCCGATCATCCTCCGAACCTTGGAGCGGTCGTTGGGGGAAACCTCTACATCTCGGTCATAGGTCCTCTTCCTTCCGGCGCTCTTCTTGGTCAGGAGATGGCTTCCGTAAGCCCTTCTCCTCATCAACTTCCCGCTTCCGGTCAAGCGGAATCGCTTAGCCGCACCCCGGTGCGTTTTCATCTTAGGCATTCTGCTTCTCCTCGCTCTCCTCTCTGCTGCGCCTGACCGAGGGGTGAGTATCGCCTCTGCGGTGGGTGTGGATCGGGTTGATTATCATCACCATGTTCCTCCCATCCAGTTTGGGTTGAGATTCCACCGTTCCCAGGTCCCGGATATCCTCGGCCAGTTTCGCCAGGAGTTTCTCGCCCAGCTCGGTATGGCTCATCTCCCTTCCCCGGAACATCACAGTCACCTTGACCTTATGGCCTCCTTCAAGAAATCGCTTTATGTGCCTGGTCTTGATGTCGTAATCATGCTGATCTATCTTGGGGCGCATTTTCATCTCCTTGAAGGTGACCAGCGTCTGCTTCTTTCGTGCCTCCTTCTCCCTGATGGTCTGCTCATAACGGTATTTACCGTAATCCATAACCCTGCATACGGGGGGATTGGCGCGCGGGTCCACCTCCACCAGATCAAGACCGACCTCGTCCGCATAACTCAGGGCCTCGTCCAGCGGCTTTATCCCCAATTGCCGGCCTTCTTCGCTTATGAGCCGGACCTCCCTGGCCCTGATGTTCCTGTTCACCCTCGCGTCCAGGCTATCACTCCCTTTCCTTGGTCAAAACTTAAGGAACGGCAGCGTAGGCCGCCGTTCCTCGGCTCCCTTTCGTAAACCCGGCCGCTCACGCTGCAAGGTGAGGGGTCTGACGCCCCTTCTTTCCTCTACACGATGCAAGTATATGGCAACATGCCGCTACTGTCCAGATGGGAGATGCGGCGCTGCTTTCCGCGCAAACACCGGTTTATGAGTCAGTTCTTTGTCGCATCCCGGCCTGCGCCCTCGCACACCCATATTGTCGTCGACCCTTCGCAGCCCCTTCCTTTAAGGATCTGGCGATCTCGGTCTTGCAAACGCATAGGACCCGGGTATCCGGGCCTATAAGAGTGGTGGAGCCGGGGGGACTTGAACCCCCGACCTCTTCCATGCCAAGGAAGCGCGCTCCCTCTGCGCCACGGCCCCTTGACCGCTGGGATCCTTCCCCGCGTCTCAGGGAACAAGTATATTCCCGGGTCTGTGGCGCGTCAACATTCCGAATCGACTCATAATCAATCAAGACGAAAAGGCCGCGATGCCTCAAAAACGAAATCTACTCGAGCGGAATCGAGTTTCCGCCCCCTCCTGGCGACATACCACGGAGGAGGTGAGAAAAGTGAGGCTTGATCCAGTGACCGGGAAGAAAATAACCGATGAGATCACCGGGAGGTACCTGAAGGTCTCCAAAAGGGGCGGGGGCGGATATTGGATGAGTTCTGCGAACTGACCGGATACAACCGGAGCTACGCGGCCCGGCTGCTGCG
>JACVIY010000129.1 GCA_015711755.1 Candidatus Geothermincola secundus | reverse complement strand
CCCGGCTCAGATGATGAGGGACATCAACCGGATTCAAAGGAGGTCGTACAAGGGAGATGTAAACGACTCAGAAGACCGTTGCGAAGGAGCAGAGCAAGAAGCCGTGAATTTCGAGTGGTTTTTCTTTTGAGTCATCGAAACGCATTTCGAGTAAATTTTTTATTGACGCATCACGCATTCCCTGCATTGAGGCCTTGATATTTTCTAGGCGTTCATGCTCGCGGCTTTTCCCCCGCCTCCTTCCTCCCAATCGAGGCGGGGGGCATCCTTCCACAATCTCTCCAGTTCGTAAAAATCCCGGTCTTCCTGAAGAAATATATGGACCACCAGGTCGACGTAATCCAGAAGCACCCAGCGGCGGAACCTCTCCCCCTCTCTCCGCAGGGGTTTGACCCCCAACCCTCTCAGCCTTTCTTCCACGACCTCCTGGATCTTCGCCACTTGGCGGTCGTTGTTGCCGCTGCAGATGACGAAGAAATCCGTGATGGGCGTCACCTGGCGCATGTCCAGCACCAGGACATCATTGGCCTTCTTTTCCGCGGCTGCCCGAGCCGCCTCCTTGGCCAGTCCCTCGGGTGTTATTATCTCCTCCTCCTTTCCTCGAACCTCATTCTATCACCGGTGAAGCAAGGTCGCTTCCCACCACGATGACCACGTCGGCGACACCCTCACGATATTCCACGCGTGGTATGCGGAACAGACGGGCGATGTATTGCGCATAAGCCTCGTTGAGGGCATCTCCATCACCGATAAAGACCACGCTGCTCTGATAGGAGAAGTCATTTACATCCTCACCCGGGACCTTGGCGTTGCGAGTCGCCTCCGCGACACGGAACCCCCGGGACTCCAACCTGCGCTGGAAGGCTGTGCCAGCGCCCACGACCCCACATCCGTTGAGTATCTCGATTCGAGGCACGCCCGAAAACACCACGTCATCCCTCTCCGCCCAAGCGCTCAAAAGCGAAGCGGCGTATCCGGCAGCCTTTTCCGAATCGGGTGGCGCGGGGGCTATCTCCCACGCTCCGCTCGCCTCCAGCAGAGCCTCGTTCAACGCCTGGATTCCCTTATCCCTCAGCTCTAAGAGCAAATCCTGCAGATAAGCGCTGATCCGGTCGACCGATTCCGCGTAAGGATCCCTCGCGCCCCATGCCATCACGTAGGAGATGATGCGGTCTCGGTCACGCAGAAGCATCCCCTCCCGAAGTGATTCCCTTGAAGCGGTGAAGGGGTTCATCGCCTCGCAATCCGCCTTTACCCTGGCCACAGGAAGCTCCAGCGCCTCCCCCAGAGCAGGCAGCCTCATGACCGGCAGCAGAAAAAGATAATGAGGGGCTCCGCCAGCTAGCCCCTCCAACAAATAACGCAGTTCCGTGGGGTTGCCGCCCCCCGCCTTTAGGGCAGAGGCGATAGTCAGATCCTCACCCTTGGTCGAGAGGCCCACAATGGAGGTCGGCAGCAGCATTACCCGCAACGCCTCACCCTCGGTCCATCTAAGGTAAGCAAGGAAAAGCACCGTATTGTCATCGGAGAGCACCGCAACCGCGGTATTGATGGATCCGCCTTCTATCTCCTGGCCGGTCAGCGGATGCTCCATAAAGCGGCGATCCCGTACCCCATCGGCTCTCTCCTCTTTCCAGATTGTCGAAACAGCCCTCTCCGCCTCCCGCAGCGCGGCGTCGAGCCAACCCCACTTCCATCCCATCCAACCTACCGCCGCACCCAGCAAGAAGGAAAGAACCAACGCCATCCAGAGGCGCGGGCGGCCTCGCCCCGGCCTTCTCGCGCCGCGTCTTTTCTCCGCTGATGAGGCCGCGTCGATAAGGCCGCCGCTCTCTTCCGACGCATCGTCCGCGGTCCCCCGCGCCTTGTCCAGAACCTCTCCCGCCCGCCTCGATCCGCTCTCGTGCTTTCCGACTTTCTTGCCCAACCGCCTCACCTGTAAATGCCGCGGTCCGCAATATAGCGAGCGACCGGGTCAGGCAGAAGGTACCTGAAAGGCCTTCCCTCCTTAACCCTCTTCCTAACCTCGGTGGAAGATATATCCAGCCCCTGTGACTCGACGAAAACGACTCCCTGATGCCCGAGGAGCTCGCGCCCCTCAGGGCTCAATCCTTCAGCGGCCTTCCTCTTGCTGAAACCGGGACGGCTGACCACCGCCAGCGAGCACAATTCCAAGAGCCTCTCCGGCTCTTTCCAGGAGGCCAGCTCCCGCGCCGCGTCCATGCCCAATATGAAGAAGAACTCGCTGCGCGCCGGATACTTCTTCCTGAGCTCCTCGATGGTATCCACGGTATAGGAGGTGCCGGGCCTGTCCATCTCCACCCGGGAAACGCGGAAGCGCGGGTTTGTCGCCGTAGCCATGGCCACCATCAGATATCTGGTCTCCGCCTCCAGCATCTCGGATTCCTCTTTGAAAGGCGGTCTTGGGGAGGTCACAAAGATGATCTCCTCGAGTGAGAGCGCGTGCATCACCTCATCGGCGGCAAAGAGGTGCCCGAGGTGAATGGGGTTGAAGCTGCCCCCCATCACCCCCAAGCGCGCTCTCCGCAGCTTTCCCATCTCAGGTCCTGACCTGTCCGTCCCCGTAGATGACGAACTTGGTGGTGGTAAGTTCGCGAAGGCTCATGGGGCCGCGGGCGTGCAGCTTCTGGGTGGATATGCCGATCTCCGCCCCCAAGCCGAACTGGTTTCCATCGGTAAAGCGGGTACTGGCGTTGACATAGACATCCGCTGAATCGACCGCGGCAACGAAACGCCTGGCCGCCCCGTAGTCGTTGGTGACGATGGCTTCGGAGTGGCGGCTGCCGTAGCGGTTTATATGCTCGATTGCCTCTTCAAGGCTGCCCACAACATGCACCGCCAGTATGAGATCGAGGTATTCGGCGTACCAGTCCTCCTCCGTTGCCTCTGCGGCATCGGGCACATACCGCCTCGCTTCCCGAGATGCTCTGAGCTCCACCCCTCTTTCCCTCAGCTCAGCTGCCGCTCTGGGCAGAAAGGTGGAGGCGATCTTTTCATGGATCAGGAGGGTCTCCATGGCGTTGCAGACTCCGGGCCTCTGGCATTTGGCGTTGATCACTATGTTCAAAGCCATCTCCTCATCGGCATAGGCGTCAACGTAAGTGTGGCAGTTTCCGACGCCGGTCTCGATCACCGGAACGGTGCTCTCCTCCACAACGGTCCTTATGAGCCCAGCGCCTCCTCGGGGGATGAGCACGTCCACCAAGCCGTGCATCCTCATCAGCTCTTTGGCGGATTCCCTGCCCGTGTCCCTTATCAGCTGGATGGACCCTTCCGGCAGCCCCGCACCCTCAGCAGCCTCGGAAATGACCCTGGTAAGGACCATGTTCGAGTTTATGGCCGAGGAGCTGCCCCTGAGGATCACGGCGTTGCCGCTTTTCACGCAGAGTCCGGCGGCATCCACGGTGACGTTGGGGCGCGCTTCGTAGATGATACCCACCACCCCCAGAGGGACCCGCACTTTCTGGATGTCAAGCCCGTTGGGGAGCCTCCATCCCTCCACCACCTCGCCCACCGGATCGGGCAGCGCAGCCACTTCCCTGAGACCATCGGCCATATCCCCGATTCGCTTCTCATCGAGGGCCAGGCGATCCATCAAGGCGCTGCTGAGGCCATCCTTTACCCCTTTATCCAGATCCCGCCGATTCCCTTCGAGGATCTCGTCAGCCGAGCCGATGAGCGCATCGGCCATGGCCAGCAGGGCTTTGTTCTTCGCCGCGGTCGAGAGATAAGACAATTTCAACGAGGCCGCCCGAGAGCGCCTTCCCATCTCCTCGATGACCGACATCCGCATCACTCCCTCCGATCAATAATTAAGCATACGCGCGGCTCATCCCTTTCGCGGCCGCTACCCCCTTAGCACCACCAGGCAGTCCCGGTGTATGGCCTCCTTGCACGACCCCCCCAGAACCCTGGCAGCGTCGCGCGACTTCATTCCTTTGATAGCACGCAATTCATCGCTGGAGTAGGAAACCAGGCCTCTGGCCAGAACGTTGCCGTCTATTCCCACCACTTCGACCATATCGCCCGAATTGAAATCCCCGTTTACCTCCAAAACTCCCGCCGCGAGCAGGCTCTTGCCGTAATGCAAGATGGCCGAAGTGGCTCCCTCGTCTATCACCACGCTCCCCGCCGGTCGGGGACCGAAGGCGATCCACTTCTTGCGTCCGGCCAGCTTCTTCCTTCTCGGGGGGAAATATGTGCCTTCCTCGACTCCGCTGAGAGCCCTGCTCATAGCCCGTTTTTTTCTGCCGTTCAAGATAAGCACGCCCGCCCCCGACCAAGTGGCGATGCGAGCCGCTTCCAGCTTGGTGGCCATACCGCCCGTCGCATAGCTGCTGCGGGTACCTTCCGCCAGCGATTCTATCTCCGGGGTTATCTCCTCGACCTTACTTATCAGTCGCGCATCTGGGGAAGTCTGGGGGTCGGCGGTAAAGAGGCCGTCAGTGTCAGTGAGCATCATCAACAGATCCGCCTGCACCAGGCCGGTGACCAACGCGGCGAGGCGGTCGTTATCTCCGAAGCGTATCTCCTCCACCGCCACGGTGTCATTCTCGTTGACCACAGGTATGACCTTCAGCTCCAGGAGCCGCTCCATGGTGTTGCGAGCGTTCAGATAATGCTGGCGGTGGGTGATGTCGTATTGGGTGAGCAGAACCTGCCCCACAGACGTCCCCTGTTCCGCAAAAAGGCCGCCGTAGAGCTCCATCAACCTTACCTGCCCGACCGAAGCAGCCGCCTGTAAGGTAGGTAGATCGAAAGGCCTCCTTTTTATCCCCAACGCCTCTAGGCCCGCCGCTATCGCTCCAGAGGTTACCAGGATGACCTCCCGCCCTTCCCGTCTGATCTCGGTCAATTCTTCCACCAGGCGGCCGATATTCTTGCGGTCCAGCCTGCCGCTCGTACGGGTCAGGGTATGGGTACCCAGCTTCACCACGAGTCTCTTAGCTTCCATGACCTCGATCATGCCCACATTATAAACCCGCTGCGCTGCCTGCCGTTGGATGGTTTCGCCGACCGCGCAGCGAAAATCGCGGAGAGTTCGATTCCCGAAAGCTTACCCGAAATTCTTATGGAGCCAATGGAGGATGGCGCGGTTCGATTCTTCGGGCAGCGTGTGGGTGCAGCAATGCCCGCCGCCCTCAATCAGGGCCAGGGATGCGTTAGGGATCTTCCCGAGCAATAATAATGCGGTTTCCGCAGTCACCAGCCGGTCTTCGCTCCCCCTCAATATCAAAGTGGGCGCGTTGATGCGCCGCAGGTCCTTGCGGTAATCCGTCCGGGCCGCGGCCATCGCGCGGTTCAGGTAATCGGCAGCCCCATGCGAGGGCCCGTATCTCATCAGGTATCCACAGAGGCGATCGTTTCCCGACGAGGGATCCAGGACGAACCCGCGATGACGTCCCACCATGTTCATAATAGAGCGCCTACGCTTGTCGCCCATCCCCGGCAAGAAGGCCAGAAAGTGCATCATGGTCGCCAGGGTGAAGGCATTGACTCCGAAGCCTCCGCGATGCGGAGCGGGCATGGTGTTGCAGAGCACCAGCCCAGCGACCCTCTCGGGGTACCGCAGGGCTATACACTGGCTGACCATGCCGCCGAAGGACTCCCCAACGAACACCGCTTTGTCAACCCCGAGAAAATCCAGGCGGCTCAAGACCGCCTTGGCATAATCCTCCATTCTAATCCTGGGGTTCAGGGGAAACCGCGGCAAGGAGAGGGCGACCACGCGGTATCCGTCGGATAGCCCCTCCAGCTGCGGCTCCCAGAAATTCCAGGCACCCTCGAGGCCGGGGAGTAGGCAGAGGGGGAACCCTCTTCCCGCCTCCGCGTGATCTTTGCTCTCAACGATAGCTCTCACAGTTCTCCCTCGCCCCGTAGGCGCGGAACGCCGCCGTTTCCCGCTATAATAGCACCATGTCCGCTTTAGCGATCGCCGCCGGAGCCTTATTAGGGGCTTCCCTGTTCCTGTTCATATTCTGCTTCAACCTGCTTGTAAGGCTGCGCAACAGAACGCGCAGCGCATGGCACGGGCTTGAGGCCGAGCTGCAGCGGCGCTACGCCCTTATCCCCCTGCTCTCGGAGACCGTTAAGGGTTATGCCGCCCATG
>JACVIY010000128.1 GCA_015711755.1 Candidatus Geothermincola secundus | reverse complement strand
TGGTTGTCCTCGGAGCCGCGCACCGTCCCCGAGATGGAGCCGAAATCCTGGGTGAGCACGGCGTCGGCGTCATAGGCCTGGTTGAGGGTAACGGTGACGGTGTCCGCCTGGGCGTAGGTGGCCTTGTTGTCGTAGTACTCGGGGGCGTGCGTGGAGTCTCCCCCGAAACGGATCTTGTAGCCGCCCGCGGGAAGGTCGGTGACCTCATATCCACCGCTGGAGCCGGTGTAAACGGTGGCCACGTTGGCGTCGGAGGAGTCGTAGACCTTCACCTCGATGTTCTCGAGCGGGGGGTTCCCTTCTTCCGATCCCGTGACCGTGCCGGAGATGGAGCCGAAGGCCTGGGTGAGCACGGCGTCCTTGCCCGTGGTCACGCTGCCCAAGGTTACGGAAACGGAAGTGGCCTCGCCGTGAGAGGAGGCATCGTCGTACCATTCGGCCAGGTGGGTGGGGTCGCCCGCGAAATAGAGCTTGTAGGAACCAGGGGCCAGCGGCCCGGCAAGGTAGTAGCCGTCGGAGTCGGTGAAAGCGCTGACCCCCGTGTAGGTCTCGGTGGAGGACTCGTATACCTTCACCTCGATCCCTTCAAGAGCGGGGTTGCCGGTCTCCGACCCGTTGACCGTGCCCGAGACCGCCGCCTGCATGTCGAGGACCGCGCTGATATCGAGGGTCTGCTGGCCCAGCACCACCGAGACGGGATCGGCGTCCTGCTGTTCGCTCTTATCGTCGTACCACTCGCTTACGTGCAGGCCGTCGGTGGGAGCGAAGAGCACATGATAATCGCCCGTGGGCAGGCCGTAAAGGTAATAAAGGCCGCTGCTGCCGCTGCTCACGGGGCCGATGACCAGCCCGTTGGGGCCGTAAGCGTATACGTTGCATGACTCCACGGGGTCCTCGTTCACGTCAGTTATCATGCCGACGATCTGGCCTCCGAAGGGCAGCACTATGTTCAGCCCCGTCTGGCTCTCCCCCACGTCCAGCACCAGCGTATCCGCCTGGGACTGGGACTGAACCGGCCCCGACGAAGTGTACCAGCCGGGGATGTCGCGGTTGTTCCATACGTAGTAGAGCTGGTAGCTCCCGGCGGGGAGCTGGCTCAGTGAATACTCACCGTAGTTGTTGGCGTAGGTGGTGGCGACGATATTGGAGGTGCCCGCATCGTACGCCCTGACCTCCAGGTTGCTGATGCGCACCTCGGGGTCGAGGGACTCATAAGCGATGCCGGAGAGGGAGGCGAACGCCTGCTCGAGCCGCACGTCGACGGTGGTGGTGGAGGGGATGGTGACGGTCACGGGGTCCGCTTCCTCCAGCGTGTCCCTGTCATTGTAGTAGATAGGCAGATGGGTGGGGTCCCCGGCGAAGAAGAGCTTGTAGTCGCCGCTTCCCAGGCCCGTGAAGGCGTAATGTCCCTCCGAATCGGTCTCCTCGGTGTCGAGGAGCTGGTCATCGCCATCGTAGAGGCGGACCTCCACGCCGGAGAGGGCGGGGTAGCCCGACTCCGAGCCGGTGACCGTGCCCGAGATGGAACCGAAGGCCTGGGTGAGCACGGCGTTGGCGTTGAAGGCCGAGGTGGAGCTCACCGAGATGGAGTTAGCCGAAGAGAAGCTGCCCTGGTTGTTGTACCATTCCGCGAGATGAGTGGGATCGCCCGAGAAATAGACCTTGTAGGTGCCGGGCCAGACCTGGAGGTCGTAATAGCCGCCGGAACCGGTGGTGGCGGTGGCCTGAAGGGTCTGGTTGAGGTCGTAGGCCCTGACCTCAACGCCGGAGAGGGCGGGGTTGCCCGACTCCGAGCCGGTTATTGTTCCGGTTATGTGGCCGCGGGCGGCCAGGGCGGCGTTCTTGTTCTTGGTCTCGTAGCCCCGATAGACGGTTATATTGGTCGCGACGGAGTGGCTGCTCTTGTTGTTGTACCACTCGTTCAGGTGGTCCTCATCCAGATCCTGGAAATAAAGCTTGTAATTCCCCGTGGAAAGAGGGCCGCAGAGGAACTTGCCGTCGGAGCCGGTGACGTAGTTTATGCCCGTGTAGGTCTCGGTTGAGCTCTCGTACACCTTGACGTTGACACCTGAAAGCGCCGCGCCGCTCCCCTCCTCGGTCACCGTCCCGGAGATGCGCCCTCCCTTGATAAGGGTCCCGTTGATGTTGTTGGTCACCTGTCCGAAGGTCACGGACACGTCGTTCGCCTCTTCGAAAGAGTCCTTATCCTGATACCACTCGTCGAAATGGATGTGGTCATCGATATCGAACTTAACCCGGTAGGTGCCCGTTTCCAGGCCAGAGGCGGTGTAATAACCGTTGGAGTTGGTGGTGACCGACTTAACGTAACTGCCGCCTGATGTGTAGATGATGACCTGGCAGTTGGCCAGCCCCGTGGAGGTGCCCGACTCGGTGACCCTGCCCTTGATGGTCCCTCCCGAGGAGAGCTCCCCGTTTATGCCGGTTGTCCCCGTCCGTATGGTCACGGAGACCTCGTCGTAGTCCTCGCCCTCGGACTTGCCGTTATACCACTGGGTTATATAACCCTCCTTGTAGAACCTGACGTTGTACTGGTCGCCCGCCTCCAGCGGACCCGCGTAATAAACCCCGTCCGTTCCCGTGTAGCCGTCGACAAGAGTGCTCTCTCCGAGGTAAACGGCCGCCTGCACCTCTTCGATGGGGTTCTCCCCGTCGGTGACCGTGCCGGTTATGTACCCTCCGGGGGTAAGAGCGAAGTCTATGTTCGCGGTCTCCTGGTTCTCGTAAACAGTGACGGGGTCGGGATAAAAGGTGGGGGATCCGCCCCAATCGTAGATGTAATGCCTTTCGTCGAAGGTCTCCATGCCGAAAGCCACCAATACGAAGTATCCTTCGGCGGGAGCGATCCCTTGGATAAGATAATCGCCGTACTGGTCCGTCTGCCCGAAATACCAGGTGTTGGGGTCATTGGGGTCGAGAAGGGCTATGACCGGAGCGTTCGCAACAGGTTGGTTGTTTTCCGCGTCGATGACGTTGCCGGAGATGCTCCCGGGGTCCTGGGCCCGGGCTCGGGGCGCCAGAAGAAGGCCCAACGGGAGCATCAGGGCCAGTACGACGATGAGCGCGAAGGCAATGCGCCTCGACTTCTCCGCCCTTATGGATGCTTTTGCCTGCACCTTGCACCTCCATCCTCCATCGGGCCTTATGGTTTTGGCCCGTTCTCTTCCTCGAATTACCCTAAATGGGGGATGTATCGACGACCCCATATTTTTATCGGCATCTATATATAAGGAGTTCAGGGCGGGGTTGTGTAAACGCGTTACAATTTCTTGTCTCTTTTTTACTGGATGTTATTTTTTTAAAGCCCCCGTGGGGGTTGCCGCTGACAGCGGGCTGCCGGCGGAGCGGCGGAGCATGCGCTTAGCGTTACCCACCCGCCATCCTGACGATACCGGCAATCCCGGATTTCATTCCTTTTCTTCCTTTATCGCGAGGACCGAGACGGCCGCGGCCTCGAAAAGCCCGTAAGGCCTACCGCTCATACCGCTTGAGCAGGGGATACGGGTTGACCGCGGCGCCCCCGTCGGGGTGCACCTCGAAGTGCAGGTGGGGGGCCCCGCCCTTGGCGTTGCCGGTGTCGCCGACGTGCCCCACCAGGTCTCCCGCCCGCACCTTCTGGCCCTGGGACACGGTGATGTCCTGCATGTGCATGTAGTAGAAGAAGGTGGAGCTGCCCTCCATGGTCAGGCGGATGTACTTACCGGCGTTGCCCCCCTCCGCCACCAGGGTGATGGTCCCGTTGACGCAGGCCACCAGGGGGGTGCCCATGGGGGCCATGATGTCGCACCCCTGATGGAGGCGGCGGCCGCCGTCGCGCGGTGCGTGCCAGCTGTCCCAGTAGGCGTAGGCACCCTTCACCGGGAAGACGAAGGGTCCGTTGATGGTCACGTTGACGGGCCCGCCCGATCCCGAGGAGCTGGCGGCCATCTGGTAGAGGAGCTGCATTATCTCGGCGTTGAGGCTGTCCAGCAGGGCCTGTTGGGCCTTGAGGGAAGCCTCCAACTCCACCTGTTTCTGCTGGATGAGGGCCACTTTCTGGCGCTGGCGGGCCTCCTGGTCCTCCAGGTCGCGCTGGCGCATGGCTATCTCGGTGCGGAGCTCCCTGGCCCGCTTGAAGATCCCCGCGTCCTGGTTGGAGATGAAGCGGAGATAGTCCATGCGGTTGAGCAGGTCGTCCATGGTGGTGGATTCCAGCAGCACCTCGGCCATGTTCACATCACCCAGGATGTACATGGCGCGCAGACGTTCGCCCAAGGTCTTTTTGGCCTGCTCGTATTCGGCCTTGGCCCTCTCCAGGCGGCGGCGGTTCTCGGTTATGGAGAAGCGCAGCGACTCCAGTTCGGACATCTGCACCGAGTACTCGCGGGCCAGCCCCTCGCTCTCCTTCTTCATCGCGTCCAGCTGTTCCTGGACGCGGCGGGCCTCCGCCTGCTTCTCTTCGAGGGTGGCGGCCCGGGAGAGGGGCGCGTAAACGAACGGTGATATGGAGACGGCCAGAAGAGTGGCGAGGAACAGGGCGAGGGCGGAACGCCCCCCGGCTCCTTCCCTGATCCGTCCTCTCGTGAGCCCTTTCACCTCTCGCCTCTCTTCCGCCTATTCCTTATCGTGGCGATCCCCTTTCCCCGGCACTGGATCGCCTCCGCCACTCCGCGGTATGGCCCTCACGCTCGGCCGTTTCGGCTATTTGACGTTCTCTCCCGTCCGTTGGTGCCCGCCGGTCAAGCAGGACATCCCCCGTCGCACTTCAATGACGACCCGGCCGACCACATCAATTTTAGCACCGCCTGCGCTTATGACCGCAATCGGCGCCGCCAACGGGACTCGATACCGGCATTCGGGACGGCGGGGTCAGGCAGAAGGGCCTGATATCCATTGACTCAGCGCCTGGGGGTAATGTTTATCTACTCCGAAAACGCATGCTGTGCCCATGTCATCGCGAGGAGCGCTTGCCGCTCGCCATGCGGGGCCGCTCCGCGCATGACCGGACGGGGCGGCGCGACGCGGCGATCTCAGCGAGGCGCTGTAGGCCATCAGGGCGGGAGCAGGGGCACCAGGAGTGTCATCGCGAGGAGCGCTTGCCGCTCGCCATGCGGGGCCGCTCCGCGCATGACCGGACGGGGCGGCGCGACGCGGCGATCTCAGCGAGGCGCTGTAGGCCATCAGGGCGGGAGCAGGGGATCGCCGCCCTCCGGCCCACGCCTCCGCTCGCGATGACAATGGGGGTTAGGTTCGCGCCTCCGCTCGCGATGACTGTTGGAGTTTGGGGTGGCTGACCCCGTTAGGAGGGGGCTGACCCCGTTTGGAGGTCAGGCTTCGGCCACGATGCGGGAGAAATCGGCCACCTCGTTGAAGAGCGAGACCACCTCGGCCAGCAGGGCCAGGCGGTTCATGCGCAGGCCCTCCTCCTCGCCCATGATGAAGACTTTTTCGAAGAGGGCGTCCACCGCAGGGGCAAGTCCTGCCAACACCTCCAGGGCCCCGCGGTAATCGCCTGTGTCCAACGCGTCGCGCAGGGGCTGCTGCGCCCATACCGCCCGGGAGTGCAGGTCGCGCTCCACCTCCTCGCGCAGCAGGCCCTCTTCCAACGGCCTGCCGTCCCCCTTCAAAGACAGGTTGTAACAGCGCTCGAAGGCGGTGTAAACGCGCTGCAGACGGCCCTCCTCCCGCGCCTCCCGCAGGGCCGTGAGGCGCCGCAGGGCGTCCGGGGGGTCGCTGAGGCCGCGGTCCAGCACCGCGTCCACCAGGTCATAGGGGTGGCCGCGGTTGAGTAGGAAGTGGCGCAGGCGCTGCCGCATGAAATCGAGCAGCCGGGCCCTGACCTCCTCGTCCTCACCCGCTCCGTGGAGGCGCAGGGCCTCGTCCAGCGCCTTCTCCAGGTCCAGATGCATGTCCCGTTCGTCCAGGATGGAGAAGAGCCCCTGGGACTGGCGGCGCTGGGCGTAGGGGTCCTCGGAGCCGCTGGGGATGAGCCCGGCGACGAAGCATCCGACCAGGTTGTCCAGTTTCTCGGCGAGGGAGAGAAGGGCCCCTTCCGCCGTGACCGGCAGGTCGTCACCGGCGCCCCGCGGGAGGTACTGCTCCTCGATGGCCCTGGCCACCTCCTCTTCCTCGCCGTCGCGCAGAGCGTAGATGCGCCCCACCGTCCCCTGCAGCGAGG
>JACVIY010000127.1 GCA_015711755.1 Candidatus Geothermincola secundus | reverse complement strand
TGGATCATCTCGTTGGGGGTAGGGCTTAATCGTTCACAGGATATGGATCATGTGGATCAATAGGTCATGCCGCGGAAACACGACCCTTTCTCGGCGGCGGGCGTGAATGTGAGATTTGAAAGGTCGGCCCCGAGGTGATCCTTTCATTTCTTGGCCGCTTCCTTGGCCCGCAGGAATTCCTGGTAATCGGCGGTGAAGAAATGCCTGCCTCCCTCGCCCGTGGCCACGTAGTAGAGATAATCCACCGAGGCGGGGGCAAGAGCCGCCTCCAAACTGGGCTTACCCGGGTTGCAGATGGGGGCGGGGGGCAGGCCCGGGTGGAGGTAGGTGTTGTACGGGGACTCCACCTTGAGGTCCTCATAGGTAAGCCTCTCCTTCCACTGGGGCAGCGCGTACTGCACCGTGGCGTCTATCTGAAGCTTCATCCCCGCTCGCAAACGGTTGTAGATCACCGCGGCCACCAGCGGGCGCTCCTCTTCCACCACCACCTCCCGTTCGATGAGTGAGGCCACTATGAGTGCTTGATATGGCGATATCCCCAATTCCCGCGACCTCTGGAAGTCCACGGCCGCGGCCTCCAGGGCGAACTGGTCGAGCAATCTCTGCACCAGGTCTCGCGGTCGCATCCCCTCGGTGATGTCATAGGTCTTGGGAAAGAGGAGCCCCTCCAGATTGCCCGCCTGTTCGGGGGGGAGCAGGGGCACCTGATAGTCCCCGGCGGCCGCAGCGGCCAGGAACTCATCAGCGCTGAAGACTCCCAGATCCCCCAAACGCGCGGCTATCTGTTTCACCGTGAACCCCTCGGGTATGGTGAGACGGGCGACCACCCGGGGAGGCGGGGGAGGTTCCTCCCCGCCGTCCGGCAACAAGGCGAGCAAGAGAGCCACGGCCGTAACCCCGAGGATGAGTAAGAGCATCGATAGGGCGATCCGTCGCCTTCTCTTCATCCTCGCGCGCCTTTCCGCCGCCCGCGCCGAGCGGGTCCCCGCTGCGCCCGATGCTCTATCTCCTCCGCTCAATCGCACCTCCCGGCCGAACGGAAACGGAGATAGGAATCGAGCATGAGCGCCGCGGCGGCGCTGTCCTCACCTTTCCGCTTAAGGCTTTTTGCCCCTCCCGCTTCCCGCAACCTTCGGCGAGCCTCGCGCGTGGTGAGCCGCTCATCCCAGAAGATCACTCTGATGTTCGGAAGCCCCTCTAAGGCGGAGGCCATCTCGCGAGCCCGCACTGCCTGCTCTCCTTCTTCGCCCGACAGGAGACGGGGCATGCCCACAACCACCTCGTCCACCCCTTCTCTGGCAGCGAAGTCCTCCACCCAAGCGCGCAGACCTTCGCGGTCGTATCCGATCAGGGGCGGCAGGGGAGTGACCAGGGTGCCGGTGGGATCGGTGACGGCCAAGCCGACGCGGCGCTCCCCGAGGTCCAGACCGAGTTTACGCATCTATGTCCGAGAGCAGGGATGCGGCGGCGGACCGCGCCTCCCGCAGCGCTTCTCCCAGGGTATCGCGGCGGGTTCCGCCGCCCACGGCCATGTCCGGGCGCCCGCCGGCTCCGCCACCGAGCAGGGCCGAAGCCCTCTTCGCCATCTCCACGGCGTTCAGGCCCTTTTCAGCGAGCTCTGGAGAGACGGCCACCACCAGATCGACTTTTTCGCCTTCCGCGGCCAGGATGACCGCGCCCGTTCCCAATCTCTGAAGCACCCGTTCGGCCAAATCGCGGAGCAGCTTGGCAGGGACCGCGCCAACCCTTGCGCTGAGCACGGCTACCTCCCCGTCCGTCCAACGCTCCCCTTCCCGCAGAGCCGCATCGACGACATCCGAGAGCTGCTGCTGAGATCGCTTCCCCGCCTCCCGCTCCATCTCCCTCTGCTTGCTCAAGAGCTTCTCCAAGCGGGTTATAAGCTGACCCGGGTCCGCCTTTACCAGGCGAGAGGCCTCATCCAGGGTCTCGCTCATCCTCCGCACCCTGCGGTAGGCGTGGCGGCCGGTGACCGCTTCCAGGCGCCGCAGGTTGGCTCCCACGCTCCCTTCCGAGGTGAAGAGGAGCATGCCGATCTCGCCGGTGCGGGCCACATGAGTGCCGCCGCAGAGCTCCCGGCTTATCTCGTCCACCTCGACCACCCTAACCTCGTCGCCGTACTTCTCGCCGAAGAGCGCCACCGCTCCGAGCGAGCAGGCATATTCGTAGGTGGTGAAGTAGGCGCGCACCGGGAGGTCGGCCAGTATCAGGGAATTGACCCTTTCCTCGATCTCCTCCAACTCGCGCGGCTCCAGAGCGGAGAAGTGGGTGAAGTCGAAACGCAGACGATCCGGCTCCACCAGCGAACCGGCCTGTCGGGCATGCTCTCCCAGCACCTCTCCCAAAGCATGGTGGA
Organism: Candidatus Geothermincola secundus; assembly: GCA_015711755.1. GTDB lineage: Bacteria > Actinomycetota > Geothermincolia > Geothermincolales > Geothermincolaceae > Geothermincola_A > Geothermincola_A secundus. The sequence goes on along the minus strand of JACVIY010000127.1, from coordinate 3,822 downwards.
TAAGGTGGGTAGCGGTGTGGTTGCGGCGGATGTCCGCCCTGCGCTCGACGTCGACGCGGGCGTTCACTTCCATGCCGCTCTCCAGGCGGCCTCGGACGATCCTGCCGCGGTGGACGAAGAGGTCTTTGAGGGGCCGCTGCACGTCGGACACCTCCATAAGACCGTCTTCCCAGGAAAGCTCACCGCGGTCACCCACCTGTCCGCCCATCTCCCCGTAGAAAGGAGTGCGGTCCAGGACCACCTCGACCTCGGCCCCTTTTTCCGCACCGGGGATAAAACGGTCGTTGCTGATAACCGCCAATATCCTGACCCTTTCCTCGTCCAGCTGATAGCCATCGAAGACGGTGCCCCCAAAAGAGTCCAGCGCCTCCAGATAGACTTCCTTATCCGCCGCGGAATAGCCCTCGTTTACCCGAGCCTTACGGGCCCTCTCCTTCTGGCGGCTCATCAACTCGGCGAAGCCCTCTTCGTCCAGACGGAGCCCCTGCTCCGCAGCCATCTCCCGCGTCAGTTCCAGGGGAAACCCCAGGGTATCGTGAAGATGGAAAGCAACTTCACCGGGGACCTCCTTTTGGCCCCTCGACCGCAGGGAATCCAGCGATTCCTGGAGGTATGCCAGTCCGCTCCGCAGGGTCTTGAGAAAGCGTTCCTCCTCGCCCCTGACCATGCCGGCGATGAAGGCCCGGTTGCGCCGCAGGTCCGGATAGGACTCACCCATCAGTTCCACCACGGCATCCACCATCTCCTCCATGAAAGGCCGCTCGACGCCCAGCCCTCGGCCGTGGCGTACCGCTCGGCGGATGAGGCGCCGCAGGATATAACCTCGTTCCTCGTTGGAGGGAAACACGCCGTCATTTATCAGGAAGGAGGCCGCTCTGGAGTGGTCGGCCACCACCCGCAGGGACACGTCGGTCTTCTCGGAGGCGCCGAAGGAGACGCCGGCCAGTCCGGCCATATGCTGGATGAGGGACAGGAGAAGGTCGGTATGAAAATTGGTGGGCACACCCTGCATCACCGAAGCCAACCTCTCCAGCCCCATGCCGGTATCGATGTTCTTCTTCGGGAGCGGGGACAGCCCCCCGTCGGCGTCTCGGTTGAACTGCATGAAGACGAGGTTCCAGAGTTCCAGGAAGCGGTCGCAGTCGCAGCCGACCGCGCATTCGGGCCTTCCGCAGCCGAACTGAGGTCCTTGGTCGTAGATGATCTCGGAACAGGGGCCGCAGGGGCCGGTGACCCCCATGTCCCAGAAATTGTCCTCCTTGCCCAGGCGCACCACCCGTTCCTCGGGAACGCCGACCTCCTCCGTCCATACCCTCCAGGCCTCTTCGTCCTCCTCGTAGATGGTGAAATAGAGCCGGTCCAGGGGCAGCCCCATCTCCCCCAGGAGGAAATCCCAGGCGAAACGAGCGGCCTCCGACTTGTAGTAATCGCCGAAGCTGAAGTTGCCCAGCATCTCGAAGAAGGTGAGGTGGCGGGCGGTGTACCCCACCCTGTCGATGTCCGTGGTGCGCAGGCATTTCTGAGCGGAGGTGGCCCGGGTGTACTCAGGGGCTATCTCCCCCAGGAAATAGGGCTTGAACTGCACCATGCCCGCCGTGGTCAGCAGAAGGGTGGGGTCATCGGGTATGAGGGACGAGCTCTCCACCACCCGATGGCCGCGCCCGGCGAAGAATTCCAGGAACCTCCGCTTGATCTCCTCGCTCCTCAACTGGCCTCCCTTTTCCGCGAGCGGACCACCGCGCGCGGCAGACGCCCGCCGACCGCCACCCTCTCCGCTATCCGCCCGCACCCTCCGATCCTGTCTCCATAAAAATCGAAGAAGTTCCGACGCCGCCGGAACTCCGCTGCTGCCACCGGGACGAACGAGAGGGGCCCGATCATCCCAGCCCTCATCAATCCATGGACCCCTCGAATCCCTCCCGGCTCTCCTCCTCGCCTCCTCGGGGCGCGATGGCCTTCTGCACGCCCGCGCCCACGCCGATTATCCTCACCAGGGGCGAGGATACCACCTTCTGCGCCACCTTGGTCATGGAGTTCAGCCGGGAGGCCATCCTCTCTCCCGTTTCCATTATGCCGTCCACCAGTTCCAGCTCATGGTTGAGATGGTCCATGGTGGTCTGAAAGCGGGTCATCATGGGGATGGTCTGTTTGCGCACGTCATCCAGGAAGAGGTTGGTGATGGACAGGGTGCGCGACAACTTGAACATGACCCAGGTGGCGGCGATCATGAACAGAGCAAAAGAGCACGCTATGGCCAAACCGGCTATGGCCCCCACCGCGGTCAGTCCGAGCATCTCAGCCAACCTCCTTTCCGGCTGAAGGGCTTCCCCCCCGTCGGGCCCGATAGTCATCTATGGCGGCGCGGATGCCGTCGGCCGCCAGATTGGAGCAGTGCATCTTCTCGGGTGGAAGCCCTCCCAACGCCTCGGCCACATCCCGGTTGGTGATGGAATAGGCCTCCTCCAGGGTCTTGCCCTTGGCCATCTCCGTGCCCATGGAGCCGGAGGCCACCGCCGCCCCGCATCCGAAGGTCTTGAACCTCACCTCGGCCAGACGATCGCCCTCCACCTTTATGGTGATGCGCACCATGTCGCCGCATACTGGATTGCCCACCTCCCCCACTCCGTCCGGGTCCTCCAACTCACCCACGTTGCGGGGGTTCTTGAAATGATCTATTACCGTATCGCTGTACAAGCGGCCCTTCCTTTCCCGCATCCTTCCTGAACGATTTAGACAAAAATATCAGACGCCCTCAGGGGTGTCAAACCGACCGATGACGCCGCCTGCCGCGACGCGCTGCCGTTATTTGCCCAGTCTTTCTGGGGATGATCCCTCTTTTCCTAAGCCCTCCCCCGAGCCGGGCGCATCACCGCCCCGGCGGGAACGGCGCAGCCAATCCTCAACCAACCCTGATTCCTCGCCGCTGTCGGAGGGACGGTAAAAGGAAACGTTCCGCAGGCGCGGCGGCATGTATTCCTGCTCCACGAAATGACCCGGGAAATCGTGGGGGTAGAGATAGCCGTAACCGTGTCCGAGGTCGGCAGCGCCCCGATAATGAGCGTCTCTTAGATGTGGGGGGACCTCCTCCCGCTCGCCTTCGCGCACTTCCCGCGCGGCCCGCCCCAGGGCGGCGATGACCGAGTTGCTCTTGGGGGCGAGGGAGAGGTAGATGGCGGCATGGGCCAGGTTCAGCCGCGCTTCCGGCAGGCCCACGAACTCCACTGCCCGGGCCGCCGCCTCCGCCACCAGCAGGGCCCTGCTGTCCGCCAACCCCACGTCCTCCGAGGCGAAGATGACCATGCGGCGGGCGATGAAGCGGGGGTCCTCCCCCGCCTCCAACATCAAGGCCAGCCAGTAAAGGGCGGCGTCGGGATGGGAGCCGCGCATGGATTTGATGAAAGCGGAGATGGTGTCGTAATGCCCGTCACCGCTCTTGTCGTAGAGCAGCGCTTTGCGGAGGGCCGCCGCCTCGGCCTTTCCCAGATCGATGCGCGAGCTTCCCTCCCTGACAGCCAGGAACGCCGCGGCTTCCAGTGCATTGAGGGCCACGCGGGCATCGCCTCCGGATATGCGCGTAAGGTGCCCCAGAGCGTCATCATCAACCTCCAGGCCCATCTTGCCCAGGCCCCTCTCCTCGTCCTTCAGCGCTCGCCGTAGGATGACCTTCAGCTCGTCCGGGCTCAGCGGCTCCAAACGGTAAACCGTGGAACGGGAGACCAATGCGGGGTTGACCTCGAAATAGGGGTTCTCGGTGGTCGCCGTATCATTAAAAACCACGCCGTCCTCCACCGCCGAAAGCAGCGCGTCCTGCTGGGCTTTGTT
>JACVIY010000126.1 GCA_015711755.1 Candidatus Geothermincola secundus | reverse complement strand
TCCAGGGCGGCGATGCGGCTGCGGGGCTGCCCGCCGATCGCGGTGAAAGCGCCTCCCGCGTACAGCGTGTTGCCGGAGGGGAGGAGGGTGAAAACCGTGTTATCCGCGTCAGGTCTGAACCCCGCGGCCTTCCCGTAAGTGGGGGAGGCGGGATCGGCGTCCAGGGCGGCTATGTAGTTGCGCGGCTGCCCGCCTATGGAGGTGAAAGCACCTCCCGCGTACAAAGTGGTGCCGGAGAGGGCGAGTGTCTCCAGGGTATCGTTGGCGTCAGGGTCGAACCCCGTAGCCTTGCCGTAAGTCGGGGAGGCGGGGTCGGCATCCAGGGCGGCTATGCGGTTGCGGGGCTGCCCGCCGATGGAAGTGAAATCTCCACCCGCATAGAGGGTGGTTCCGGAGGGGAGGAGGGTGAAACCCGTGTTATCCGCGTCAGGTCTGAAGCCCGTGGCCCGCCCGTAAGTCGGGGAAGCGGGGTCGGCGTCGAGAGCGGCGATGTGGTTGCGGGGCTGCCCTCCGATGGAGGTGAAATCTCCTCCCGCGTACAGCGTGTTGCCGGAAAGGGCCAAGGTCCGCACGAAGTCGTCCGCGTCAGGTCTGAAGCCCGTGGCCCGCCCGTAAGTCGGGGAAGCGGGGTCGGCGTCGAGAGCGGCGATGTGGTTGCGGGGCTGCCCTCCGATGGAGGCGAAAAAACCGCCCGCATAGATAGTGGCACCAAAATGGGCTAGGGATTGTACCGGTCTGTTCGCGTCGGGGTTGAAACCCGTGGACTGCCCGTAAGCCGGGGAAGCGGGGTTGACATCGATGGCGGCTATGCGGTTACGGGCCTGCCCGCCTATTTGAGTGAAAAACCCTCCCGCGTAGAGGGTGGCGCCGTAGAGGGTAAGCGCATATACTATACTGTTCGCGTTGGGGTTGAAACCAGTAGCCTGTCCGTAAGCGGGGGAGGCGGGGTCGGCGTCAATGGCGAGAACTTTTTTGTGGGCCGGCCCGCCGATCTAATTAAATAAACCGCCCGCATATAGGGTGGTGCCGGAATGGGCGATGGTCAGCACCGCACCGTTCGCATCGGGGTTGAACCCCATGGCCTTCCCGTAAGCGGGGGAGGCGGGGTCGGCGTCCAGGGCGGCTATGCGGTTGCGGGGCTGCCCACCGATGGAAGTGAACCAGCCACCCACGTAAAGGGTGTCGCCGGTGAGGGCAAGGGTCCATACCGAGCTGTCCGCGTCGGGGTTGAAACCAGTGGCCTGCCCGTAAGCGGGGGAGGCGGGGTCGGCGTCCAGGGCGGCGATATAGTCGCGCGGCTGCCCTCCGATGGAGGTGAAACCCCCTCCCGCGTAGAGGGTGTTGCCGGAGAGGGCTAGGGTCCATACAGAGCCGTCCGCGCCGGGTTTGAACCCCGTGGCCTGTCCGTAAGCGGGGGAGGCGGGGTCGGCGTCCAGGGCGACTATGTAGCTGAGGGGCTGCCCACCGATGGAGGAGAACTCTCCTCCAGCGTAGAGGGTGTTGCCGGAAAGCAGGAGGGTCCGCACCGGACCATCCGCCCCGGGGCCGAAGGACCCGTCCAGGGTGAGGTCGGGAAGGATGTGGGCTATCCGGTTGCGGGCCACGCCGGCCACCTCGTTGAAATCACCTCCTATGAACCAGCCGCCCGCGCCGTCGGGCACGCAGGAATAGACATCCCCCTCCACCCTGGGGAAGGAGGGAAGGGGCTTACCCGTGACCGTGTCTATGGGAACGCCATGTCCAGTGTTAGGGCCCACATTCTTGAAGTCTCCCCCGAGGTAGAGGATGCGTCCGTCCGGAGAGAGGAGGGAGGCATACACATTCCCGTCGGTCACCCAGAAGGAGAGGTCGGGTTCATCTGAGGTGGTGGCGGCATGAGAACTGGACGAGTTTGTGGAAAGCAAGGATAATAGCGCCGAGGCCAGCAGCAGAACACAGGTAAGGCGAATCAACAGCGGAGCTTTTCCTCCTGCCGATATGACAGACAAGCCCCTTCTGGAGAACGCGGACTCCACGGACAGCATCACACCCTCCTTTCTCTGCGGGTAGGAAACACCTGCTCTCGCCTCCTACTTAACCCCATCACATCCGTAGCCCCTGACACCTACATCATACCGAAAGCGAGTCGCATGAGCCTATGCCATTCTATGCACGGCAACGGTTGACACGCAACCTGTCGTATCCGCCGGGGAGGAGCTCTCTCCACGGGGCCGCCGCGGGAAAGGCAAGAGTGCGCCGGTCCCCTTCGATCAGGCGGGAGAACCAGCCCGAGACGGAGCTTTCGGCTGAGCATGCACCGGCCATCCCGTATCCCGGCCTTAAAGGAAAAACCGGCGAAGATACCTTCGCATGGACTTTTTAATGCGCGCTTCCCGGGAAAATAAGGCTTTCGCTGTCGACGAAAACCACGATTGGAAGAAGCGCTCCTCGAGAAGAAATCACCTTCGATATCTTGCTCTGCGGGAGCGGTCTTGCGAGCTCCACCCTTCTCATATGCGCTTCATCGTTTTAGAATGTCAGTAGGGCGGTCTGGGCATTCGGAAAAAGGCCAACGGAAACATGCGGTCATCTGGGCGAAAGAGCCATGAGCGTTCGCATGCTAAAGCGAAGACGATGCGGCCTTCCGTTCTCCTGACCCTATCGCTTCTTCTGGCCGCGCAGGCGGCTCAGGGATGCGGGCCTGCCGGCGGCGGAAAGAGTCCCTCGCATCCCCCCATCGTGGTCAGGGTGGCGGATGGTGCGGCGGAGCGCATAGCCCCGGCCCTCCAGGCCTTCCAGGACCGGCACCCCTCGCTTCTGGTGACCTGGCCCGAGGACGCCGAGGAGGCCAACTACAATGCCGCGGTGACCGCCCGGCCCCTTTTCGACTTCTGCCGCGAAGAGGTGCTTAGCCTGCCCGGCCTCACGGTCAACACCCCCTCCCGTCAGCTGACCCTGAAGGAGGGTTCCCGCTTCTGGTTCTCCAGCTCCCTCGACAGCGAGGTCATGGAAGAGCTCGCCGCCTTCCTCAAAGTATGGATGGAAGAGGGGTCGGCGGAATGGACCATGCACGTTGGGGGAGACATCATCCCCGGCAGGAGGGTGGCCAAGGCCATCGTCGAGCGGGGGCCCCTCTTCCCCTTCGATGCGGTTGCACCCCTGATGCAGGGTGGGGATATCGTCTTCGCGGACCTGGAGGCGCCCATCAGCGACCGCTACCCCCCTCCCTTCAGCGGCGTTGAGTTCATCGGCCCCTCCAGCACCATCGAGGGGCTTAAGCTCCTGGGACTCGACCTGGTCAACCTGGCCAACAACCACAGCACCAATTTCGGCACGGCGGCCTTCACCGACACCCTGCGGCTGCTGGAGGCCAACGGCATCCGTTACGTGGGAGGGGGGCGCGATTACCAGCAGGCCTACTCCCACGTGACCCAGGAGGCCGGCGGCGTCGAGGTGGCCTTCCTCTCCTACAACTGCGTGCTGGGGAGCGTCAACGCCACCCCCGAGAGGCCGGGGGTGGCCTGGATGGACCTCCCGCCCTATTACCAGATGAACCCCGCTCAGGTGCGGGGCATGCAGGAGAAGGTGATGAGAATGGGCGATGAAGCGGATGTGGTGGTGGCCTGCTTCCACTGGAACGAGGAGTATGTCCCGCCCTCCTCTTCCACCGTGGCCCTGGCCCACGCGGCCTGCGATGCGGGCGCGGACCTGGTGATAGGGAGCCATCCCCACTGCATACAGCCGTTCGAGTTCTACGGCGAAAGCTTCATCATCTACAACCTGGGAAATCTCGTCTTCGACCAGATGCACAGGGACATCACCCGCGAGGGCTTCATCGCCCACCTGCACTTCCGGGGCGACCGGCTCTTCCGGGTGGATTTCATCCCCTATCTCATCAACGACCCCTGCCGCCCCGTCCCCGTGGATGGGGCCGCGGCCGTCTCGCTGTCCGAGAAGCTCCTGAGGATGTCGGGGTACTAGACATGAGGTTCAGGCCTCATCTAATGTCCGGGGCACCCGCATCCTCCCGATGAAGCGCAATTCGGGTATCGTCACGAAAAGTTGAAGGTTTGGACCTGGCCCCAAATTGAAGGGTCCGGCTCAGGCGGGAGCGGGAGAGACCGCGGGCAGGAAATGGCGCCAGCGCCCTTCGTCGGGGCGAAGGCCCTGACGCAGTCCCAGCACCATGTACTCCCTCACGCACTCCCCCTCCAGGTCCAGACGCTCGCCCCGCACGTCCAGGGACATGCGGTAGAGCGATAGGAAGCGGTAGTAACAGGGTCGCGCCACCGTCCTGCCGAGTGCCGCCCGCAGCGGAGCCGGCAGGCCGGCATGGCCCAGGAGGTCGTTGACCTCGAGCTCCCGTACGGTCTGGAACTCCATCTCGCCCCGCACGCCCCTCTCGTCCAGGCGGCACAGGGCTCTCTCCGGGTAGGCCTGCACCCCGCAGCCGTCCCTCTTCCACCCGCCGTAACTCCACCGCGCCCGGCAGCTCTCCGCCTCCAGGCGGTCTCCCCTCGCCAGCAGCAGCAGGGGTATGCGCGAGCGGCCGCAGCTGCTCCGGGTGAAGATCTCGGCGAAAACCGCGGTGGCCTCGGGGTGAATCACCCGCCCCCAATGCCAGTGGGACAGGTACAGCGGCATCAGCAGGTTGCCCCAGTTGTGGTCATGATAACCTTTTCCGCTCACCTCCACCCGCGCCCCGGGGTAGGCCAGCCATCCACTCACCTCGGCATGCGGCTGCGGGACCGTCCATCCGAAGACCCGGGAGGACTCCAGGCTGCCGAAGAGCAGTTCCCCGGAACCCAACGCCCAGCCGGGGAGACGGCTGCGAAAAGAGAGACGCGCCGCGAAGGGCCCGTGCTCCAAGTCCAGGTCCCAGCGGGGGAACCCCCCTTTTATGACGTTGCCCGAGAGCTCCAGCGAGCAACTCTCGGATGAGGCCCGAAAGCTCTTTCGGGGGAAATCGATGTAGTTGTGGAAGGTTTTTCCGTCCGGCGTGCGGATGTGCAGGAAGAGCTGGGAGCGGTCGCGGGTGAGGCGGTAGATGTCGGGGTCCAGCATCCCCGCTACACAGGAATGGCCGTCCTCGAAACGGGCATCGAAGTACCACCACTCGAAATAACCGCGGCCGGGGTAGCGGTGAGCGGCATCCGCGCGGTCCGGCAGGCCCATGTTGAGGTCGTCGGGGTGGCGCGACCTCACTCCCTCCTCGATGCGTATGGCCGGCGCCAGGCGGGCGCGGGCGAGGCGGCGGAAGGCCCAGGCGGTCAAAGCGGGGGTGGCCGAGAGCAGGACCCTGCGAGCCCTCATCCTCCCTCACCCCATCTCCTCTGCACCAAGCTGGGCATCCCCGGCGGATTATGCAGGTGGTATCCGTCGGGGGGCAGCTGCCCTCGCCGCAGGCTGAGTATCATGTACTCGGTGATGGTCTCCCCCTCGTAGGTCTCGCTGCGCCCCTCCGCCTCCAGGTCCAGCCGGAAGTCGGTTATGAAGCGGTAATAGCAGGGGGTGGGCAGCATCCTGCCCAACGCCCTCTGCAAGCGGCCTCCCGGGCTTCCCAGCACGCTCATGGTCTCCTTTGTCTCCCAGACCCTGCGCACCCGCAGGTCCAACTCCCCAGCCACGTCCCGTTCCCGGAAGAGGATGTTCAGGTGGCGGGGATATACCTGCACTCCCTGCTCATCGGGGACGTAATCCTCCGCCTCCATCCTCCATTCGGTCCCCTCGCCCACCTCCACCAGCAGGCGGTCCCCCCTCGCGATCAAGAGGCAGGGCACTCGGAGATGGCCCATGCGCTTGGTATGGGTGACATCGGCATAGATGAGGGTGAGGTCCCCCGAGGTGAGGCGTCCCCAGTGCCAGCATTTCACGTACTTGAAGAGGAGCGCCGAGCCGAAGTTGTGGTCGTGATAGCCCTGTCCCCTCACCTCGAACCGGCGTCCCGCGTACTCGATGACCCCGCTGACTTCCGCTCGGGGCTGCGGGACCACCCAGCCCAGCACCTCGGGGCGGCGGTCGTTGCCGTAAACCACCGAACCGGTGCCCCGCGCCCAGCCGGGAGTGAGGTTGCGGAAGTCGAGCTCCATGCGGATGTCCTTGTAACCCAGGCGCAGTTCCCAATGCGGGCACTCTCCCCGCACGATGTTCTCCCCGAGCCGGATGTCGCAGGTCCGCGTGGAGGCCCGCAGCTCTCCCAATGGGAAGGTCACGTAATGCCTGTCTCCCTCC
>JACVIY010000125.1 GCA_015711755.1 Candidatus Geothermincola secundus | reverse complement strand
GTGCCGTCTGATGAGCGCACGGGGCCCTCCCGGGTGGTGGAGCTGCCCGCGGAACGCCGCGACATTTCGAAGGAATTATCATGAGAGAGCCCTATGGAAATGCCGATAAACACCACTCATAATTCCACTCGGGATTTTATTATGGTGCTGAAAAGGGAAATGCGAAAATAGTCGCTTTAAGGTGAGCATTATATCGAAAAGTGAAAAGGCGAAGATTATGCTAGAGGAATTGCTGTCCATCCTAAAATGCGTTTTCTGTGGCAATCGCTTCCTTAAGATATGCAAGCCCGCACGCGGTTTTGATTATATGGGAGAGGAGATAAACCTTTGTTATAGATGTGAAAATTGTGGCGAAGAATATCCCATAACGAATGATGGCATCCCTATTTTATGGAGTGTTGAATTAAAAAAGAGCTTTAAAGGTGAAATAATCCATTGCACGGCTATGTTTGCCAATAAGAGTGCTTACGATGCTTTCTCTGATGAATATGCTGAGTTTACCCGGCAGGAAGATGAAATTGGTCTTAGGATCTCAAGAGCGATTAATGTTTTGATAGAGAATGCTTGCCAAGCAAGTTATGGAAAAAATACATTGTGGCAACTCGATTTTGGTTGCGGGCCGGGTAATGTAATAAACTGGCTGAGTGGATTTGGGTTCAAGCAGGTAGGGCTTGACCTTTCACTAGCAAATCTCAGAATTGCTAAGAGAAAGAGCGGAGCTTTGGTTGTTTGTGGAGATGCCTCCAACATGCCCTTTCAAGACAAGGCATTTGACATAGTTACTGAATCGGCCGTGCTCCATCATATTCTGGACTGGAAAAGAGCGATTCATGAAGCATGCAGGGTTTGCTCGGGCGGGATATTATTTGATTCAGAGCCCAGCAAGGATGCTTTGGATTGGAAGCTCCCCGCGAAACTCATATACGATTCAAGGCTTTTCGTTTACCCGGCTCTAAGCAAGTTGTTAAAGAAAAAATTTATGTTTAAAGACAAAGAGACCATGAGGATGAACTTGGAAGCTGAGGTACATAATCAACCGGGAAGGGGCTTTGACATTGAAGAAATTATATCCGTCTTCAATGCGAATGGCTTTACCGTGGAGGTAATCCAGTCGCCCGACAAGGACCTGAAGCCCAGGGCAATGGCCTCATGGAAGAGCATATTGCTTAATATGCTAAGTCTTCATAACCCATGGAACCCACGATATTACCCGTTTATGGTATTGGCGTATGCTGAAAAAAAATGAGCGAGAGTCCGAAAGTATTCTTCGACATGCCACTCCACATACGGTAGACGGGATTCCCTTCTCGCGCCGCCCCGTCTGGCCATGCGCGGAGCGGCCCCGCATGGCGAGCGGCAAGCGCTCCTCGCGATGACAGTCCAATCAGGGTCCAATCAGGGTCAGCCCCCCAAACTCCAATTTTTCAGGGCGCTCCTCGCGATGACGGAGCAGCCTGCAGTATAATCCCCGCATGCGCGAGAGATTGTTCTCCTACGCAGCCGGCTTGGTCTGTAGGAACCCCTGGAAGACCTTCGGGGCGGCCCTGCTCCTGACCGCGCTGGCCGCGCTGGCCGCCATGGGCCTGCAGGTGAAGATGGACTGGTCGGAGATGCTGCCCGCCGGCCACCCCATGGTGGAGTCCTACCGGAAGATGGAGAGTGAGATGGGCGGCTCCGACTACATGATCTTCGCCCTGAGGCACGCGGACGGCGGGGAGGCCAGGCGCGCCTCCGACGAGCTGGTCGCGGAGCTCGCAGCCGACCCCGACATCATCTCCGCCTCCAACCGGCTGGACCTCGACTTCTACCGTGGCAGTGCCCTCTATCTCGCGGACGAGGAGGAGCTGGGGGAGCTGTGGGAGGGCCTGCGCCTCATGTACGGCATGGACACGGAGACGGCCCGGGGCCTCATTTCCGGGGAACTGCGAAGCCGGGAAAAGGAGATCGCCCGGACTCTCGGCTACGGATACGACGAGGACCACTACATGATTTCTCCGAGCGGGGACTGGCTGCTGGTGCTGGCCAGGCCGGTAAGGGGAACCGGCGACTATTCCTTCACCATCCCCTTCGCCAAGAGGATGGGCGAGCTGGCCGAGGGGCTGGAGGAGCGCCACCCCGGGCTGGAGGTGCTGCCGGGCGGCAACTACTTCTTCGCCTACGAGGAAAAGGCCTGCGTGGACGCGGACATGGTGGTGGTGATGGCCCTGGCCGTGCTGGTCATCCTCACCGTGTACACCCTCTTCTTCGGCAGCGTGTCCTATCCGCTGCTGTCCCTTCTCTGCCTGGTGATGTCGGTTATCTGGACCATGGCCCTGATGCGCCTGGTGGTGGGCTCACTCAACTTCATCACCAGCGTGCTGGCGGGCATCCTCATGGGCATCGGGGTGGACTACTCCGTGCACATCCTCAGCCGCTACCGGGAGGAGATGGAGAGCCACGGCGACCGGGTGGAATCCTTCCGTCAGGCCCTCTCCCACGCGGGGATGGGGGTGTTCACCGGGGCGGCCACCACGGCCGCCGCCTTTTTCGTCATCGTGTTGGGGGAGAGCCGCGCCTTCCGGCAGACCGGTTTCTTCCTGGGTGCGGGGGTGCTGCTCTGCTTCCTCTCGATGATGACGGTGCTGCCGGCGGTGGTGACGCTGAAGGAGAGGCGCTTTCCCCTCAAGCCGGGCCGGGTGCGGGGGCGCATGCTCTCGCTGGAGCGGCTGGGGGAGGTGGCGGTGCGGAGGCGCTGGGCCTTCATCGCCTGTGCGGCGGCCCTCACCGCCCTGGCCGTCTTCGGGGTCACCCGGGTGCAGTACGACTACGACATGTGGAACATCGAGCCGGCCGGGTTGAAGAGCGAGAGGGTCAAGGACATCCTGGTGGGCGACTTCGGCATGAGCTTCGACTACTCCGTGGCCTTCGACACCGACCTCGCCGAGGTGAGGAGGAAGGCGGGGGAGCTGCGGGGCCTTGACGAGGTGGGCAAGGTGGAGGCGCTCACCGACCTGCTTCCCGAGGACGTCGACGGGCGCGCGCGCCGGCTGGCGGCGATGAGGGAAGAGTTCTACGCCACGCCCCTGTGGGCAGGCCTCAGCGGGACCCCCGAGGGGATGGCCCTCTCGTCCATGCTGGAGGCGGCTCCGCCCACCCTGGAGGGCCTGCCCGATTCCCTGCGCGATACCTTCATTTCCGCATCGGGCGAGTTCGTCACCTACATCTATCCGAGGGAGGACCCCTGGGAGGAGCGCTTCCTCCGCTCCTTCGTTACCTCGGTGCGCGAGGTGGAGGGCGGCATCACCGGCACCCCGGTGGTCTTCTACGACCTGCTGGGCGTGCTCAAGGGCGATCTGGGAAAGGCCACGGGGATATCGATGCTGGCGGTGTTTCTGCTCCTGCTCTTCGATTTCAAGCGCCTCTCGCGTTCCGTCTACGCTTTCCTCCCACTGTGCATGGCGGTGCTCTGGATGGTGGGGCTTATGGGGCTGACCGGCTTCCGCTTCGACATCGTCAACATCGTGGTCACGCCGATGATAGTGGGCATGGGCATAGACTTCGGGGTCATCCTGATGCACCGGGCCATCGAGGAGGGGGAGGTGGCCGGGGGCATCCCCGTGGCCATGGGGACCACCGGGAGGGCCATACTGGCCAGCGGGCTCACCACCGCAGGCGCCTTTGCCTGCCTGCTCTTCGCCAGCTACCGAGGGTTCAGGAGCATGGGGCTGGCCGCGGTCATCGGGCTGGTCTTCGCGGTGGTGGTGTCGGTGACGGTGCTCCCGGCCATCCTCGGCTTCGCCTACTCCCGCCGCCGCGGCTGACCCGCCGGTGGCCTTCGCGGGAAGAGGCGCAACCGGTCTTTCACGGCCATCGCGAGCGGAGGCGCGAGCCGGACCGTGGCGCTCTCCCTCCCCCCTCCAATCAGGGTCAGCCCCCCAATCTCCAATCTTTAACCCGAACGGAGGCGCGAGCCGGAACGCTGCGATCTCCCGCCCCCGCACCTCCGATCAGGGTCAGACCCCCACAAATTCCGATTTTCCCGGGGCGCCCCCCGCGGTGACATCGCGGATGCCGGGAGGGGGAGGGGGGACACGCGGCGGGCGGCGCCATAATGGTCTGAAAGTAAGCATGATACCGGACAGGGTCATCCACGAGCGTTTCCGCAGGTCCGTGGCGGAGCGGGAAAAGATAGGCCTTGAGGAGGCCCACCGCGCCTTGAGCCCCTAATCGAGGAGGCCGTGGAGTTGGGCGTCTGGCCGCCGCGGGATCCGCTCGAGGGGATAGAGGCGGATATAAGAGCGGCCGCCGTGCCGAACTCGATGGGCGGCTCATGTGCGCGGGATGTACCCTCAAGTCCACAAGCCTACCGAACCCCGCATATGCATGATACGACGGGATGGGCATAGGGAGCGCGAGCCTCGCGCGCCGCGGAGGACGGGCCGTTCTGCGTCTCTTGATTTTACTAAATACCATGATTAATAATACTCAATGTTATGAGTAAAAAACAATTCATCAGGCCCATGGGCAAGGTGCTGAAGAAGCGGCTCAGGGAATCGCGGCGCTTCATCCAGGTGGTTGCGGGCCCGCGCCAGACCGGAAAAACGACCATGGTCCGGCAGGTTCTCGAGGAGGTAGGGGGCGCTTGGCATTATGCATCGGCTGACGAGCCGCTTTTGCGCGATGCCGCCTGGATGTACTCGCAGTGGGAGATGGCGAGGACGATGGCTGACCGCTCCGGCCGCGCCGGTGCGGTCCTGGTTCTTGATGAGATCCAGAAGATCCCGAGGTGGTCCGAGGCGGTTAAGCGTCTTTGGGATGAAGACACTGCTGCCGGCGCCCTCCTTAAAGTCGTACTTCTTGGTTCGTCGCCCCTGCTGATGGGCCAAGGCCTTTCCGAAAGCCTCGCCGGCCGCTTCGAGGTCATCCGCTTGCCGCACTGGTCATTTGCGGAGATGAGGGAGGCCTTCGGCTTCACCCTGGAAGAGTTCGTTTTTTACGGCGCTTATCCGGGGGCGGCTGGGCTGGTAAAGGAGGAAGGCCGTTGGAGGTCTTATATAAAGGATTCCCTTGTAGAGACCACCATAAGCCGGGATGTCCTCCTCCTGAAAAGGGTGGACAAGCCGGCCTTGCTGCGCCGCCTTTTTGAGCTGGGATGCCTTTACAGCGGTCAGGTCGTTTCCTTCACCAAATTGCTCGGGCAGCTGCAGGATGCGGGAAACACAGTTACCCTCGCCCATTACTTGGACCTGCTGGAAGGATCGGGCATGCTCGCGGGCCTTTCCAAGTTCTCAGCTTCTCATGTGCGCAGGCGCCGCTCCAGCCCCAAGTTACAGGTATTGAACAACGCCTTGATGACATCGCTCACCGGCGGCTCTCTAAGGGCTACAAGGAGCGATCCGGAAGCATGGGGACGGCTGGTGGAATCGGCGGTGGGAGCGCATCTCGCCAACAAGGCCTCCGTGGGGGAAGTGGAGCTGTATTACTGGAGGGAGGGCAGCCGCGAAGTCGATTTCGTGGTCAACAAGGGCGGCTCGGTTTACGCCATCGAGGTGAAGAGCGGAAAAAGGCGGGAAGCGCTGTCCGGCCTGTCGTATTTCATGAGAGCATATCCGACGGCACGGCCCCTGATCGTGGGTGAGGGCGGCATGCCCCTGGAGGATTTCCTGCTGCGGTTCTGACCCCGATCGCGGCTATCTCGCCTTAGGCTGCAGGTTTTGGAAGTTGCTGGAAACGCGCCGGTTCGGGCCGACCGCCTATAGGCCGTTCATTCGGCAAGCCTTCCGTTTAAGGGTTCGGGTGAAAGATCTCGGTCATGGGCCCGGGCATTGCCCGGCTCTCCCTTTATGAGGGGTGGCGGGAGGTTGACCCAGCCGGTGAAGGGACACCTCGCCGTCCCGTATCTCCAGCCAGGTCCCCGGCGTGGCGCCGTCCTCCCTGACCCAGCAGCCCGCGTTGTACATCTCCAGGGAGAGGAGGCCCAGCCGGGTGCGCCCGTACCCCGCGCGGTGGGTGTGCCCGAAGACGAATGCGTCGGGCAGGAAGCCCGGGTAGAGCTGGGTGAGAGCCGCGGACACCTCCAGGGCGTTCTCGTCCACGGGGGTGAAGCGGCGGATGCTGGCGTTGCCCGAGGCGGTGATCCCCAGCAGGCGGGCGGCTCCGCGGAAGATGCGGTACCAGCGGAAGGCGCGGTCCCCCAGGTCGGGGACCCGTCCGAAAAGATAGAGGGCTTCGAAGAAGGGAGCGTTGAGCAGTTCCAGGTCGCCCGGGCCAACTCCCCGCACCCTTCGTCGGGCCAGGCGGGCCAGCCATGCCGTCTTCGCCCACCAGAGGCGGCGGGCGAAGAAGTCCAGCTGA
>JACVIY010000124.1 GCA_015711755.1 Candidatus Geothermincola secundus | reverse complement strand
TGAGGCGCGGGAGAGAGCGCTCGCCGACGCCAAAGCCGCAGGGACCCTCCCCGAGGACGACCGCCCCCTCGACTCGGGCGGCAACGGCCCCACCGCCTACGCCGACGCTATTTCTACATATTTAGCTTTCGGTATCAGCAAACTTGCAGATTATGGTTCTACAATTACAACTTGGCATTCGGGAAGAGATACGATTAGGAACACCTTCAACCGCCAAGCCATCCCCATGACCTGGGATTTCGCCGAAGGGAACCCGTTCTGCTCAAGTACCGGAAACTGGCTGGATTTGCTTGATTGGGGGGCTAAGGCGTTGGCCGTTTGGAGCGGCTCAGCTGTCGGCATATCCAAACAGCTTGATGCAACGGCAGCAATCGATGGAGTGGATCTGCCATTGGTTTCTACAGATCCCCCGTATTATGACAACATCGGTTACGCCGACCTGAGCGATTTCTTCTACGTCTGGCTCCGCCGCTCTCTCGGCGGCATCTACCCCGACCTCTTCTCAACGCTCCTCACCCCGAAGGCACAGGAGCTCATCGCTTCGCCCTACAGGCACGAGGGGAGCAGGGAAAAAGCGCAGAACTTCTTCGAAGAGGGCTTGGGGAACGCTTTCAAGCGGATGCGTGAATCGGGCAACGAAGGTTTCCCGGTCACCATCTACTACGCCTTCAAGCAGGCCGAGAGTGAGGAAGCGGGGGCCAAGGATAAGGGCATCGCCTCCACCGGCTGGGAAACCATGCTCTCGGGGCTCATCGACGCCGGCTTCTCCGTCCACGGCACCTGGCCCATGCGCAGCGAGTTGTCCAATCGCATGCTGGCATCCGGCACCAACGCCCTCGCTTCATCCATCGTGCTGGTCTGCCGCCCCCGCCCCGCGGACGCCCCCATGGCCACCCGCCGCGAATTTATTTCTGCGCTCAAGATGGAATTACCCGAAGCCCTCAGAAACCTCCAGCACGGCAGCATCGCCCCCGTGGACCTGGCCCAGGCGGCCATCGGCCCGGGCATGGCCGTCTTCACCCGCTACTCCAAGGTCATGGAGGCGGACGGCTCCCCCATGAGCGTGCGCACCGCCCTGGCCCTCATCAACCGGACCTTGGACGAGGTGCTGGCGGAGCAGGAGGGGGAGTTCGACGCCGATACCCGCTGGGCGGTGGCCTGGTTCGAGCAGTTCGGCATGGAGGAGGGGCCCTTCGGGGACGCCGAGACGCTCTCCAAGGCCAAGAACACCTCCGTGCAAGGGCTGGTCCAGGCGGGCATACTCCATTCCCGAGGGGGAAAGGTTAGACTGCTGCGGCGCGATGAGCTCCCCGAGGACTGGGACCCCGCGTCCGATAAGCGCTTCACCGTCTGGGAGGCCACGCAACACCTCATCAAGGCCCTGCAGGGAAGGGGCGAGCGGGAAGCGGCCGAGCTGCTGCGCAAGCTGGGCGGATTGGGGGAGAGCGCCCGCGACCTCTCCTATCGGCTCTACATCATCTGCGAGCGGAAGAAATGGGCCCAGGAGGCCCTGGCCTACAACGGCCTGGTCATCGCCTGGCCCGAGCTTGCCAAGCTGGCGAGGGCGATTCCGGCAAGGGTTCAGGAGCAACTGGGATTGAGCGAATCGGAGTAGGTGAATCCATATGGCCAAGACCAATCGCGAGCGGGTAGGGGAAGCGCTGGAGTTCCTGAGCAAGGGGCTGGTCCCCTTCATAGAGAGGGAGATGAAGGCGGCTTACGGAAGCCGCTGGACCGAGGAAGCAGCGGCCGTGTTGCGCCAGGCGCCGGGCGGCGTCGAGCCCAACTTCGAGGACCCCCATGCGGCGCTCATCCTCCTGTGGTACCGCTGGAACGAGGTCTTTTCCGGGACCCTCGGCCATGTCGAGCGCAGTCTGGTGAGCGAGCTGCGGGAGTTCCGCAACCGCTGGGCGCACATGGAGAACTTCTCCAGCGACGATGCCTACAGGGTCCTGGACAGCGTCTCCCGCCTCCTGAGCGCCGTCTCGGCTCCCGAGGCCGAGGAGGTGGACAAGAGGAAGGTGGAGCTCCTCAGACTGCGCTTCGACGAGCAGCGGCGCCAGCAGGAGCGCAAGGCAACCGCCTCCCCCATCCAGGGCCAGCCCATGGGGCACCTCAAGCCCTGGCGGGAGGTGGTGATCCCCCACCCCGACGTGGCCTCCGGCAGGTACCAGCAGGCGGAGTTCGCCGCCGACCTCTGGCAGGTGTACCGCGGGGAAGGCACCGACGAGTACCGCGACCCCTCCGAGTTCTTCCACCGCACTTACCTCACCGAGAGCTTGAAGGGCCTGCTGGTGAACGCCCTCAGGCGCCTGGGCGCGGGCGGCGGCGACCCGGTGGTGAGACTGCAGACCAACTTCGGGGGAGGAAAGACCCACTCCCTCCTGGCCCTTTACCATCTTTTCTCGGGGACCCCTCCCTCTCAGCTCCCAGGGGTCGAGGAACTGTTGGCGAGGGAAGGCCTGGCTGTCCCAACGGGAGTGAGGCGCGCCGTCTTCGTGGGCACCAAGGTCTCCCCCGGCCAGGTGCATAGAAAAGACGACGGCACCGAGATCCGCACCATATGGGGGGCGATCGCCTGGCAGCTGGGGGGAAGGGAGGGCTACGAGATGGTCAGGGAGGCGGATCAGACCTCCACCAACCCCGGCGAGGCCTTGAAGAAGCTTTTCAACCGCTATTCCCCGTGCCTTATCCTCATCGACGAGTGGGTCGCCTATGCGCGCCAACTGCATGAGGAAGGCGGCCTCCCCGCCGGCACCTTCGAGACCCAGTTCACCTTCGCCCAGGCCTTGGCCGAAGAGGTGAGGGCATCGGATAGGGCTCTGCTGGTGCTGAGCATCCCTGCCTCGGAAAGCCCGAGTCCCCAGGAGGGACGGGAAAGGGTGAGCGAGATAGAGGTAGGCGGAGCCAAGGGCAGGGAGGCCTTGATCAGGCTCAGCAACGCCATCGGGAGGGTGGAGGCGAGCTGGCGCCCGGCCAGCCCCGAGGAGAGCTTCGAGATCGTGCGCCGCCGCCTCTTCCAGCCCATCACCGACAACTCGCTCTTCGTGCACCGCGACCAGGTGGCGCGGGCTTTCCTGGACATGTACGCAGGCCAGCCGAAGGAGTTCCCCTCCGAATGCAGGGAGGCGGGCTATGAGAGGCGCATCAAGGCCGCCTATCCCATCCACCCCGAGCTCTTCGACCGCCTCTACAGCGACTGGTCTTCCCTGGAGAGGTTCCAGAGGACCAGGGGGGTACTGCGTCTTATGGCCGCCGTGATCCACAGTCTTTGGGAGAAGGAAGACCGCAACCTGCTCATCATGCCGGCCACCATCCCCATGGACGACTCCAGGGTGCGTTTCGAGCTCACCAGGTACCTGGAGGAGAACTGGGACCCCGTGATCGAGCAGGAGATCGACGGGGAGCGCTCTCTCCCCCTCGCCCTGGATCGGGAAAACCCCAACCTGGGGCGCTTCTCGGCCTGTCGGCGGGTGGCCCGCACCCTGTTCATGGGGTCCGCACCCCTGCAGAGCCCGGACTCCGCCTCTTCCCAGGCCGCGGCCCGCAGAGGCATAGGGGAAGAGCGGATCAAGCTGGGCTGCCTGCAGCCGGGCGAGGCGGTGGCCACCTTCGGGGACGCGCTGCGCCGCCTTACCGACAGGTCCAACTACCTTTACATGGACGGGCAGCGTTACTGGTACTCGACCACGCCGACGGTCTCCAGTCTGGCCAAGGACCGCGCTGCCAGATACGACGAGCACGATGTCTTCGAGGAGATAAAGGAGCGGCTGCGCCGCGAGGCAGGCGAGCGGGGCGATTTCCGCCGCGTGCACGTTTGCGCCCAGAGCTCCGATATCCCCGATGAACGGGAAGCCAGACTGGTCATCCTCGGGCCGGAACATCCTCATTCCGCCCGGAACACGGAATCGGCAGCGCTTATCGAAGCCGCGGCCATCCTGCAGTCGCGGGGCAACCTGCCCCGCGCCTACAAGAACACCCTGGTCTTCCTGGCCGCGGAGAAGAGCCAGCTTCCCTACCTGGAGGATGCGGTGAGGGACTTCATGGCCTGGGAATCCATTCTGCGCGACCGCGAGTCGCTGAACCTTGATGTCTTCCAGACGAATATCGCCGAGAACAGCCATCGGTCCGCGGAAAGCGACGTGAGCGCCAAGCTCCCCGCCGCCTACATATGGCTGCTGGTCCCCGAGCAAACGGACCCAGTGGGGGAGATAAGATGGAGCGAAGTGCGCCTGCAGGGGCAGGACGCCCTGGCCGCAAGGGCTTCCAGAAGGATGAAGAACGACGGGACTCTCCTGGTCCAGTTCGGAGGGGTGAACCTGCGTCACGAGCTTGACCGCATCCCCTTGTGGAGGGGCGATCACGTGGGGGTCCGACAGCTTGTGGACGATTTCGCCGCCTATCTCTATCTTCCGAGGCTTCGCGATGACGAGGTGCTCATCGGGGCGATACAGGACGGACTGGCGGCGCTATCGTGGCAGTCGGACACCTTCGCCTATGCCCAGGGTTGGGATGAGGCGAAGCAGAGATATTTGGGGCTTGCGGCCGGAGAGCATGTAAACGTGGTCGCCGACGGCAACAGCTTGGTCGTCCACCCCGAAGCTGCATCCAGGCAAATAAAGGCGGAGAGAGAACCTGCGGCCGTTGCGCCCGCGGGCGGCGAGGATGAAGCGAGCGATGGGTCATACATCGAGAGCGCGACGGAAGAAGAGAAGGGAATGGCCAAGACTCCTGCACCGAAGCGCTTCCACGGCTCCGTGAAGATAGACCCCATACGCATAAACCGCGATACGCCCGCGATCTTCCAGGAGGTCATCCAGCACCTGCTGGCACTGAACGACGCGAGGATTGAGCTGACCCTGGAGATCGCGGCCGAGTTCCCCGAGGGCGCTCCCGAGGAGACCATCCGCACGGTATGCGAGAACTGCAACGCCTTGAGGTTCGAGGCATATGGCTTTGAGAAGGAGTGACTGCGGCGACTAACAGAAAAAGGAGAAGACATGTCACCCTCACCTTGACCGGGAAAATCCTCCCTATCCCACAAATGCGGCGACTAACAGGAAAAGGAGAAGACATGTCACCCGCGACATCGACCTTCAATACTTATGAGGTGCCTCTGCACGAGATCCTGTGCGACATAGGCACGGGAGCCATACAGCTGCCGATTTTCAGCGCGGCTGGGTGTGGGATGACGATCATATCAGGTCGCTCTTGGCCAGCGCTTCTTTGTCATATCCCATAGGGGCGCTGATGACGATAGAGACAGGGGGCGGCGGGTTGAGTTCAAGCCCAGGTTGGTCGAAGGGGCAGATGAGCCGGGGCGTGAGAAGCCCGAGCATCTCATCCTCGACGGTCAGCAGCGCCTCACTTCCCTGTATCTGGCGATACAGTGCGGCAAGCCCGTGCCCACAAAAACCAGCAAAGGCGAGGAAATAGAACGGTTTTATTACCTGGATATGGCCCTGTGCCTCGATCCCGAAGCCGACAGGACCGATGCGGTTGTCTCGGTTCCCGCGGACCGCAGGGTCACCGCCGACTTCGGTCGGCGGATCGAACTCGATGTGCTGCCACCCCAAATCCAGCATAGGAAGGCCGTTTTGTCACCGCCGACTTCGGTCGGCGGATCGAACTCGATGTATCGACCCGCGAGAAAGAATACGAGGCGTGCCTCTTTTACCTCGCAATCGCCTTCTCCCCCGCCGAGTTCACCGAGCGGAAGATGGGTTTCCATCAGTTCCACGGCTTCGACCCTGAAAAATCAAAGTTCCTTATGCGGTTCGAAAACGACATATGGCTTAGGTTCCAGCAGTACAAAATACCCGTCGTCAAGATATTGAAGGACACCCCTAAGGAGGCGGTATGCCAGGTCTTCGAGAGGGTCAATACCGGGGGAGTCACGCTTTCGGTCTTCGAGATGGTGACCGCCGCTTTCGCGGCGGAAGAATTCAGTCTGCGGGAAGACTGGGAGGAGAAGGAGCGGGAGCTCCATGAATACGATGTATTGAAGGAATTCGACGCCACGTCTTTCCTGACCGCGGTGACCCTCCTCGCTTCTTTTCAACGATATCAGCGGTCGGAAGGGGCGGTAGGCTGCAAGCGCAAGGACGTGCTGAACCTCAGCCTCGAAGATTACCTGAGGCTCGCGGGCAGCATCATGCAGGGCCTCAAGGACGCCGCGCTCCTTTTGGCGGGAGAGAAGATATTCGATGCGCGCTCTCTTCCCTATACAACCCAGCTCATACCGCTCTCGGCAATTTGCGCCCATCTGGGCAAGCGCTTCGAGGAGGTTCCGATAAAGCAGAAGATAAAGCGCTGGTACTGGTCGGGCGTTCTCGGCGAGCTA
>JACVIY010000123.1 GCA_015711755.1 Candidatus Geothermincola secundus | reverse complement strand
TCTTCCTCGACAACCCGATAAGGAACGCCTCGGGGCACAGGAGCCGACGGCCTGGGTGCGGTCATGTCCTTTTGCCCTCGGTTTGCGATACCGGAGGAAGATGACGGCGACTCGTCCTCTCCTCCGGCCGGAAGGAACAAGACGTTGTCTCGGAGGGCGGAAATTTACAGAAGATTATGGGCTTTACTATTAGGGGGATCCATCGTCAACTATCAAAAGAGCGAATTTACACGCAAAAGAGCATGTTATCTTTTTTATTTGAAGGGGTGATGGCACTCAAGAACGATGAAGCGGTGAAGGAGCGCTACGGCTCCTTCTCGTTCTCTTGCGAATACAGAAGCGGCCGCTTCTCGGATCGGGAGGTGTACCGTCTCAGCGCCCCACTCCCTGGTAATCGAAGCCGAGGCGCCGCAGGGTCAGAGGGTCGAGGCAGTTGCGGGTGTCGATGATGCGGGGCGCGGCCATCTCCTCTTTCAGGCGGCGGAAATCCAGCCACTTGAACTCGTCCCAGTCGGTCAGCAGCATCAGCAGGTCCGCACCGCTGGCCGCGGCATATGGATCGGGTGCGAACTCGGCACCGGGCAGCAGGTCGGCGGCTCCTTTCATCCCCGCCGGGTCGTAGACCGCCACCGAGGCCCCTTCCCGCAGCAGCATACCGCATATGGCCAGCGCCGGAGACTCGCGCAGGTCATCGGTGTTGGCCTTGAAGGTCAGCCCCCAAACGGCTATCCTCGCTCCCTTCAGCTCGCCCAAGCGCCGCCGCGCCTTCTCCACCATCAGCTCCATCTGCTCGCGGTTGACCTCGAGCACGCCCTCCAGCAGGTAGAAGTGGTAACCCGCCTTTCCGGCGATGTCCACCAGCGCCCGGCAGTCCTTGGGGAAACATGACCCTCCGAACCCGGGCCCGGGTTTGAGGAACTCGAAGCCGATGCGCTTGTCGTATCCCATCCCCAGGACCACCTCGCGCACGTCGGCTCCCACCGCCTCGCAGATGTTGGCGATAGCGTTGATGAAGGACACCTTGGTGGCGAGGAAGGCGTTGGAGGCGTACTTTATCATCTCGGCGCTGGCGGGGTCGGTGATGACCAGGGGGGCGTTGAGCGGCCGGTAGAGCTCGGTGAGCATGCTTATGGCCCGCTGCCCCTCCGCCCCGATGACGATGCGGTCGGGGCGCATGAAATCGCCCACCGCGCTCCCTTCCCGCAGGAACTCGGGGTTGGAGACCACGTCGAACTCGGGATGCCCCGCGGCTCCCTCCTCGATGATCCGCTGCACCAGGCGGGTGGAGCCCACGGGGACGGTGCTCTTGTTCACTACCACCTTGTAGCCGTTCATGGCCAGGGCTATTTGGGAAGCGGCTTCCTTGAGGAAGGTGAGATCGGCCTCGCCCCCTTCGGCCGAAGGGGTACCCACGGTTATGAAGACCACCTCGGCGGCCCGCACCGCCTCCTGCAGGTCGGTGGTGAAGGAGATGCGGTTCTCCGCCAGGTTGCGGCGCACCAGCTCCTCCAGCCCCGCCTCGTAGATGGGGATCTCCCCCCGCCTGAGGGCCTCCACCTTCTCCCGGTCAACGTCCACGCAGGTGACCTCGTTGCCCAGGTCCGCCAGGCAAGCCCCGGTGACCAGCCCCACGTATCCCGTGCCGATTACCGCTATCTTCAAGACGCCTCCGCTTCAAGCCGCTTCCGCTTCCAGGAGGGGAGACCGGCAGTTCCCGGTCCTCCGCATGATGCAGATTATATCAAAGCTCCGGCGGGCGCCTGCGGGCAACGCTGCGGCGCCGCAGTCACCTCTCCGTGGCGTAGGATTCACCAGGCAGGGTGATGTCGGGCCTCTGCCGACCAGTCTATGCTCGCATCAGAAGATGGGGACTGAGGCATCGTACGCGCGGAGGAGGGGTCCGCCATGGACACGGCGCGTCTCTGGCAGCTCTGGCGTGAAGAAGGGTCGCTTGAGGCTAGGGAGAAGCTGATAATGGCCTACGCGCCTCTGGTGAGATCCTGCGCCTCCGCCCTGCGCCTGCGCCTTCCCCCCGAATTGGAATACGGAGACCTGGTGGGCAACGGCATGATCGGGCTTGTGGAGGCGGTGGAGCGATATGACCCCGAGGCCAACCCCGACTTCGTTTCCTATGCCCGCAAGCGCATCTTCGGGGCCATGGTGGACGGCGTGAGAAGGGAGGCCTCCCTGCCCCGCTCCGTCTATGAGAAGCGCAGGGATCTAAGGGAGGCCAGGGAGGAACTGGCATCCCTGCTGCAGCGTGACCCGCGTGATTCCGAGGTCGCCGAATACCTGGGCATGGATATCGAGGAATATTCCCGTATGGCAGCGGAGGCGGCTTCCGCCGGCGCCCTCTCCCTGGAAGGGTCCTTAACGCCTGACGATGACGGCTATAATCTCCTGGAGGTCCTGGAAGACCGCGGTTGCCCCGATCCCGCTTCCCTGGATGAGCTGAGAGCCTCTCGGGAAGAGGTGCGGAGGGCTCTTCAGTCCTTGCCGGAGCGTTACCGCCTCATCCTGGAGATGCATTACTTCCTCGATTTCAGCCTGCGGGAGATAGCAAGCATCCTCTCCCTCTCTCCCTCACGGGCTTCCCAGATACATAACGCCGCCCTGGCCCGCTTGCGCCGGGTCCTTACCGCCGATGCCTCCCGCCTCACCGCCTGACCTCATCACCTTCAATTTGGGGCCACACCTTCAATTTGGGGCCAGGCCCAAACCTTCAATTTTTTTCGCAGGGCCTTCGGGGTTGCGCAAGCAAGGGTGCCTGAGTACATCAAACAAGGCCTGACCCTCATGTCTGGGCCGGGCAGCAAAGGAGGCCTGCTCCTCGTCTGCTGTAAATCGGCACCAGACACGCTTCCGGCGGGTCTTGTTAGTGATATACTTTGCTGAAAATTCGCCCTTTGAGCGAGAAATCCGGAGGACACGGCAAGGAGTTGATCATGGATTACGACGTCAAAGACCTCTCGCTGGCAGTCGAGGGAAAGCGGCGCATCGAGTGGGCGGAAAGGGACATGCCCGTGCTGCGGCTCATCCGCCAACGCTTCGAGGCAGAGAAGCCCCTTAAAGGACTGCGCGTCTCCGCTTGCCTGCACGTCACCACGGAGACCGCGAACCTCATGCGCACCCTCAAAGCGGGCGGCGCTATGGTGGCGCTGTGCGCATCAAATCCTTTAAGCACCCAGGACGACGTGGCCGCCTCCCTGGTCAAGCACGACCGCATCCCCGTGTTCGCAATAAAAGGCGAGGACAACAAGACCTACTACCGTCACATCGAAGCGGCACTTGACCATCATCCCCAGGTGACCATGGACGACGGGGCCGACCTCATCAGCACGCTGC
The DNA here is from genome assembly GCA_015711755.1 of Candidatus Geothermincola secundus. GTDB lineage: Bacteria > Actinomycetota > Geothermincolia > Geothermincolales > Geothermincolaceae > Geothermincola_A > Geothermincola_A secundus. The sequence goes on along the minus strand of JACVIY010000123.1, from coordinate 3,051 downwards.
ACTCCCGCCGCAAGCAGCAGGCGAACGGCATCTACGCCGGTACCGAGGAGACCACCACGGGGGTCATCCGCCTGAAGAGCATGGAGGAGAAAGGGGTTCTCCTCTTCCCCATCATCGCGGTCAACAACGCCATGACCAAGCACTTCTTCGACAACCGCTACGGCACGGGTCAGAGCACCCTCGACGGCATCCTTCGCGCCACCAACATGCTACTGGCCGGCCGGCGCGTGGTGGTTGGCGGCTACGGCTGGTGCGGCCGCGGCGTGGCCAGTCGGGCCCGCGGGCTGGGTGCCATCGTCACCGTCGTGGAGACCGACCCGCTGCGCGCCCTGGAGGCGGTCATGGACGGCTTCGAGGTGTGCTCCATGGCCGAGGCCGCCCCCCGCGGCGACCTCTTCATCACCGTCACCGGAGACATCCACGTCCTGCGGGCAGAGCACTTCCGCCGCATGAAGGACGGTGCCATAATGGCCAACTCCGGCCATTTCAACGTGGAGATAGACATACCCGCCCTGCAGAGGATGTCGGTGAAGAACCGTATGGTGCGCGAGAACGTGGAGGAGTTCACATTGAAGGACGGGCGCCGCCTGTACCTTCTGGCGGAGGGGCGCCTTGTCAATCTGGCTGCGGCCGAGGGCCATCCCGCCTCGGTGATGGACATGAGCTTCGCCAATCAGGCCCTCTGCGTGGAATTCGCCGCCCTCTATCACGATGAGCTGGAGAGATGCGTCTACGATGTGCCGGTGGAGATAGACGAGGAGATAGCCCGCCTCAAGCTGGAAAGCATGGGCATCGCCATCGAGAAACTCACCCGCGAACAGGAGAAGTACCTGCGCTCCTGGGAGATGGGCACCTGAACACCGCGGAAACGCCCGAGAGAGGCCGAAGGAAGATCAGCAGGCGGGGCGGCGGAGAAAGCGGACGGAGTGATGCGCGTTGAAGACTTCCGCACAGTGACCTGGCGGGACGGCCGGCCGGTCATCCTCGACCAGTCCCGACTACCCCATGAAGAATCCTACCTCGTGCTGGAGGATGTCGAGCAGGTCGCGGAGGCCATCGGGACGCTACGGGTGCGCGGGGCCCCGGCCATCGGCATCGCCGCCGCTTACGGCGCCGCCCTGGCCGCTTTCCTCTCGGGAGGAGACCGCCAGGCGGTGCTCGATGCCTGCGACCTCCTGGCCTCCACCCGACCCACCGCCGTGAACCTCTTCTGGGCGCTTCAGAGGTCGCGGGCCCTCGCCCTCGATGAGGGCATAGGCGCGGAGAAGCTGGCGGCCCGCCTCCTGCAGGAGGCCGAGGCCATCGCCGCCGAGCAGGACGCCGCAGACCGCCGCATGGGGGAGCTGGGAGCCGAGCTTCTCCCGTCCTCATGCAGGATCATCACCCATTGCAACGCCGGGGGCCTTGCCACGCTCTCCTTCGGCACCGCCTTGGGGGTGGTGAAGGCCGCCCACTCGCGGGGAAAGGTGGAGCTGGTGTGGGTGGACGAGACCCGCCCGCTTCTGCAAGGAGCGCGCCTCACCGCCTGGGAACTGGAGAGGGCGGGGATACCCTACAAGGTCATCTGCGACAGCATGGCCGCCTCGGTGCTGGCCCGGGGTATGGCCGACGCTGCCATCACCGGGGCGGACCGCGTGGCCGCCAACGGGGACACCGCCAACAAGATAGGCACCTACCCGCTGGCGGTGCTGGCGGCCCGCCACGGCGTCCCCTTTTACGTGGCCGCCCCCCTGTCCACCCTGGACCTTACCCTCGAGAACGGCTCCGCCATCCCCATCGAGGAGCGCTCCCCCGATGAGGTGAGGGCTTGGGGCGGAGTCGCCGCCACGCCCCCCGGCGCGCCCGCCTGGAACCCCGCTTTCGACGTCACCCCAGCGGAGCTCATCACCGCGATCATCACCGAGGTGGGAGTGGCCCGTCCTCCCTACGGGGAGAGCCTGCCCCGCTTGGCGGGCAAGGTCCCTCAAGGATCTAGCTGAAAGGAAGGACATGGCGAAGCAAGCGATGATACTCGCCGCGGGACTGGGGACCCGACTGCTACCCCTGACCGACGGGGTCCCCAAAGCCCTGATGCGGGTGGCGGGGCGCCCGGTCATGGAACACACCGTGGAACTGCTGGCCCGCCACGGTTTCCGTCGCATCTACATCAACGTCCACCATCACGCCGAGGCCATCATGAAGCATTTCGGCGACGGATCTCGCTGGGGCGTGAGCATCACCTACTCGCGCGAGGAGGAGCTTCTGGGCACCGCCGGCGGGGTCAAGAAGCTGGAAAAGCATCTGGGCGGGGACACCTTCCTGGTGGTCAGCGGCGATGCCCTAACCGACCTGGATCTCTCCTCCCTGTGGCGGCGGCACCGCCAGAAAGGCGGCATAGCCACCCTGGTTTTGACTCCGGTTGAAGACCCCTCTCTTTACGGCGTGGTCATCACCGACGGGGAGGGGCGCATAACCGGATTCCAGGAGAAGCCGCCGCGCGAGAGCGCCTTGAGCGACCTTGCCAACAGCGGCATCTATGTGTTCGAGCCAGAGGTGCTGGAGATGATACCCGCCGGGACCTTCTATGATTTCGGCTCCCAGCTCTTCCCCCGCTGGATGGAGGAGGGGCGGGTCTTCTACGGTTACCGCCATTCCGATTACTGGAACGATGTTGGCTCCCTGCCGGTCTACCTGCGGGGGAACCACGATGCCCTGTTTGGAAGGGTGAGAGTGAGGTTGGCTGCCGAGGAAAGAGAACCGGGGATCTTCCTGGGCAATGGCGTGTGGCTCGGCGAGGGGGTGAAACTGAGCGGCCCTTTGCTCATAGGTGCCGGCTGCCGCGTCGGCAGAGGCGTGCGGCTGCTCGGCCCGCTGGTCCTCGGCGAGGGCTGCGAGGTGGGCGAGGGATCACTCCTGCGCGGATGCGTGTTATGGGAGGGGTGCAGCATCGGCCGCGGAGCCGTCCTGGAGGAAGCGGTGCTGGGAGCGGGGGCCGCGGTCCCCGAGGGAGCCAAAGTGGGCCCGGGCACGGTCCTCGGCCACCGCTACCCCCGTGCATAGCCCCCACACCCG
>JACVIY010000122.1 GCA_015711755.1 Candidatus Geothermincola secundus | reverse complement strand
TCTCATGAGAGGGTTGGCGGCTCACGCGCTCGAGGCGGGCGTTCGTTTCCTCACCCTGGAGGTGCGCCGTTCCAACCTTACAGCCATACGCTTCTACGAACGATTCGGATTCAGGGTTATGGGGGTTAGGCGGGGTTACTACGCGGATAACGGAGAGGACGCCCTGATAATGTGGACCGGGGACATTGCCGAAGCGAAGTGCTTTGGGCCGACAAAAGAGGAGTCCTTCACCGAAGCGAGCGATCTAACGGGGGGAGCGTCATGAGCGGAGGGCTTAAAGGTCTGGTCCTGGGACTGGAGACCTCCTGCGACGAGACCTCCGCGGCGGTGGTGGCCGGAGGGAGGGATATACTATCCAATGTCATCGCCTCTCAGGCCGACCTGCACTGCCGCTACGGAGGAGTGGTCCCCGAACTGGCCAGCCGCGCCCATCTGGAACGCCTCCTCCCCGTGCTGCAGGAGGCCCTTGGGGAAGCGGGAGTGAGCGCCGCCGATCTTTCGGCGGTGGCGGTCACGAGGGGGCCGGGTTTAATCGGCGCCCTGCTCACCGGGCTCAACTGCGCCAAGGCCCTCTGTCTGGCCTGGGACCTCCCGCTTCTCGCCGTTAACCACCTGGAAGCGCATATCTACGCCAATTTTCTGCAGCACCCGGATCTTGAGCCGCCGCTGGTCGCTTTGCTGGTCTCCGGCGGCCACACCATGCTCGTGCATATGCCCGACCACCGCCGATACCGGCTCCTAGGCGAGACCCTGGACGATGCGGCCGGGGAGGCCTATGACAAGGTGGCCCGTTATCTCGGGCTGGGATACCCTGGAGGGCCGATAATCGACGAGCTGGCCGCCAAGGGGGACCCGGCGGCCGTCCGCTTTCCCCGCGCCCTTCTCGATAACGGCACTTTCGACTTCTCCCTCTCCGGCCTGAAGACCGCCGTCATCAACCACATCCGCAGGTGCAGGGAGAGGGGCGAGGACCCTGACATAGCCGACCTCGCCGCATCATTCCAGGAGGCGGTGGTGGAGGTGCAAGTGGCCAAGACCCTGCGCGCCGCCAGGGAATGCGGCGTGGAAAGGGTGGCCTTGGCGGGCGGGGTGGCCTGCAATCGGCGTCTGCGGGACAGTATGCGGGAAGCCCTTTCCGCCGAGGGCATATCCCTTTATTATCCGCCCCCTTCCCTTTGCGCCGACAACGGCGCCATGGTCGCGGCGCTGGGCTATCGGATGCTGATGGCCGGGGAGCGCTCGCCCATGGAAGTGGAGGCAGCCTCGGTGCTGCCCCTGGCCTGAATCCCGCATCCCTTCCACGCTCCCCTCGTGCAGCCGAGATCGGCAAAGGAACCCCCGCTGCCCCCCTTTACATGTAGTTATTAAATATAGTGTAAATATTGACGATATCTAAAAAAGATGTTACCCTGAAATTCCGACACATACGGAAAGGGTGGTTGCCATGAAGAGGTCATTGCTGGTGGCGACGGTTCTGGTGACGGCGCTGGTCCTGCTGGGCGGCTGGACTTGGGCGGAGGGCGAGACCCCCTTACAGAGCGCCCCGCCCGCGGCGGAGGCCAAGCCGTCGGAGCCGCTCAAGCCCACGGTCACTTGGGGGGATTACAAGTATACTTTCTACAACGTGGTCCCCTCCTCGGACATCGATCCCCAGAGCGTCATCATGAACTGGGAGACCCCCTCCTCATACAACGTGGACTGGAGCGGCGCCAATTACTGCCATTTCTACATCAAGATCGAATGGCCGGAGAACCTGCGCCCCTGGGACTACATGCCCCTGCAGCTCATCGTGCACACCCCCTCCCGCGCCTACCATCAGTTCGGAAAGGACTGCAGCAACGCATCCTTCCTCTGGCGTCGCTACTGCCGCTACCCCAGCATCATCGGGAATACCACCTACGTCATATTCACCATGGACACCCAGGGGGCACCCATCGATCCCAATACCGCCTGGCTCGAGGTCAACGGGGTCCTGGAGGTCTGGGACTGGAACCGTATGAGCTTGCTCTACTATCCCTCCATCGAGCGCAATCTCAACTGGTACAGGTACGGCAGCACCTACGACAGCATCACCCGCCTGGCCGAGATCCCCCTCTGGGAGATACTCTACGGCGTCAACCAGTGATATTGGGGTCAGCCCTTAGCGTCTCTCATGTTTTCCGAACCTGCGGCAAGTACCTAACCGGATGTGGGCCACGAAGCCCGCGACCATGCTTAGCGTCTCTCATGTTTTCCGAACCTGCGGCAAGGGAAAGAGACTCGCATTTCGAGCTCTGGGCAGACCTGACCCAATACCGAGCGGCCTTCCTCATGGAAAGCCCTTGTCCCTGAATCTAATGCTCAAACGTCCCGGAAGATGAGGATCCTTTACCATTACAGCAAAAGGGGGCGGCCATTGCCGCCCCTCTTTTGCCCCGACTTATTGCCGGTCTATCGAGATCCTCAGCCTTCCAGTATCTTCCAGGCCTCTTCCTTGTCCAGCTCGGTCACGTAGGCGATGCCGGACACATCGGCGGCCTCGCGGGTGAGAGCGCAGATGTCATCGCGGGTGATGTACTGAAGGGCGAACTTGCGGGCCCCGGCCATCAGCTGGCGCAGCCCCTGGGCCAGGCGCTGGTAGTAAGTGTACACGCCGATGGCCCCAGGGTGCATCCTCTCGAAGTCCTTCCCATAGGTGTCCCGCAGATGCACGCCCGCGTAGAATATCTCCTCGAGCTTTTCGCCATATTTCTTCAGGCTCGAAGGAAGATCCCCCGCGCTGATCTTTTCACCGATGGTCTTGCCGACCATGGCGGCGCAAAGCGATGACCTGGCCATGCCTATGGCCCGCACGTAAGGGGCGCCCAGGGCGAACCCTTTGAACATCTGGTCCTCCATGGTGAAACCTCCAGCGAAGACCACTGGCGGGACGTATTTGCCCTTCTTGGCGAGGTAGTCAACGTACTGATAGGTGAGAGAGCACAGCTCCACCGTGGGGATGCCCCATTCGTTCATCATCCGCCAGGGGCTCATGCCGGTGCCGCCGCCGGCCCCGTCCACCGTCAGCATATCGATGCGGTTGTCCGAGGCGTACTTGACCGCCCTGGCGAGATCCGCGGGACGGTATGCTCCGGTCTTCAGGAACACCCGCTTGGCCCCCATTTCCCGAAGCTGCTTAACCGCATCCGCGAAGCCCTCCTCGGTGACCATCCCAAGGCGCGAGTGGCGCTCGAACTCCCGGATGCCGCCCTCGCGGAACGCCTGCTCCGATTCAGGATCTTCGGGGTCAGGTAACACGATATAGCCCTTCTTCTTCATGGAGCGGGCCTTCTCGATGGTCTTCAACTTCACCTCGCCGCCGATGTCCTTGGCCCCCTGCCCCCATTTGAGCTCCACCGTCTCCACGCCCAGCTTGGTCAGCACGTACTCGGGCACGCCCAGGTTGGTGTCCTCCACGTTGAACTGCACAACGATGTCCCCGTATCCCTCAAGCTGCCAGTCGCGGTAGGTCTTTATCCTGTATTCCATGTCCGGCGACTTGACGATGCGTCCGTTCTCCACAACCGCCTCATCATCCATTCCACAGACGTTCTCGCCGATGGTCAGGATGATGCCGGAGATGGCCGCCCCGACCGCAAGACCGTCCCAATTGCGTTTGGCCACATTGGTTGAACCAAGACCGGGTATGACGATGGGGAGCTTCAGCTTAAGGGGGTTAGCATCGCCTACAGAGGTCTCCAGATCTACCGCGGTGAAGACGGCGTGTTCGCTGTCGGCGGGTACGCCATAGGCACCAACAGTGCTTCCCATTATGTTGAAATGGGAGAAGTCGATCGGATAATCCTTCTCGGATGCCGCTGTGATCAAACCGAACGGCTGAGGGTAAATGACCTCCGCCCCTCTGTACGCGGACTTGCCTATCTCACATAAACCCGTGCATCCCTCCTCGCATGTCGCGCACATCCCGCTGAACGGCGACACCGAATCAGGAGTCCTGCTCCTGGTCCCCGTGGCCGCTGACCTGTTAATCCTTGACAAAGCCATGTCCAACCTCCTTTTCCCTCTCAACGCGCTCCCTGCTCGTCTTTTCAAGATTCTGCCTTAACCGTCGTCTAAGGATGATCCCCCTATCCCGCTCTCACAACAACATCACCGCAATAAAAAGGGACGCAGCCCATCAGACGACCGCGTCCACTCACACCTCATTGTGTGATCAACGCGAAAAATCATAACTATCATATTTATCGCCTGTCAAGATAGCGTCAAGGAATTTGTGTCCACCATTCAGCCTTCCTCCCCTGGCTTCAGTTCTGCAAAACCCCGAAGCCTTCTCCGGCCGAGCATCTCATTCTCGTTCTTTAATACAAGGCAGAGGACGGAGAGGAGACTTTCCTCCGAAGAGAAGACCTCGATGGTCTCAGTCCTCCTCTTCACCTCTCTGTCGATCCCCTCCAGCTGGTTGGCGGCGTAGACGTAAAGGCGTACCTCCTCGGGATAGCGGAGATGAGCGGTGAGGCGGCAAAAGTCCTCCCGCCGGTAGCGCAACGGTTGGGGACAGCGCTTCTTCCGGCATTCCTCGAAGGAGGCGAGGGCTGCCTCCGTCCCCTTTCCATCCGGCGCCTGGTAGATGGCCTTGAGGCCCGAAGGGACCTCGGAACAGTCGGAGCGCCTCACTCTGGTCCCGGCATTCCTCACCGCATGTACGCAGCAGAGCCGGCGGTCGGCTTCCGGGAAGACCGCTCCCACCGCCTCCTCGATACCCGGAAGGCCGCCCGCGACCGCGATCTCTATGCGCTCCACTCCCCTCTTTTTGAGTTCACGGAAGATCTCCCGCCAGGCATGGGAGGATTCCCCTTCCGAGCCCATGACCCAGAAGGGAAAGGATCTCCCGCCAGCCCTCGCGGTCGGCGCCCTGGGCGATTCTGACCGGCTCCTTCTTGAAAGAGCCGCGCCTCGAGGAGAGGAAGACGGCTCGGGCGATCACCGAGAAGCAGGCTCTCTTGAGCGGCCGCATCCTTTAAGGCCTCGACCTCCTCCTCCGCCAGCCGGCACATCCTGGCTAGGGAGGCGGGGGAGCAGAACGCTCCGCAGACGGCCTCTATCACCTGCTGGATCTTCCTGGTGTTCACGCCGCAGGAGAACACGATGAGGAGCAAGTCCCCCCGATCCACCGAGGCCCTTCTCTTTCCGGGGAGGACGGCCGGGTGGAAATCTCCCGAGCGGGTGCGGGGGACTCTCAGGCCCTCGATGGGCCCGTTTGAGGTCAAAAGAGACCGCTCGGAAAATCCGCTGCCCTTGTCCTCGGGGTGTTCGTCAAGAAAGAGCTCCCTTTCCTCGGCCCTGAGCCTCTGCATGATCGCCTTTCCTCTCTGCTTGACCTCTTCCCTCAGCTGTGCGGCCATTTCCCTGGAAGCTTCGTTGTTTTTCGCTGCCATAGCCTTCCTCCCTCCTTTCGGTTGTTTCCCTTGGGAGGAAAGCTGTTTGACTGTTCTGGTTCTTGTCCAGGGGCAGACGCAATTATTGATGCGCTACCCGCGCTTTCCTGCGCTTTGAGGAGATAGAGCGCCGTTACGTGGTCAAGTCCCAGAACGTCTGTAAACGCGATCTAGCCGTCCCGTATCGGTTATCTGCCTTGCCATTATATGTTAAACCCTCTCAAGGGTGATCTTCCGTAAATATCACGGTGCTAGGCTGACATTCCACCCCACGCGAAACCATTGGCGGAGAGCTCCCGACCGCTCCTGAGCCCTCTCGGGAGCCCGGCCCTGTTGACGATGTTACCTATGTTTTTGTTGTTGATGCTTGCTCGCCGACGGCTCAGGCGGAGCCAGCGAGATCGGCGCCCTCGGCCCTCTTGCGTTGCTCCTCTTCCTTCCTCTTCATCTCGATATATCTATCGAGGTGCTTGCGCTCGATATCTGTAAAGCGCACCCTCTGCCAGCGCTCGGACGCCCGCCAGAGCACCGCGAAGACCAGTTTCAAGCATTCCCTCTCTCCCCGAAAGCGCGGGATGACCTTGGACCGCCTGCGTTCCTCTAAAAAGCTGCGCTCCACGAGATCGGTGGTACGGATGTTCTTGCGGTGCACGGAGGGGAGCTTGAGGTGGACCAGGGAAGCCTCCAGGTCCTCGGCAAAGCTCTTCATGGCCGAGGGGTAGTCACGCGAGAACCTCTCGACTGTGGCCTGGGCCATCATCTTCCCGGCCTCGTAGTCGGGGGCGTCACGCACCGCCTCCAGCCAGGGCTTGAGGACAGGCCGGACGTCGTCTGGCACCTTGTCCAAGACGTTTCTCATCTTATGCACCCAACAGCGTATCCTCTCCGCCTTCGGCCACATGGTCTCCGCCGCCTTGGTGAGGCCGGGAGCGCCATCGGTGGTTACGGTCAGCGGGGGCTTGAGGCCCCGGGAAACCATGTCCCGGTAGTGGGAGAGCCAATCCTCGTATGATTCCTTGTTGCCCGGGGTCA
>JACVIY010000121.1 GCA_015711755.1 Candidatus Geothermincola secundus | reverse complement strand
GCTCGCCGTTGAGCGGGGGCACCCCCAGCAGGGCTCCCGCTTCCTCGCGGCGGTAGAGGTCGAAGGTGGCCTGCAGGGAGAGCCAGAGGTCGCCGTGCTCCTCCCCGGAGAGGCGCAGCTCGGCCAGACGGCGCAGGCGCTCCATGCCGTAGTGCTCCCGATAGGCGGGGTGGGGGGAGATCAGGCCGCGCTCCTCGGCCACCATGAGGAAGAGCAGGCGGTAAACGAGGCGCAGGAGGTGGCGGTAGAAATCACCGGCGGTGAGCGCGCCCTCCTCCACCAGCCGGCGCAGGGCGTCGTTGCCGGGATGGGAGAGCAGGCCCTCTGCGAGGATGGCCAAGGCCCGCTCCACCCCGTCGCGCAGCCGCTCGCGCACTCGGCCCCCCTGCTCCACGCTCTCGGAGTAGTAGCGTTCCAGCAGGCAATCCGGGGCGTCCTCCATGCTCCGGGGAAGGCGAGTGCGGTGGGCCAGCCTCCACAGCAGGACGAAATCGGCAAGGGAGCCCGATTCCATCATGTTCTCGAGGTCGAACTCCACGTAGGCCTGGCGGGAGAGCAGCAGGCAGTCGCGCAGCAGGCGCAGGGCCCTTCCGTTGGTGACCACGCCCCAGAGATGCTCGGTGCGGTTGAGGTATTCCTGCATGAGCACATGGGGAGCCAGGCGGGGGCGCCCCGAGGGCGGCAGCTTGCCCAGCTCCTGCCGCCAGCCCACCACGTGGACGGGGGGGGCATCCCCGGCCGGGTCGGCGCGGTGGCTCACGGCGAAGGTCAGGCCCTCCACCACCTGGGCGCGGGGCTGGTAGGTCAGGCGGTATCCGAGCAGGCTGAGCAGGGGGATGACCCACTGATCGCGGGTAACGCTGGTGGCCGGGTCCTCCGGGGGCAGACTTTCCAGCCGGGAGCGGTAGCCCTCCCAATAACTGCGGGCCGCCCCCCAGGCGCCGGAGACCTCGTCCAGGAAATGGGCCTTGGGGGACAGGCCGAAGTCGGCGGGCCTCTGTCCCGGCGCCTCACCGTCGGCTATGCGGTCCACCAGATCGGGGGAGAGCAGCCCCCCCTCGATGCGCAGCGAGGGGAAGCGGCTCACGCTTTCACCCCCCGGGGTATCGGCAGCAGCACCATCAGGCCCAGCAGATCGGGGGGAAGGTGGCGGACCACCCGCACCCCGCGCCTCCTCACCCTGGCCGCCTCTCTCACCCGCCTGTGGGAATCCTGCAGCTGGCGGGAGCGCCGAAAGAGGATGCCCTCGATGTCCTCCCTCAGCGACTCGTACCAACTTAGGGACTCGGCCAGCGCCTCCGCCCTCTCCGAAGGGGTGACGCCGGCATCGGGAAGCGCCTGGCGGAGGAGCGTTCTCACCTCTTCCTCAGCGAGCCAGTCGATGCCGGTGGCGGGGCTTCCGGTGAAAGCCAGGGGCAGCACCTCCTCGGCCAGCAGGTCCGGGGAATCCGGGGCGCTGAGGGTATAGCGGCAGCGCAGGAGGAGTAAGGTGGTGCGGCGGTCCACCCGGCCGGTCCTGAACGCGGAGCAGCGCGAGGCCACCGCGCCCGCCCGCCCCGACAGGGCCTGCTCCATGATGAAACGGGCCGTGGCGGAGACGAGGGGATGGTTGCGGCCCACCCACACGGAATCCGCGGGAGCGGGATGGCGAAATGCCATCCTCAGGGCGCCCGCACCGAGGGGCAGGACGGCGCGCACCGGCTCGGGCAAACCCTCCGGCGAGGGGATGATGAGGGTGCCGTCCCCGCCCTGCTTGACCCTCACTCCCAAGCGGCCGCAAGACTCCACCAGGAAGTCCCGCACGGCCTCCGGCTCTCCCAGCACCGAGTCGGTAGCCTCCAGATCACGCCGCACCTCCTCGGGGCGGATGGCCCGCTGGGCGAAGCGGGTGCGGCTCTCCTTTTCCCTCTCCACCGCCCGGTCCCATAGCTCCCCTATCCTGCTCACTTCCTCGGCCCCGAAAAGCTGGAGCTGAGATGCGTCTCTTTCCCGGAAGAAAAGGGACTGCAGCACCGCCTGGACCACCGTCTCGCTTCCCACGGGCACGGGGACGGAGATGCCCAGGGAGCGGTGGATACTGCGGGCCTTGCGCAGGAGCACCTCCAGCACCGCGCCGTCAACCGGGTTGTCCCGGCCGTAGAGGAGCACGGCCCTGACCTCGGGGGAGCGCTGGCCGAAACGGTCCACCCGACCCTCCCGCTGTTCCAGGCGGTTGGGATTCCAGGGGAGGTCGTAGTGGACCACGGCGTCGAAGCTCTCCTGCAAGTTGATTCCCTCGCTCAGGCAGTCGGTGGCCACCAGCACCCTTTTGCCCTCCCCCGCCAGCTCGGCCACCTTCATCTCCCGCTCCTCGGGCGCCAGCGCGCCGGTCACCGAGAGCACCCGGGCGTGGGGCAGGCGGCGGGCCAGCTCACTGGCCACGTAATCGGAGGTGGCGATGAAGCGGCACCAGACGATGGGGGAGAACCCCTCATCCAGCAGGCCTTTGACTATCTCGGCGCACGCGGCGATCTTGCGGTCATCCTCACCTTTGAGGGCATCGGCGCGCCCGGCGAAATCGCGCAGCCTGCGTTCCTCGGAATGCGGGAGCTCAGCCGCTCCCTCCTCCATCACCTGGGAGGGCTGGACGTCGCTGGGCTCGAACTCCTCTGGGTCGTAAACGGTGGAGACGGCCTCGTCATCGGTGAGTCCGCCGGAGGGCTCCAGGCCCTGAAGGCGCTTGCCGATAGCGGCAACGGCGGCGGCGGGCGAGGACATCACGCATCGCAGCAAAGCCAGGGCAGTCCAGTAGCGGACGCGCCTGCGGTATTCGGTTTCCCCCTCGCCCGTTAACACCAGCTCTCGGCTGAACTCGTAAACATCCTCGAAAAGGCGGCGGCAGGACGGCGAGAGCTCGTAATGCTCCTCCAACGCCACCCGCTGGGGGAAGGGGGTATCCTCCCCCATCCACTTGACGATGTCGGCGCGGCGCCGCTGCACGAAGTGGCGGGCCAGGGCATCGCGCTGCTTCTCGGTGAGCGCGGCGAGGTCCAGGCTGGCGAAGGAGGGGTCGAGCATCGCCAGCAGGGAGAGGAAGGACTCGTCCACTCCGCTGTGGGGAGTGGCGGTGAGCAGGATGAGGTGGCGGTCATCGCGGGACGCCAGATCACTGAGGAGCCTGTGCCGCTGCTGCTGAGAGGCGGAACGGGAGGAGGGAAGGGCCGCGCCGTGAGCCTCGTCCACGATGACCAAATCGGCGCAGTTGGCCAGGAAGTTTTGGCGGTGGCGCTCGCTCTTGGCGTAGTCTATGCTCACCACGGCATATGGGTAATAGCCGAAAACGCTGGCTGAAGGGTCGAGCATGCGGCGCTCCAGAGTGGATACCGTGCCCGAGCTGATGATCACCGCGTCCAGGTGGAATTTCTCTACCAGCTCCCTTCTCCACTGCTCGCAGAGGTAGGGCGGGCAGAGAACACAGAGGCGCCGGGCGTCCCCGCGGTCCAGGAGCTCCCTGGCGATGATCCCCGCCTCGATGGTCTTGCCCACCCCCACGTCGTCGGCGATGAGCAGGCGCACCGGGTCCAGGCGCAGGGCCATGAGCAGGGGGACGAACTGATAGGCACGGGGACGCACGGATATGCGGCCCAGGGAACGGAAGGGGGCGGCTCCGTCGCGCAGGGTCAGGCGGGCGGCATCGAAGAGCAGGCCCGCGGAATTGGCATCTCCCGCCTCGGCAGGGTCGGGAGGCGGGAAGACAGCGGGCTCCACCAGGTCTATGCCGAGTTCCTGCAGAGGAAGGTAGATGCCGCAGACCTCCTCCTCCCCTCCAGCGAGAGGACGCAGCATCATCAGTTCCTCGCCGGATGAAGGCAGCACCACCCATTCGCGACCGCGACAGCGGACGAGGGAGCCGACGCCGGGAAGGTAGGAGTCGCTCACGGTGACGCCTCCCCGAAGACGTCGGGATACTCCTTTATCTGCTCCTCCAGGTCGCGGTCGTAGCGGATGACGACAACTCGATAACCGAGATCCTTGAGCTCGGCGCGCAGACGCGCGTCCTTCTCCCTCTGGGCGGGCTCATCATGCACCGAACCGTCGCAATAGACGCAGGTATAAGGCCGGTAGAAGAAGTCGGGGATGGTGCCAGAGTGATCGGCCAGGGCACGCTGGGCGTCGTCCGGCAGCTTGCGTCTGGTCTTGTAGAGATGGTCGATGAGCCTCCGTTCCAGCTGGGAGCGGGAGTCCGTTAGGGCCCGCATCCACAGGTAATGCTCTTCGTAGCTTCTGCCCTTGACGATGGGATGGGTCAGTGAGGAAGCGAGCCGCCCGAGGATATCCCTCACCAGCTCGCGGTCGAGCAAGGGGTAGTCCCGCTGATTGCTGTAGGAAAGCAGGCACTCGTAGCAGGCGCGCCGGCAGTCGGGGTTGGCATCGGAGAGGTCGGCGGGATGGTAATGGCAGACCGCCAGGGCTTCCTCTGCCACCCGGGAAATGGCGTCCTGCTCACCGGCCAGCCTGCGCAGGATGCCGTATCCGCCCTCGCTCACCTCGTAGAAGAGGATGCCCCGGATGTTGCCTGTGCCGATGCGCTCTGAGGCCAGTTCGGATGCCTCTATCTGGAAGGCCTGCTCGATGCCCCGGCGCAGGGCGTGCTCCAGGGTGGCGAGCACCTCCTCCGGCCATTCCGCCTCATCCGTTCCAGGATAAAGGAGCAGCATGTTCTTAGTGTCGCGCACGAAGAGGCGCACGCGTTCCATGCGGCGGGACCGAGCCGAGGCGTTCTCATCGTCCCGCCCGGACACGAATTCCCCAGTGTCCAGATCCAGCAGGTAACCGTCATTATCCTCTTTGCTTGCCCGCCAGCGGTGATTGATGCGGTAAATGGTGGCCGAGGGGGCGTAGATCAGCCTGAGGAGAGGATTTCCTGCCCGGTCGTTCACGGTAGCGGGGATGCGCCCCTCGCTCTCACCCCGCACCGGCGCATACTCGAAATGTGTGGTGATGAGGTAGCCCCAGCGCTTCCGCTCCTCTTCCTCGCTGGTGATGCGCTCCCGCCGGCGGGTGACCACGTTGGTCGCTTCGAGCAGGGTGGCGAAGGTGCAACTGTCGCCGGTCAGGCGGGTTCCGCAATTGGAACAGACATCCAGGCCCTCGTCGGCGTGCAGGTATCCGCAGGCGTTGCAGAGCTTCACCCCTCTCATCTTCCTGTCCAGGTCGGTGAGGGAAGTGCCCAGTCGCCATACCTGATACTTGGAGCCCTCGTGGTAGATGAAGTTGCTCGGCCCGAACTCGGAGATGGCCAGAAAGCGTGGGCGGGTGAGATAATCGCTGCCTCCCTGACGTGGCAGGAAAGCGCTCAGGGGCAGGCGGGGGAAATTGTAACCGGGAAGGAATCCCTCGCCGGCCAGATAGCGGTAGGGGTAGAAATCGGATTCCTCGCGGGAGGAAGTGGTGTTGGCGAGCAGGTCCTTCTGGCGTTCCGCCTCTGTCCGCGCACGCTCGGCGTTTTTCTCTTCCTCTCTGTTCCCGCGCTTGAAACGGAGGATCTCGTTGGCCTCCACCCACTGGCGATCGGCAGCGTGGTAGAGTTCGCGAAAGCGATTGAAGGCGGCGTCGAACTCCTCGGGCGCCCGCCGGAGGGTCCTTTCCAGCCATTCCTCGGAATACCAGGCGGCATCTTCCAGGTCGGTGGAGCAGGAGGCGAAGACTTTTCTGGCTCTCTGGAGACATTCGCCGAAGCGCTTTTCGGACAGCATGATCTTTTTCCGCACGTCCTCGGTGAGCGGGTAACCTTCCACGCGCAGATCCACCAGGTCGGTGAGAGAATGGCCGAGAGACAGCCCCACTTCGGCCAGCCAGATGGAGTGGAGATGGGAGCGGGCCAGATCCTCGCTGGTTAGGTCTATGCGGGGCGGCCTCACGGCTCCCGAGACCATCTCCCGCCTGTGAAGGAAGAAATACTGGTCATGCCCGCTGCCCGCATGGCAGTAGGTGAGCACCAGAGCGGGGTCTCCCTTGCGGCCGGCCCGCCCGCTGCGCTGGGCATAGTTGGCGGGGGTGGGCGGGACGTTGCGCATGTGCACCAGCTGGAGGTCGGCGATGTCGATGCCCAGCTCCATGGTGGGCGAGCAGAATAGGCATTTGAGTTCGCCGGAGCGGAATCTCCTCTCCCTCTCCTCACGGTTCTGGTAACTGATCTGGGCGGTATGCTCCCTGCCTTCGATCTCGTGCAGCAACTCGGCGGAGCGCATGTAGAACTCGCGGAAGTAGCGATTGGCCTCCCTCTCCGCCTCCCGGTAGACGGGGTCATCGGCCCTGCGCTGATAGAGAGGCTCGCTTGCCGGAGTGCCGTCGCCCAGCTTCCAGATCATGGCGGAGGGCTCCAGCTGCACAAAGGTTATCCCCCGCTCGCTTCCGCGGCGCAGCAGGCCGAAGGAGCAGAGGAGGTCCATCAGCTTCTCCATGTTG
>JACVIY010000120.1 GCA_015711755.1 Candidatus Geothermincola secundus | reverse complement strand
CGCGGTGACGGCGACCCTGTGGCCGTGAGGGTTCTGCAGGGTCAGCCACTCCTCGAAGCCGTCGCGGGTGGTCCCCTCGGCGAAATAGAAGTCCTCGGAGAGCTCGTTCAACCCAACCGCGCAATGTCCACCCGTCCAGTGATGCTCCCCCATCCCCGAATAATCGAAATACATGGAGCGCTCCGCCACCACCGGCCGGTCGGAGGCCAGCTCCAGCGAGAGCTGCAGGCCCTCTCCCGCCATGTCGTTGATGAAGAAGGTGGCGCGGGCCAGAGGCGGCGCCAGTCCCTGCCGCGAGATCACCCCGCCCTCCGCGGTATGGAAGCGGAAGGAGAGTGAGGCCTCCTCCGCATTGGGGTTGAGCACGGTGATCCACTCCTCGAAGCCGCTGCCGGTGTAGCCCTCGGCGAAGTACCAGCGGTTGTGCGGCTGCCGCGCTCCAGCGCCCACATGGCCTCCCGACCAGTGGTCGCGGAAAATGAAATAGAGCGGCCTCTCCGCCACCACCGGCGGTCCCTCGAGCACGCTCACCACGGTGGACAGCTGAAGGCCCTCCCCCGCGTCTCCGTTGACGAAGACGGTCAGACGGCTGAGGGGAGGGACCGTGAGCTCGCGGGGCGGAAGCGGCCCCAGCTCTCGGGTGTGGTACTCGACGAGCAGGCGGGAAGGGGCATCACCGGGGTTCTGCAGGCACAGCCACTGATGGAAACCCTCGCCGGTGTACCCCTCGGCTAAATACCATTTGGCGGAGGGCTCCTCCAGGCCCGCCAGGCAGTGGCCGCCGGTGCAGAGGCGCGAGGCAACATGGTCGTAAACCAAACGGGAGATTCGGGCATGGCCCCGGTCGCCGGATGCTCCGCAGGAGAGGACGACCAGCAGGTAAGGGGTGTCCTCGGTGAAGACGACGGCGGAATCGTTCATGTATCCCGCGTAGTCCCCCGTCTTGTTGCCGACCTCCACGCCCGGGGGAATCCCCGCGGGGATGCGCGACCTGTAGATGTCGTCCTTCATGGCCTGGACGATCTCCTCGTACAGCGGATCGGCATCGGAGAGGTCAATGATGCGCCGGAGGATGACCCCCTGCTCGCGAGGCGTGGTCATGTTGCGGCCGTCCCGCGTCCCCGTCACCGGGCATCCGATGGAAGCCGCATAGTCGCGGAAGGCCCCGTAGGTATAGGTGCGCTTGAGCATGTTGGCTGCCACGTTGTCGCTGTGGGTTATGGCCAGGCGACAGAGCCGTCGCACGGTGAAAGCGCTGCCGTAGGGCATAAACTGGATTATGCCCGTGCCCCCGCTGTAGTCGGCCGGCGTGTAGAGGATAACGCTCTCGAGATCGGTCTCTCCGGCGGCGGCCAGCTCGTATATGTAGGTTACGAGAAAGAGCTTGTAGCATGAAGCGGCCACGAAGGGCTTGTCCTGCTGGTATCCCGCCTCCTCGCCCGAGGCCGACACCGAGAAATAGATGCCCCAATCCCCGCTTTCCGCGCGGGCAAGGGAGGCGAAGATGCTTTCAAGGGAGGCACGGTCCGTCAATTCCTCAACAGGCGCCGTCGGCGCCGCGCACCTTGCGGCAATAAGCATCGCCGAGGCCGCCAGCATCAGGACGAACGCCGCGGCCGCTCCGCGCATCCCCCTCATGCGCCGCTCCCGCGATCCCCTCGCGCATGAGGCGCGCATCGACCCAGAGATCACGCCACTCATCGGCCGTAGGGCTCCGAACGGTCCCCTTTACCCGCTGTATTCTTTCGGGGATGCCTCCCATAACCCTCGTCTGTTATTATAAAACTATGACCGGGGAGAGCATCGCCCCGGGCAGCGCGGTGGGAGTAGCTCAGCCGGAAGAGCACCGGGTTGTGGCCCCGGAGGCCGCGGGTTCGAGTCCCGTCTCTCACCCCAGCGAAAGGCAGGGCGGGGATAAGAGGCCCCGCCCTTTTGCTTACGCTCGCTCAGGGGAGCCCGAAGAGAGGTACCGCGATGCCGCGGGCATCAGGGCTTTCGGGGACATCCAAGCTCGACTTCTCTCAGGCGGTGCGCTCCTGCCGCTTGAGCTGCTTTTTGACGGCCTTGTAGCGCAGTTTAAGTTCGCGCAGCCATTCCGCGTTCTCCGACCTCCACCGCTTGATCGCGCGGTTGGCGAAGATGCGCACCACCATGGAGCGCCATTGAAAGCGCAACCCCAGCTTGGTGACCTCCCACCAGGAGTAGAAGCTGCGCATGCCCCCGTAAGCGCCCCGCTTCTGCAGGACATGCTGGGCCATTCGGGCGGGCTGGAAGACGACATGGTGCCCGTCGTATTTGCCCCAGTCGCGGTCGGTTATGCGCCCCTGCTCGTCCAGTTCCCGGTAGGTCTCGGTGCCGGGAAGGGGCACCAGGGCCAGGAACTGCACGGTATCGATGCGGGAGCGCTTGGCGAAGCGGACCGTCTGCTTCAGGGTGGCCACGTCGTCCTCGTCCGAGCCGAGGACGAACATGCCGTGCACGCTGATCTTGTGCTTGTGGATGACCCTCACCGCCTCGGCTATGTCCTCAACCGTCTGCGACTTGTGGTAGGACTCCAGGGTGGCGGGGTTGACCGACTCCAGGCCGAGATATAAATATATGCAGCGCGTCTCCTTCATCAACCTCATGAGCTCGGGGTCTCGCGCCACCTCCACCCGCGCCTGGGCCGTCCAGCGGGGGGGCAGCCCGCGGCGCTTCATCTCCCGCAGCAGCTCCTTGGTGCGCTCGGCGTTGGCGGTGAAGTTGTCGTCGTAGAAGAAGACGGTGCTGCGCGGCCAGGTCTCGTGCAGGTGCTCCAGCTCGGCCATCACGTCCTCGGTGTCGCGGAAGCGGTAGCGGTGACCGAAGATGCTGGTGACCGAGCAGAACTTGCAGCGGAAGGGGCAGCCCCGCGAGGTCATCACCGGGATGACTCGCAACCTCTCGTGGCCCTCGATGAGGGTGAGGTCCGGCCAGGGCAGGGAGGACAGATCGAGGATTCGCTGGGCATCGGGGTTATGGCGCATCTCTCTTCCCTGCCGGTAGGAGATCCCCTCTACGGACTCAAGGGGAACGCCGTCTCCCTTAAGGTGGCGCAGCAGGTCGATGAAGGCCCGCTCTCCCTCTCCCCGCACCACGAAGTCGGCCCCCTTCCCCAGGGCCTCTTCGGGCAGGAAGGTCACGTGGGGCCCTCCCATGACCACTGGTATGTCCCCAAGCCGCTTGACCTTTTCCAGCACCCGATATGCGTCGGGCGCGGTGGGGGTGATGGTGGATATCCCCACCAGGTCGGCGCGGCGGATGGCCTCCCAGTCGAGGCGCTCGTATTGATCGAAGAATATGCGCGGGGTGATGCCGAGCTCGCGCCGCGCCAGCGCCCCCAGAAGGGGGAGGCCGAGGCGCGGCAGCGTGTACCTTAGGAACACGTGCACGCCTGACTGCACCGGCTCTATCAGGATGACTTCTCTCATCGATCTACCTTCTTTCCGTACGGCGTCCATTAGATTGATAAACAATCGCGCAAACTGATGGTTACAGGGCTTTCCGCCTTACCGGGAGATCTCCTTGCAGCCACAGCGGTATCTTCACCCAACCATAGCACACATCCTGCTATTTTCCCACTGCAGGCGAGGAGTAAACCCGAAGAGCCGGCCCTTCCTCCGTTCTCGGCCGCTTCTGCCGGCGGGGCATAGGGCCGTCTCTTGCTGTACAATAGCCACTGTGGCGAGAGAAGAGGGAGGGAGAGATGAAGGGGATGTTGGTGGAGAGGGGCCTGATGATCCCCACCCTGCAATTCGGCCCCGACGACGTCTTCCTCTACGAGGACTGGGAGGACAGCCCGGTCGGGCCCTACCGCGCCCTCTTCCATTACTCCCCAGATGATTTCCGCACCCTTTACGCCTGGCCGGAGCGGGGCATGGAGTTCGTCTCCACCGTGCACCGCTTCGACCGCAAGGTGCCCGCGCGCATCGTCCCGCAATGGAAGACCGGCGGGCTGGACCTCAAGGTGCGCAGCGATGAGGCCGACTACGACCTCTCGGTGGACTTCAGGGAGACCTTTCTGCTGAAGATGCTCAACCCGGTGGTGGCGCTGATGCCGCCGCTTGTATCCCTCAATCCCCTCTTCCAGAAGGCGGCGCCGAGACTCCTCGCCCCCATACTGGGAACGGACCCCGAGCAGAGGATGGGAGGGGTCACCGAGACCGGCCGCACCACGCTGTTCCGCATCTTGCGGGTGTGGACGGTAACGGGGGGCAGCTGCTTCCGCTCGGGTTGCAGTCTGGGCTTTCTGACCGAATGCAGCTATCAGCACGATATGGGCGATTTCCGGCCCATCCGCACGCCCATGATGAGCAAACTGGAGCTCTACGTCTCACCCTGAGAATCCCCGGACATGGGGGTCAGGCCTCGTCAGACCTCTGGGTCCGGGGCATCAATGCCATCTTGATCAAGTGCGGTTGCACAGTAGCTCAAAAAAGTGAAGGTCTGGGCCTGGCCCCAAATTGAAGTTGGGGATCAGGCGGAGATGTCGCGCCGCTGGAAGAAGAAGAGGGCGGCGGCGAGGAAGGCCGCCGTGAGGGCGAGAAGCACCAGGGCGTGCCAATCGATGCCGTTGAGGAGAGGATCGCGCGCGTTGTAATAATAGGTGGGCAGCAGCTTTCGCCAGGGCTTGAGCGACCCCACCACCAAGGCCACCGAGTTGAGCACGATACTGCCCAGACCCACGGCGGCAGCGACCCCGATGGCCGCACCCCTGCTGCCCGTCGCCGCCCCTATGAGCAGTGCGAGACTGCCGAAGGCCAGGGCCAGCAGGGTCAGGGCCAACGTCGCCTCGGCCAGGTGGAGCAGGTCGAGCGGGGGGAGCTCTATGCCTTTCTCCAAAACGGAGGATTTATTCATGCCCGCCGCCAGAGCCGCCGACAGCATGGCCACGAAAAGAACGGCGGACATTATGACCGTACCCGCAAGCAGCGTGGCGAACTTCTCCAGCACCACCCTGCGGCGGGATATGGGAAGCGACAGCAGCAGGTCCAGGGTGCCCCGACCCTCTTCCCCGGCCAGAGCGTCGCTGCCCAGGGAGATGGCGAAGATGCCGAGGATGATGGGGAGCATGAGGAAGAAGAGCTGGCTGTTGAGATAACCGGCCGGCGAGATGATGTCGGTGCCTCCGGCAAAAGCGGTCATCAGTTCGGGGGAGGATTCCGCATACTCCAACAGGCCCGTGCTGTTCTTCATGGACGGGTAGAAGGCTATGTTCAATACGACGAATAGGATCAAGCCGACCGCCCACCAGATCAAGGAGAGGCGGCGTTCCCGCAAGCCCTTGAGGAAAATGTTATTCAGCATGGCCGTTTCCGCTCTCTCCGTAATAAGCCAGGAAGACGTCCTCGAGAGGCGTCTCGTAACTCAGGATGTTGTTGACCTCGTAGCGGGCGATGGCCTTGATCAGCGCGTCCATGCTCCCCTGCACGGTGCAGTGGACGGTGTCGTCCTCGTAACGGAGGCCGCGCAGGCCCGGGACCCCGTCGAGCGAGCCAGGGGGGGGTGCCTTCTCGAAACGTATCTCCAGGTGATGCATGGCGCGCTGCTTGATTGTGGATACCTTCTCCACGTCCACCAGGCGGCCCTCCCTGATTATGCCCACCCGGTCACACAACCGCTCCACCTCCGGGAGGTTGTGGGAGGAGATGAAGGCGGTGCGCCCTTCCTCCCTGCAGGCCTCGATGATGCGGTAGAACTCCTGCTGCACAAGAGGGTCAAGGCCCGCCGTCGGCTCGTCCAGGATGAGGAGGTCCGGGTCGTGCATCAGCGCCTGTATGAGCCCGATCTTCTGCTTGTTGCCCTTGGACAGAGAGCGTATGGACAGAGCGAGATCGCAGTCGAGGCGCCCCGCCAGTTCCTCCACCCTCGGCCACCGCACCCCTCCCCGCAGGTTGGCGAAGAAACGGAGCAGGTCCGCGCCCCTCATCTTCTCGTAAAGGGACAGCTCTCCCGGCAGGTAGCCTATGCGCCTGCGTATATCCACGCTCGCGGCGCGGCTGTCCAGGCCGAACAGGGTGATCCTGCCGGAGGTGGGGCGGATGAGGTCGAGGAGCAAGCGGATGGTGGTGGTCTTTCCCGCGCCGTTGGGGCCGAGAAAACCGAAGACCTCCCCACGGTTGACCTCGAAACCGACATCGATGATGCCCCGGCTCCTGCCGTAGTACTTGGTGAGTCCCTCGGTGACGATCACGGCGTCTGACAACGGGCCATCCCTTCCCTGCCCACCTCTACCCGGACGAGTGAAATGATAGCACTCCGCTGGTGATATAATCCATCGCGGAGGAGCGGGGCGTAGCGCAGTTTGGTCAGCGCGCCGGCTTTGGGAGCCGGAGGTCGGAGGTTCGAATCCTCTCGCCCCGACCACCCTCCTGGAAAATGCCTTTGAAAAAGAGCGGTCACACAACTTAAAGCCTTGAATCTTTTCGGAGTAGCGGCGGCAGATGTATTTTAATTTGTGATAATTTGTGATATCGGTGTCAGACACCGAAGAGCGCTGAAGAAGCGCTGGGGGAAGAGCGGCAGGGCGCTGAGCAGGGGAAATGTGTTAATTAGACCGCCGGTTTGTGATAATTTGTGATATTGGTGTCTGACACCGTGAGTGACACCGTGAGAGACACCGTGAGGAAAAAGAGCGGTC
>JACVIY010000119.1 GCA_015711755.1 Candidatus Geothermincola secundus | reverse complement strand
TACCCCGAGGGATTCAGGAAGGTGGTGTTCCCGAGTCTTGACGGCACCCCGCTTGCCGGGGTGATGGGCCTGCACGATGACGGCCTGCCGAGGCCCGGGGTGGTCTTCTGCCACGGCTTCCTCGGCTCCCGAAACAAGCCCTACATAGTGGAGGCAGCTCTGCGCTCCTACTCGGAATGGGGATACAACGTGATGGCGCTTGACCTTCGCAATTTCGGCGAGAGCCAGAGGTTGTCGGACGCGCCCACAACAGGGGGGTGGAAGGAGGGCCAGGACGTGCTGGCCGCCTGCCGCCTGCTGGGCCAGCGGGAGGAGGTGACCAGCGTCGCCGCCGTGGGATACAGCCTGGGGGCGGGAGCGGTTATGAACGCCGCCCGGCAGTGCGACCGCCACCCTTATATCACCGGGGGCGCCCTGGGTTGGAGCGGTTACGCATCCATGGAGCAGATGACCGAGCACATCAGCAGGCGCCCGCCTCTGGACGACCCCTTCTTCCCCATCTACGCCGTCTTCCTCTTCCTTGCGGAGATGCGCCGCCTGGAGCTGCGGCGGCGGCTGAAGGAAGAGGGGGCCTCTCTCCCCGCCCTGCGTCCCTTCTCTTTCGATTTACGTGATTACGTGCGGGAGATCGCCGCCCCCTACTATGGGTTGAGCGAGGATGAGCTCTACGCCCTCTCCAGCCCGCGGGAGTTCATCGCGGAGGTGCGGGTCCCTCTCTTGCTGGTGCACGCGGAGGACGATCCGGTGTGCCCGTCGCAGGAGATAGAGGAGCTGAAGGCGGCGGCCGAGGGCAATCCATCTGTGGACATATTGGTGCTTCCCACCGGGTCCCACTGCGCCTTCCGCGGATTCGACGAGGACTGGTATTGGGAGGTCATGCGCTGCTTCCTCGACTATTGGGCGGAATGGCCCGAGGGGTCTAACTGCGGCGTATGGGAGACGCGATGTCTTCCCGCGGGCGTGTGGCGCGCAACCGCGTGAATCAGCGATTCAACGGGCCGGCCCTTCACTCCTCACCTTTTCCCGACCTCAACCCGTTTTGTGATAATTTGTGATAACGGTGTCTGACACCGCTGGTGACACCGCCGGGGGCTGGGGAAGGGCGGCACCTCGCTGACCTGGGGAAATGCGTTTCCTGACCGGTGGTTTGTGATAATTTGTGATAACGGTGTCTGACACCGCTGGTGACACCGCCGGGGGCTGGGGAAGGGCGGCACCTCGCTGACCTGGGGAAATGCGTTTCCTGACCGGTGGTTTGTGATAATTTGTGATAACGGTGTCTGACACCGCTGGTGACACCGCTGGGGGCTGGGGAAGGGCGGCACCTCGCTGACCTGGGGAAATGCGTTTCCTGACCGGTGGTTTGTGATAATTTGTGATAACGGTGTCTGACACCGGAGGGTGACACCGGAGGGCACCGGAGGGCACCGGAGAGCGACACGGAGGGGGGTCAGAGGCGGATCAGCTCGTAACTGCGGCTGCCCAGGCCCAGCGCCTCCGCGTGGGCCAGCTGAGGTTCCCAGGAGACGTTGGGATAGAGCCGGCGGATGCGGTCCTCTCCCTCCCCGTTGACCAGGTCCACGCTGGCCTGGTCGATGGCCACTATGTCCGTGGAGGCCAGGATGCCGATATCCGGGGCGAAGGGCGCGTCGCTGAAGTCCCAACAGTCGCAGGCGGGAGACATGGACACGAGGAAGTTGATGAAGCCGCTCTTGCCCCGCTTGTCCCGCAGAACGGCCAGGGCATATTCCGCTATCTTTTCCTGGGCGACCGCGGGATCGCCCGCCCAGCGCACTCCGATGGCGCCCTCCACGCACATGACCGTGCATTCGCCGCATCCCCAACAGCTTTTCTCATCGATCCGCGCCTTCCCTTCCCGCAGGGTTATGGCCCCCGAGGGGCACCAGCGCAGGCACTTGCCGCAGCCCGAGCATTTCCCCTCATCGACCAGCGGCTTCACGTCGGAATGCATCTGCTGTTTGCCCCCTCGGCTGCCCAAGCCCATGCCCACGTTCTTGATAGCCGCCCCGAAGCCGGACAACTCATGCCCGGTGAAGTGGGACACGGCGATGAGCGAGTCGGCATGCACGGCCGCCGAGGCGATCTTCGCTTTCTTCAGATGCTTTCCCTCTATCTCCACCTCTACGAAGTCATGGCCCACCAGCCCGTCGGCGATGATGATGGGGGCTCCCACAGTGGCTTGGGTAAAGCCGTGCGCCTCCGCCGTCAGCAGGTGCTCGTAGGCGTCGGAGCGGCTTCCCACGTATAGGGTGCCTGCATCGGTGAGAAAGGGGCGCCCTCCCTTTTCCTTTATCCTGTCCACGATGCGCCGCAGATAGAACCCGGGCACGAAGGAACTGGACCCCCGCTCCCCGAAGTGCGTCTTCAACGCCACCAGGTCGCGGGGCTTGAAGACCTCCCCCAGACCCGCCGCTTCGAAGAGAGCGGAGAGCTTGCGAGGGATGCCGCGGTGGGCCGCGGCGCGCATGTCCACCATGAAGACCTTGCTCTTGCCGCTCAAGATGCACCTCCTCGGGATAATGATAGTGGGCGGTACCGCATACTTCAATATCTACATGTTGTAGCATAATATCCGAACCCTGCGGAAACGGGGACAACCTCATCTGCTTATTAAAGCGCGGGCCTGATAGCGCCGTTCATCGCGGGGAGCGCCTTTGAAAATTGGAGATTAGGGGGCTGACCCTGATTGGACATGATTAGATAATGGCGCTGAGGCGCGCCTTTCCCCGCGGCCCGAGCCGCCCTCCCCTTATCCGCCGGGGCGGCCGATCCTTTCGTCCATCGCCTCATAAGACACCGTCCCCTCAGAGAAAAGCGGCAACGGCCAACGACGCAAGGGACAGGCCCAGAGCCAGATAATCGGCGGGGCGGAGCCCGTAGGAGCGGTAGCAGGTGCGTCCGCCGTCCCCCCTCCAACCCCGGCAGGCCAGAGCCATGGAGAGCGCCTCGGCATCACGGAAGCAGGCGGCGAAGAACGGCATGACCAAAGGGAAAATGGCTCCCAGGCGCCGCAGGGGGTTGCGGGAATCCAGGCGGGCCCCCCGCGAGACCTGAGCCACCACTATGTCCTCGGCCCTCCCCAGCAGAACCGGGAGGAAGCGGAATGCCAGCATGAACACCAGGGCCAGGCGCTGCGCCGGCAGTCTCACCCTTCGCAGGGGCCGCATCAGGCGCTCGAATGCCCTCAGCAGGTCGGTGGGAGGCGTGGTCATGGCCAGCAAAGTGATCAAGAGGGTGAGGAAGATTATCCTCAGCGAATAGACGAAGCCGTTAACGACGCCCGCGTTGGTGACCCGGAAGGGCCCCAAGCGGAAAAGCTCCCTTCCCGGTGCGAAGAGGAACTGGGCGACGCTGGCGATGAGCAGGATCACCAGCACGGTCCTCAGACCGCGCAGCACCTGCAGCGGAGGCACCGCGGCGAGATACACCAGGACCATGGCCATGACCAGGAAGGCGAGCACCAGGTAAGGCGAGCCGGCGAGGAAGACCGCGACGGCCAGCAGCGCGGTGCAGGCCACTTTGACCGCCGCATCCATACGGTGCAGGGGCGATTGCAGCGGGTAGAAGACCCCTAAGCGGATGTGTCCGAAGGACTTCACCGCCCCGCACCCCCGCAGAGGCCGCCCAGCGCCCCGGCTATGCGGTCGGCGAGTTCCTCCGCATCCCCCGTGCCCCATTCGATATCGAGGCCTCGCTCCTTGAGCAGGAGGCGCAGTTCCAGCAGAGGGGGCAACCCGTAGCCGGCCTTCCTCAGCAGTTCCGGGTCCTCGAGGATGCTCCGGGAAGGACCGCAGGCGAGAAGCCTCCCTTCGGCCAGCACCGCCACTCGATCGGCCAGTCCTCCCAGCTCTTCGAAGTCATGGGTGACCAGGACCGCCGCCCTTCCCTCATCCCTGATGCCCTCGATTATCAGGCGCAGCCTCCTCTTCCCCTCGCCGTCCAGGCCCGAGGTCATCTCGTCCAGCAGCAGGCATGCGGGGCGCATGGCCAGCACCCCCGCCAGGGCCACCTTGCGCTGCTCCCCCATGCTCAGGGAAAGTGGATTCCTCGACCTCATCTCATCGAAAGACAGGCCCACGCTCTCCATGGCCTCCCGCGCCCGCTGCCTCGCCTCCTCGCGGCCCAGCCCCAGATTGCGGGGGCCGAAGCACAGGTCCTCCTCCACGGTTGCCGCGAAGAGATGCAGCTCGGGCTCCTGCATGACCAGCCCGGTAGCGGCCCGCAGCTTGGTCACCCCCCGAGGCCCCCGAACCGCTTCCCCGTCCAGGGTCACCTCGCCCGAGGTGGGCTCTAAAATGCCCTTGAGCAGTCGGAGCAGGGTGGTCTTGCCGCTTCCCACGGAACCCAAAACCCCCACCACCTCGCCCGGCCGCACCTCCAAGGTGACCTCCCGCAGGGCTTCTCGCTCCAGCGGGGTACCGGGCATGTATGAATATCTTACATTATGTAAATATATTGTCATCCGCCTTTTTGACGCTCCATTTACTCACGGACACAACTTCCGCGCCATCTCCTCGGCCCCGCAGCAGCAATCCTCCGGCAGCGCTCCCCGGCCCTGCAGTGAAAGCATCAGACGCAGCAAGGGGGGCGGCTCCATCCCCAGCTCTTCCAGCAAGGACAAATCCCTAAACAGATCCCGCGGGGGAGCGAGCAGCAGGGGCCGCCCTTCCCTCAGAACCAGCACGCGGTCGGCCCCCGCCGCCTCTTCCAGACGATGGGTCACGTGCACAAGGGTCATTCCTTCAGCCCGGTTGAGGCGCCTGAGGATGGCCATCACCTCCTCCCTTCCCGCCGGGTCCAGGAGAGCGGTCGACTCGTCGGACACGATGGCCCGGGGAGAAACGGCCAGCACTCCCGCCAGGGCCAACCGCTGCCTCTGGCCGGAGGAGAGGCGCTGGGGCTCCCTTTCCCTCACATCCTCGAGGCGCAACGCCGCCAGGGCCCTCTCCACTTCCACGAGCATACGCTCGCGGGGAATGCCCAGGTTCTCCAGCCCGAAAGCGACATCGTCCTCCACGGTGGGTCCGATGATCTGATGGTCGGGTTTCTGCATGATCATACCCACCTCTCTCCTGATCTCATTCGCGCAAGCGGGGTCGCGGGTGTCCATGCCGAAGGAGATGACCCGGCCCCGTGTGGGCCGCAGCAGGGCGTTGAGCAGCAGAGCCAGGGTGGTCTTACCCGAGCCGTTGGGGCCCATGACCGCCAGGAACTCCCCCTCTTCCACCTCGAGTTCCAGGGGGCCCAGGCAGGGCGGCCACCGGTCAGGCCGCCAGGAGAACTCCACCCCCTCGAGGACAAAGGCCTTGCCCATCGGCTACGCCGCCTTCCCGTTCTCGATGGAGGCCGCGGGCGACAGGGCCCTTCCCAGCCTGCCCGCCGCCGCCCCCACGAAAAAGCCGGTGGGCACGGCCACCAGCAGCAGGTAGGGGAGGTAATGCCAGAGCCCCCCGAAGCCCACCAGCAGCACCGCCAGGGAGAGCTGGGCGGCATTGTGCGCGGCGGCCCCGGCCACGCTTAGGCCCACCACGCTGAAAAGGGCGGGGAGGGCCAGATAGAGCGAGGACATGACGCACCAGGCGGCCAGGCCTCCTCCCGTGCTCAGGACCAGGCCCACCAAAGAGCCGCGCAGCAAGCCCCCCAGCAGCGTCCGCACCACCGTCACCTCCAGGGCCTCGGAGGGCCCCAGATAGAAGAGGGCGATGACCGTAGCCAGGTTGGCCAGGCCCAGCTTGGCGCCGGGGATGGGAAGAAGCGGCGGTAGAGTGCTCTCGAATATCTGCAGGACCAGACCCAAGGCCACCAGCAGCCCCACGTAACCCGCCCGGCGGGCCTGGTCGATTTCATCTTTCTTGAAGCGACGGCCTTCTTTTTTCGAGGCCGGGGCCTCATCTCTGCACGACATCAGTCCCTCCGCTCCCCTCCAGGCGCAGGGTCACCCGATTGGGCAGGCAGACCACGGCCTGCCCCGCTTCGCGCACGTGCCCCATTCCCACGCAGAGCTTATCCGGGCAAGCGGAGTCGACCATCCACACCTCTCCCCCTTCCACCCGGAAGAGACTCGAGCCGCGGAAACCCTCCACCCGGTAATCCCCGTCCCCGCCCGTCAGAGGCAGACGCATGGCCTCTTTGCCGTTCACCTCCACGACCACTTCCACGGCGGAACCGCGGGCCTTCTCCCCCCACGGACGCGCGATCATGGTGACGGCCACCGCCAGCACCAGGAAGACGAGCACGGCGTCGCCGAAGGTGAAACTGCGACGCAGCAGCGCTTCGCGGCGCCTCGCCTTTGAAGCTTCCTTCATGCCGCCATGTTAACTTGAAACCGCCTCGCGGGAAAGCATGCTTCCCGCACGGCCTCGCCAGCTTTATTGCGAAAGGTTGATCCCCCTTCGCGTAAAAAGGCCGCTTCCACGCCGCCCATGTTCTTGTCCCGCCGCTCTTCAGGCGGCGTATTTCCTTACTAAAGTCCTTTGGGCGGGCATAGAGCGGATTGCCCCATAAGATAGCGGCGACCACTCGGGCTTCCTCTTCCTGCTCCGGCGGCCCCTGGTCCTTATCGGGCCTTGATACGAGCCGCTGACTGTTGAGGCTGCCTCTTCCGCGGTGTATCCGAGTCCCCCCTTATAACTTACTCCTTGTCGGTTCCGATATCCGGCATCCTCTCACCTCATTGGTTTTCAGATCGTTTATCGCGTGTTCGAGGGAACATGGTGCGCTTTGGAAGACGAGGGCCCCGGTCTCCCGGGGCCCTCTCGCTCTTTCAGAGATGGGGGAAGGTCAGGGAGAGTAACCGATCGAG
>JACVIY010000118.1 GCA_015711755.1 Candidatus Geothermincola secundus | reverse complement strand
AGGGCATTGAGGATAAATACGGCGACATGGATTTCAAGGTGGCGGGAACCCGCGACGGCGTGACCGCCCTGCAGATGGACCTGAAGATACAGGGCGTGAGCGTCGATACCCTGCAGCGGGCCTTGACCCAGGCGAGGGAGGGGCGGCTGTACATCCTTAAGAAGATGGAAGAGGTCATCGACCGCCCCCGTTGCGAGCTCTCGCCTTATGCCCCCCGGGTGATCACCCTGGAGGTGCCGGTGGACAAGATCAAAGACGTCATCGGCTCCGGGGGAAAGACCATTCACCGCATCATCGCCGACTTCGACGTGGAGGTGGACATAGAGGACGACGGCAGGATCTTCATAACCGCCAAGGATATGGAGAGCGGGCAGAAGGCCAAAGAGATGATAGAGCAGATAACCAGGGAGGTTTCCCCCGGCGACCAGTTCACCGGCACGGTCACGCGGATAATGAACTTCGGAGCTTTCGTGGAATACCTGCCGGGACGCGAGGGGCTGGTGCACATCTCCAAGCTCTCCAATTCGCGCATAGCCAAGGTGGAGGACGTGGTCAAAGTGGGCGACCGCGTGAGGGTGGAGGTCGATGAGATAGACAAGATGGGAAGGGTCAACCTCTTTGCCATAGACCTGTACAACCCGCAGAGGCATCAGCAGCAGGCCCCCCGCGAGGAAGGGGTGGGGGCGCCGCGGCGCCCCGCCCAGCCCAAGCGAAACGACGGCAGGGAGCGGGACAGGGGGCGGGGCGAACGCGGCGGCGATCCCCGGGGCCGGGGGGATCGGCGTCCTGACGGGGGGCCCAGGTAAATCGGTCACATGGTCTTTCAGAAGACGGTCCTGGAAAACGGCATGCGGGTCATCAGCGAGAAGATGCCCCACGTGCGCAGCGTGACCATAGGGTTCTGGGTGGGGGTCGGGGCCAGGGATGAGCCCCAGGAGCTCTCAGGCATAAGCCATTTCATCGAGCACCTTCTGTTCAAAGGCACGGCCACCCGCACCGCCAGGCAGATAGCCGAGATCTTCGATTCCATGGGCGGGGAATTGAACGCTTTCTCCGCAAAGGAATATACGTGCTACTATGCCAAGGTCCTTGACAGCGATCTGGAGCGGGCCGTGGAACTCATCTGCGACATGCTCTTCAACCCCCTGCTCGACCCCCGCGACATCGACGCTGAACGCAAGGTCATCCTGGAGGAGATATCCATGCACGAGGACTCCCCCGACGACATTGTGCACGACCTCTTCGCCTCCTCGCTGTGGGAGGCGCATCCCCTGGGCCAGAGCGTCCTGGGTCATCTCAACGTGGTCAAGTCGCTGGGGAGGGAAGAAATAGAGCATTTTTACAGGAGACATTACCAGCCCTGCAATATGGTGGTGGCCGCCGCGGGTAACCTGGAGCACGAACACCTCACATCGCTGTTGAAGCGATACGGGCGAGACTGCCCTCGCGGGGAGGGAACGACCCGCCACAGCATTCTCCCCGAGGTCCGGCCCCACATCTCCGTCTATAACCGCCAGACCGAACAAGCGCATATAGTGATCGGGACCCAGGGACTGCCCCGCAACCATCCAGACCGTTTCGCTTTCGCGGTGATCGACAACATCCTGGGAGGAGGGATGAGCTCCCGCCTCTTCCAGAAAGTGAGGGAAGAAAAGGCCTTGGCCTACTCGATCTTCTCCTACCATTCAATGTTCACCGAGACCGGACTTTTAGCCATTTATGCGGGGACCAGCCCCGATAACGCATCCACGGTGGTGGACCTGGTGCGGGAAGAGATCGCTGACCTCCTCGAAAGAGGGATACGCGAGGATGAGCTCAAGAGGGCCAAAGGCCACATCAAGGGCAACCTGGTCCTGGGTCTTGAGGATTCGGGCGGACGCATGACCCGCTTGGGAAAGTCGGAGCTCTCCCAGGGAGAGACCCTCTCCCTTGATCAGCTGATAGAGAGGGTGGATGCTGTGACCCTGGAAAAGGCGGGGGAACTGGCCCAAAAGGTGTTCCGCCCCGGTAAGTTCGTCATGACCTTCCTGGGACCCTTCGAACACCGCTCGTTTCAACCCCAGCTCTTCGAGTTCTGAGGAGGTGGCGGGTATGAGGGTTGCCGTTTGCGGAGCTGCCGGGCGCATGGGCAGGGAGGTCTGCCGGGCGTTGTCCGCGGAGAGCGATATGGAGTTGGTCTGCGCTGTGGACCCGGCCGCAGCGGGCAAACCGCTGCGGGAGCTGGTCCCAGAGGCGCCTGGCGGCCTTTTAGTGCAGGAGAGCATCTCCGTACTGCCGGATACGGGCGCCGAGGCTTTGGTGGATTTCACTATGGCTGAAGCGGCGCGGCAGAACATACCCAGGGCCCTGGAGATGGGCGTCCACGTCGTCGCCGGGACCACCGGCCTGCGGAGTGGCGATCTGGAGGCTTTCGCGGAACTGGCCGACAAACGAGGTGTCGCCTGCCTGATCGCGCCGAACTTCGCCCTCGGTGCTGTGCTCATGATGCGTTTCGCGGCCATAGCCGCCCGCTTCCTGCCCGATTGCGAGATAATTGAGCTCCACCATCCTTTAAAGCTAGATGCACCGTCGGGAACGGCCTCTCTGACCGCGGAGATGATCGCTTCAGCCAGGGGAGAGGCTGATGATGGATCTAAGGGCGGAAAGGCCCCCCCCAGCAGGGGAGAGGATAGAGGGGGCGTTCGGGTGCACAGCGTGCGACTGCCAGGGCTGGTGGCCCATCAGGAAGTCATCTTCGGAGGAGTCGGACAGACGCTTACGATTCGCCACGATTCACTGGACCGCACCTCGTTCATGCCCGGCGTCATCTTCGCCCTCCGCGAGGCGCCGCGGCACCCCGGCCTGACCGTGGGACTGGAGAAGTGGATGGGGCTCTGATGCTTCGCCTGGTTCCACTGGGGGGTCTGGGGGAGATCGGCAAGAATTCCCTGGTGGTGGAATGCGGCGAGGACGCCGTGATCATCGACGCGGGGATGATGTTCCCGGACGAGGATATGCCCGGCATCGACCTGGTCATCCCGGACTTCACCTACCTGAAACAGATAGCGTGGAGGATACGCGGCCTGGTGCTCACCCACGGCCATGAGGACCACATAGGAGCTGTCCCCTACCTGCTGAAGGAACTCGATATGCCGATATACGGAACCCGCCTGACCCTGGGCCTGCTGCGCAATAAGCTAGCCGAACACGGGTTGGAGGGCAGGGAACTCAGGGAAGTAGCGCCGGGCATGGAGATCGGGTTCAGCGAGATGAAGTTGAGGTTCCTGCGCGTCTGCCACAGCATACCCGACGGGGTGGGGCTGGCCATCGACACCCCCTTGGGCACGGTCCTGCACACCGGGGACTTCAAGTTGGACCAGACCCCCATAGACGGCGAGATAACCGACTGCAACACGCTGGCCTCGTTGGGAGAGAAGGGCGTGTTGCTGATGCTCTCGGATTCCACCAACGCCGAGGTCGAGGGGATGATGCCCTCGGAAAGGGCGGTGGGGGAAGCGCTGGACGAGCTCTTCAAGTGCTCGGCCGGGAAGATCATCGTGGCTTCCTTTGCCTCGCACATACACCGCATCCAGCAAGTGGTGCGGGCGGCGGAGCGCGCCGGCCGGAAGCTGGCTTTCTGCGGCAGGAATATGCTCGGAAACGTGAACACCGCTGTTCGTCTGGGGTACCTGGAGCTGCCCGAGCACCTGGTCGTCCCCTTTGACGAGCTCCCCCGCTACCGCCGCGACGACTTGGTGATCATGTGCACGGGAAGCCAGGGAGAACCGCTCTCCGTGCTCACCCGCATCGCTTACCATGAGCATCCGTTCATCCGGCTCACCCGGGGGGATAGGGTGATAATCTCGGCGAGGCCCGTGCCCGGCAACGAGAAATCGATCCAGAAGACCATCGACCAGCTGTTCAAATGCGGCGCGGAGGTCTTTTATGAGAAGATCGCAGGGGTCCATGTTTCCGGACACGCGGCCCAGGAGGAGCTCAAGCTGGTGCTGAACATGGTGAAGCCGCGCTATTTCGTCCCCGTGCACGGGGAGTACCGGCAGCTCTGGCACCATGCCCGGCTGGCCGAGGAAGTGGGCATAGCTCCCGGCGACATATTCATTCTGGAGAACGGGACACCGCTGGAAATAGACGAAGGTGGGGCGCGCATCGGTGATCCGGTACAGGCGGGGATGATCTTCGTTGACGGGCTGGGTTTCGGGGACACGGCGGACGTGGTGCTTAGGGACCGGCGGCAGCTCTCCCGCGACGGCATCTTCATCGTGGTGGCCTGCATCGATCAGGGAAACCGCCGCATAATGGGGGAACCCGACATCATCTCCAGGGGTTTCGCCTACATTCCCGAGGCCTACCGCATCATGGACGAGGTCAGGGAGGAACTTGTCAGGACCCTGCGGTATTGTATTGATGAGGGTATCTCGGACTGGGTGGTGCTCAACTGGCATGTGCGCAATTCCATGTCCAGGATCCTCTTCGAGAAGACCAGGCGAAAGCCCTTGATAATTCCGATAATCATGGAGATGTGAGGGAAGATGCCGGAGCGGGGAGGCGGCAAGAAAAAGGCCTCTTGCCGTGCAAATGGAAGAGGCGCTTCTGGGAAGCGGGGTAGGAGCACCGCCTCAAGGCGCTCCCCGAGAAGACTCCCGCGCAACCTTCGAGACATAATCACCGCCCTGCTGTTGCTGGCAGCCACCATCCTCGCGATCAGCATATACGCGGATTTGGCCGGTGTGGTGGGACGGGGGCTTGCCGCCTTCACGGGATTGGTTTTGGGCAGGTTGCGTTACGCCCTGCCGCCCCTTCTGTTCTTTGCGGGACTGGCCGTTTTCCTCGGATTGCTGGAAGAGCCGCAGGGCGGGGAGGAGAACGCCCTCCGCTTCGGCTGGCTCGAGGCCGTGGGAGGATCCGTGTTCATAATGGGGCTCTGTGCCGCCTTTCACGTTGGAAGAGAGGTGTCCGAGATGTTCAGGGCTTCATGCCTGAAGAGCGGAGGGGGCCTCGTGGGCGCGGCCATCACCTGGCCGATGGTGAGGCTGCTCGGAAGGGTGGGAGCGGTGATCATAATCTCGGGGATGCTGGCCGTCGGATTTCTGATGATGACCGGCCTGACCATATCCTACGGATTGCGCAAGAGGGTGGAGTCGAGGAGGAAGCGTCTGCGGGATAAGAGGAGGGAGCGGGACAGGGCTGTCCGCCTGGCCGGGACGGTTCATGGGGCGGCGGCGGAAAGAGGGGAGATCGCGGCGGTGGAGATCGGGGCGGATTCGGAGGCGCCGCCACCGGTCGGCCCGGAGTCGATTCGGGCATCCGAGAAGGTGGGGGAAAGCCGGCGCGATCAGGGTGATGTGGTCCCGAACGGCGGTGCGCCGGCGATAGGCGGGAGGTCCCCGGGCGGCGGTGAATGCGGCCGCGCGGTATCGGACGAGATGAAGGGGGCCGAGGCGCAGCTGGAGTTGCTGCGGGGCGGCGAGGCCGGGGGCAAGATGGGGACGGACGGCTACGCGATGCCGCCGTTGAACCTGCTCAAACGCTCCCAGAGCGCGTCCGATGTCTCCAGGAAGAGCATCAACGAGAGCATAGCGGTCGTGGAGAAGACCCTTCGCGATTTCAACGTGGACGCGGCGGTGACCCGTTTCAGCCGAGGGCCTACGGTGACACGCTTCGAGGTGGAACTGGGATCGGGGGTGAAGGTCAATCAGGTGCTCAAGCTGGCCGACGATATCGCATATGCCATGGGTTCTCCCGATATACGCATCATCGCTCCCATACCCGGCAAATCGGCTATAGGAATCGAGGTACCCAACCGCGAGCGCGATACGGTGACACTGGGAGACATCCTCAGCATCAAAGAGGTGAAGGCCATGCGCCATCCTCTGCGGGCAGTTCTGGGAAAGGACGTGGCCGGACAACCGGTTGTGGTCAACCTCGCGGAGATGCCCCACCTCTTGCTGGCGGGTTCCACCGGTTCCGGCAAGAGCTGTTGCATTAATACCATCGTCACCTCGGTCCTCTTCTCGGCCACGCCCAGCCAGGTGCGTATGATCATGATCGATCCCAAGTTCGTGGAGCTCACCCACTTCAACGGCATACCGCATCTCCTCGCCCCGGTGATAACCGATCCCAAGAAGGCCTCGGCGGCCCTTGCCTGGGTGGTGAGGGAGATGGAGCAGCGCTATAAACTGCTGGCACGCGCCGGCGCCAAGAACGTCGATATCTACAATCAGGAGGTGGATAGCGGCCTTAAGGAGGAGAGGGACGAGGAGGGGAGACCCCTTTTCCCCCCGCTCCCCTACGTCCTCGTGGTCATAGACGAACTCGCCGACTTGATGATGGTGGCGTCGTCGGAAGTGGAGGAGTCCATAGCCAGGATAGCCCAGATGGCCCGCGCCGTGGGCATACACCTGGTCGTCGCGACGCAACGCCCCAGCGTCGATGTGGTCACCGGCATGATCAAGGCCAATATCCCCTCGCGCATCGCTTTCACCGTGGCTTCCCAGACCGATTCAAGGGTGATCCTCGACGCGGCTGGAGCCGAGAAGCTGGTGGGCAGGGGAGACATGCTCTTCCTGCCAGCGGGCGCGTCCAGGCCTCAGAGGGTTCAGGGGGCTTACGTTTCGGAGAAAGAGATAGGTCCGGTGGTCGCTTTCATCAAGAGGCAGAGCAGGCCCCTTTACGATCCGGAGATCATGACGGAGGTGCGTGAGGATGGCGCCGAGGCGACCAGGAGCGACGATCTTCTCGATGAGGCCATGGAACTGGTGGTGAGGTCGGGTGTCGCTTCGGCTTCTTTCCTCCAGAGAAGGCTCAAGGTGGGGTATGCCAGGGCCGCTCGCCTCATAGACCTGCTGGAGGAGAGGGGGATAGTGGGAGGTTACGAGGGGA
>JACVIY010000117.1 GCA_015711755.1 Candidatus Geothermincola secundus | reverse complement strand
TAGCCCCCCTCCCAGCCGAGCCAGTGAAAGAGGAAGGCGAGAAGGATGATGCCGGCGACCACCGCCACGGATAAGAGGAGGCTCTGCCTGCGGTTCTTTTTCTTGAGCATCTCCACTTCCATGGGGAAAGTATAAACCATGGGCTTTCATGCCTGTGCCGATGAGGAGGCCTCGGGCTGCGTCGAGGAGGGTGGATCTCCCCGCCCTTCTCACGCCTTGCTCCGCCTCCCGCTCCGGTCGGATGTCGGACAGCGGCTCTGCGGGGCCCTGTGTTAGAATGTCCCCGGTTCGTTGCCCGAAGGATGGTGATAGCTTGCTGGTGGATTTGCACGTGCACACCAACCGCTCCTCATACTGCAGCGGGCTCTCGCCGCAGGAGCTCATTGAGAAGGCCCTGCGGCTGGGCCTGGACGCTGTGGCGGTGACCGAGCACTCCACCCATCGCGGGGCGCAGATCGCCTACGAGATGGCGGAGGGTAGCGGGCTGGTGGTCTTCCGGGGTATAGAGGTCTATACGGACAAGGGGGATATGCTGGTTTTCGGCATGTCCTCCCGGGTGGGCACGGACATGGACTTCGAGGAGCTCTACGGCATGGTGCGGGCCGAGGGCGGGCTGATCATCGCCGCCCATCCCACCCGCGGCTTCTGGGGGCATCACCGCAAGTATAAGGGGGAGACGCCTCTCGAGGTGCTGAGGCGACTCGACGGCATGGAGACCCACAACGGTGGATGTCCCCCGGAGCGGAATGAGCGGGCCGTTGAGCTCGCGCGGGAGTTGGGCATCGCCTCCGTGGGCGGCAGCGACGCCCATATGCATTACTCAGTGGGAAAATGCGTGACCGTGCTGGAGCGCTTCTGCCGCAGCGAGGAAGAGCTCATGGAGGAGCTGAGGGCGGGGCGCTGCCGCGGGGCCTACCTTGAGGAGCTGGAGAGGGAGCCGCAGCCGAGGGTCCTTCCTCGCTGACCGACCGCCTTTAAGCCGCTTACACGAGGTTCCCAACGGAGTAGTGGAAAGGACTTCCCTCCTTCATTGGGGGAAACGGCGTCATCGTCCCCTGCCCATGTCATTTTATTGCTGAAATCATGAGCTTTCGTGGAATATAATCACCCCATGGCCAGAGAAGACGACAACCTTTGGGACGCGTCCATCCGGGGGGTCAACCGCTTCATGGAGAGATGGGCGGCCCGTCTGCCCCTGATGCGCTCCCTGCGCGACGCCTTCCGGGAAGGGGGAGACGGGTTCATCGACTGGGAACGGTCGCAGCGCATCGCCGAGCTGGTCTCACTTTACGAGGACGCTTCATCTGCCCCGGTGGAGCGGGGGATACAGGAAAGCTTTGAGGAGATGGCTCGGCGCAGCGCCCGCCTGGTAGAGGATTTCACCGGCCTGCGCCCTCTTGATCAGCTCGGGCCGCTGCTGGTCCTGGACCGTCCCGCCTGGATAAAGGTCAACCTGGCAGGGTTCAAGCTCATATTCGAGCCGCTGTCGCAGAGCTATGGGGAGGCGCTGAAGCGGATGGAGCGCGGGCGCCCGAGGCGCTCGGGCATGGGGCGGCGCTTCGCTGCCGGACTCATCACCGCGCAGGTGGGCATGGTCATGGGATACCTGGCCCGCAACGTGTTGGGGCAGTTCGACCTGGGCCTGCCCAAGCCGCAGGACGGCGGGAAGCTGTACATCGTCTATCCCAACCTGGTGAAGGCGGAGGAGAGGATGGGCCTGGTGCCGGAGGAGTTCCGACTATGGATAACCCTACACGAAGTCACCCACGCCTTCGAGTTCGCCGCTTTCCCCTGGCTGCGCGACTACATGCTGCGGCTAATGCGCGAGTATTTCTCCAGCGTCAGCCTGCAGCTGGAGGAGATGGGGAGGCGCGTGGTCCCGGCCGACCTGCGCGATCCCTCCCGGCTCAACGAGATGATAAACAGAGGCGGGCTCATTTCCGTCATCCATACGCCGGAACAGATGGAGATACTCCAACGCATCCAGGCCTTCATGTCCCTGGTGGAGGGCTACAGCAACCATGTTATGGACGGGGTGGGCAGGGACATCCTGCCCAGCTATCGCCGGATGAAGGAGTCCTTCCGACGCCGCCGGGAATCCCGCAGCGGCGCGGAGCGTTTCATCGAGCGGGTGCTCGGCTTCGATCTCAAGTTCCAACAGTACCAGGCGGGAGAGCTCTTCTGCCGCGAGGTGAGCGAGGAGGAGGGGCTGGATTTTCTCAATCTGGCTTGGAAGAGAGAGGATAACCTGCCCACCCATGAGGAGATACTCCATCCCTTCCTTTGGATGGAGCGCGTCAGGAAGAGCGAGGGAGGGAGGGTGGAGCACTTCAATATATGAGCAGCGGCTCCGCCGCATACTTGAGGTCGGCGTAGCGGAAGCGGCGGTGATTCAACTCGTTTTGCTGAATGCCGATGTATTATTGGACTTGATGGAGGAAGGACTCGCGGGGGTCGGTAAAGATGAGGGGTAGGGAGGTGGCGGAATGAGGATAAGCAAATGCCGCCGTTGCGGCTTCAGCGCGGTATACGCCCGTCTCATCCGGTGGAACAGCAACGGGACCATCAGCATACGAGTCAACCCCCGTTTCCGCATACTCCTCGTGGAATCGGAGAGCATGTCCCGGATGATGGAGGTGATCGAAAAAGGGCTGGGGGTCTCCATCCGGCATCTCTTCTTCGAGGCGGAGCGGCTGGCGGCGGTCCGGGTGATCGATGCCAACCTCATCGGGCCGGGGAAATCGGTGAAGTACCTGCCGGGGGCCAAGAGGATCATGCCCTTCGTCTTTTGCCGGATCGCCGTGGGAACGGGGATGGGCTACGCCAAAGCGCTCGCTTATCGCCCCGGCCGTTACGGTGAGGCCATCATCCGCAACCCCTTCGACGAGGAGCTCATGGCCGCGGTCATCTGCGGCTCCTTCGAATGCATCGAGAGGAAGCCCTTTGATTATCAGTGGAGGGAGCTGGACGGGGAAAGGGTGATCCACATCGAGCCGGCGGAGCGCAAGCCGGAGATCGCGGAGAGGATGGACTTCGGCCTGGATCCCCTGAAGCCGGGTAATCGCGAGTTCCGGCGCTGTCCGGGATGCAAGACCCCCGATCTTCTGCAGGACCTGGAGTGGCGGGAGGACGAGGGCATCATCTTCGACCGGCGCAGGGGCACGAGGATGGTGTTCGTGGACATGTACACCCCCAATGTGGTGATCAGGGAACTGGCGCGGGAACTCGGGGACGAGGTCTATCCGCTGATCATCGAGGCGCAGCGGCAGGTCTCTCTCCAGAACCTCAGCGAGGAGTTCCTGGCTTCCTCGCGAGAAAGCGGCAGGGAGGGCTCCTCGGATATTCGCGAGTCCCTGCTGGAAGAGCTGGCCGTGCGGGGCTTGGGCAATCCGGTGAGCCATCGGTACGCCGACGGGCTCTGGGAGCTGGAGGTGGAGAACCCCTACAACCGCCACCTGCTGGCCGGGCATCTGCAGGCCGTCTATCAGTTCGCGGAGGGGAGGAAGCCCGAGGTCGGCTGGCGGGACAAAGACCCGTCCACCGTCGCGTACGAGGTGGGGTGAGGGGAGGTATTGACGGCATGGGTTTTGGCAGAAGGAGCTTTTTGGCCATTGCCTCGGGAGGATTGGTCGCGGTTGCGGCTTTGTCGTTGAGGAAGGGCGGGGAAGAAGCACGGGTCTCCCTGCACCCCTGCGACCTGCCGCCGCATCAGAGCATGATCGGCGGGAGGACCTGGAAGGCCCCGAGCCAGCTCGCCCATCACCTGAGGGAGCTCGCCCAACTCGGCCGCCCCCTCGCCTCCACCTATCTTTTACGCACGATAAGCCCCGCTTTTCGCGAGAAGGTGATGCTGGTCACAGCCATGGCCAACGCCTGCAGATGGTGCACCTGGGCGCACAGCCGGTTCGCCCGCGCAGCGGGCCTCAGTGAGATTGAGCTGAAAGCGCTGATCGCGCTGGACCCGCGCGATTTCCCGCGAAGGGAGTGGGTGGCGCTCGCCTGGGTACGCGCTTTCATGGAGAACGCGGGAGAGGTGCCCGCGGAGCTGGATGAGGAGTTCCGTGCGATTCTGACCCCGCAGGAGCGGGCCTGCGTTCTGGCTTCGCACAAGGCCATGTTCGTCTTCAACCTCACCGCCAACAATCTGCGGGCTATGCTTAACCGCTTGCGGGGGCGCGGGGACGAGACGGCGGCCTGCGGGATCTCCCTCTGAAAGCCCTGGACATGAGGGTCAGGCCTCGTTTTCATGTCCGGGGCACTTTCGCATGCGCATCTCCGAGGTCATGCGAGAAAAAGTGAAGGTTTGGGCCTGGCCCCAGATTGAAGGTTTTAACTCGCCGGCCAGGCGGGGCCTTTCTCCAGGAGGATGATGTAGAAGAGGCCTCCCGGGGAATAAGTCAGGGAGATGCGCCCGGAATCGGGAGGGAACAGATGAAGGGGCGGACGCAAGCGCGGCAGCATGAAGGTTATGGATCCCGAGATGATGCGGCGCAGCCGCCCCAACGGGGCGAGGGTTTCGTCCGCCACCAGGATGCGCCCCCCCGGCCGAGTCACCCTGAGCATCTCCCGAACGGCCGAGGCGCGGTCGGAGAAAAAATTAATCCCGCCGAACTGCAGGACCGCGTCGAAGGAGGAGTCGGGATAGGGAAGGCGGGAGGCGTTCCCCTCGCGCAGTTCCACCGGTGTGGCCAGAGACTCCGCCCGGCGGCGCGCTTTTTCGAGCATGCGCGGGCTTATGTCGATACCGCATATCAAGCCGGTCGGGCCTAGGCGCTGGGATATATATGGAAGATTGATGCCCGTTCCCACCCCCGTTTCCAGCACTCTCTCGCCCGGCTGTAGGGTCAGCATCTCCACCAGGCTGCGGCGCATGGACGGCCGGGACCACAGCAGGTCGTAAATGGGGGCGATGAGGTCATAAAAACGGCCGAAGGCGAGGTCAAGCAGGCCTCGATGCCTGCCGCCGCCCCCGATGTCGGTCATTTGCCTCAGTTCCTCCTCTGCGAGATGATTAACACATGATAGCACGGAGCGAGGGATCCGGCGTTAAGGCCTTAACTCAAGGGCATCGGGGGGCGGCACCGTGACCTCCTTCGAAGCGGCTCCCCTCTCGGTGGCGGAAGCGAGGCGCCTGCAGGAGGAGATGGCCTCCCTGGTCAGGGCGGACGTACCCCTTCGCCTGGATGAGCTGGGCCGGGTCACCGGAACCGATGTCTCATATCTGCGGGAG
Source organism: Candidatus Geothermincola secundus (assembly GCA_015711755.1). GTDB lineage: Bacteria > Actinomycetota > Geothermincolia > Geothermincolales > Geothermincolaceae > Geothermincola_A > Geothermincola_A secundus. Next base: position 1,742 of record JACVIY010000117.1, on the reverse strand, counting down.
GAGCGGCTGGCGGTGGGCGTGGCCGTGAGTTTCTCCTGGCCGGGCTTGGAGCTGTTGGAGGAGAGGGTGTGCGTCGCGGAGTCGCCCTTTCCCTACGTGCCCGGACTGCTGTCCTTCCGGGAGCTGCCGGCGCTGCTCCCGGCACTGCGAGACCTGGGTGAGGGGGTCGGCCTGGTGATGGTGGACGGGCAGGGGGTGGCTCACCCCCGCCGCTTTGGCTTGGCGTCACACCTGGGCGTGACTCTGGGAGTGCCCGCTCTGGGATGCGCGAAGTCGCGTCTGGTCGGAGAGTATCGGGAACCGGGGCCGGAGAGAGGGCAGTGGTGCCCCCTTGAGCTGGACGGGAAGACGGTGGGAGCGGTGCTGCGGACGCGCTCGGGGGTGAAACCGGTCTTCGTTTCCGTGGGCCATCTCATCGACCTTAAGAGCTGCATCGAGGCGGTGCTCTCCTGCGGCCGCGGTCACCGCCTGCCGGAACCGCAGAGGAGGGCCCACGGCCTCACCGCGAAACTGAAGCAGGCCTATCGGGAAGGGGGTCGGCGCGGCTTGCTGCGCGAGGCGCGGCTTCACGGCCATGTCCCCGCGGGATGAGAGCGGAGATGTCGAACCGCAGCCGCGCAGGGGCTCAGCCCGCGCACCCTCACGGTCCGCCTGCCGGCAGCAGGTGGGGGTTGACGGTTTCGACGAGCTCGCCCCCGGGCCCGAAGACCAGCACGGGGACGCGCTTTTCGGGGTCATCCGCTCCCCAATCCGCGCAGGCGAACACGGGGACCCGGGCGGGAGGCAGAGGGGGCGAGGCGGACAAGGTTCTCCCCGGCTTGTCCAGGCGCAGCCTCCCCATGGCCGCGATCATCCCCAGCACCACCGCTCCTCGGCTGTAATATCCGAGGGTCTGGTCGAGCCGGCGGGTGCAGAAGATAGCGCCCCGCCTGGGGCCTTCCCAGGGGGGAGGGGGAAGGTAGTAGACGCTGTCGTAGAAGGAGCCGTTCATGTTGGAGGCCCACCAGCGCTCCAGCCCCCAATAGGCGTCCAGCCGCTCCCCCTGCCCCTGCGGCCAGCCGGGGACCTCGAGATAGTATCCGAGGGCGTCGCGCCAGAGGTTCTGGGACACCCACTGGTTGTTGTCCCCACCGCTGGTGTGCACGCAGCCGAACTCCCTGCGCGTGGCCTCGTAGGCGGAGGACAGGTCGGCGCGCATGCGCTCCAGGTTGTCCGGCTCGAGACCGCAGTCGGACGAGGTGGCCAGCAGCCACAGGAGCCCGTTGGAGGAGTAGATGGAATATGCGTCTCTCTCCCAGGGCTGATTGCGCTCGTCGGTGCTCACCGCGAAGTGGTCGCCCCTCCACATCCCCTCGCGCAGGGTGCGGTTGATTAGGCGCAGGCGTTCCTCGCAGGCGCGGACGAACTCCCCGGAGGCTCCGTGCTCGCGGACGAACATATCCAGAACCGCCCGCAGCGCCGCCGCCGTCTTCACCCCCAGGTAGGTCTGGTTGCGGCTGCTTATGAAGTAAACGCCCGCCTGATCGATGCTGTTGTCGCACTTGATGTCGGGAAGCCCGTTGCCGTCGGTGTCGCAGTCCATGAGATAGTAGGCGTAGGAGACGGCGTTGGGCAAGAGCTCCCGCACGAGCTCTCCGTCGCCCGTCTGTTTCCAGTAGGCATATAGGAGCAGCAGGAAGTCGGCGTTCTCCTCCGCTTCCATGCCGAATATGGGATAGGTCATGCCGACGATGCGGTTGTCG
>JACVIY010000116.1 GCA_015711755.1 Candidatus Geothermincola secundus | reverse complement strand
CGCTGTTCTGATGCGGAAATCCGGGGAGGGAGAAGAGAAGACCGCTTGTCGGGCAGCGAGAAAGGAGCCGCCGGGCCGTACCGCCCTTTGCGCGAAGCGCCTGGCCAGATGCGAGGAGCTGGCCCGGCGCATATACGAGCTTCGCAGCGACGCCTCATCGCCCGGCGGTCCCCGCGAGCTGTTGAGCGCCGTTCTCGAGATGGAGCGTTCGCTGGGAGCGGGCTGGCCCGTCGAGGGTGAGATGAGCGAGGAGGAGCACCTGCTGGGCAGGATAAGAGCGGGCGGCTACGTATACGACCTCAGCTTCAGCCCGAGAGGCGACCTGCTGGCGTTGGGTTCAGGGGACGGCATGATGCACGTGGTCTCCCTCAGGGAAGCGGGCGGGGTGCTCAGCCTTTCGGCGGTTGCGCGGTTCAAGGCCGCGAGCTGGGTGACCTCGGTGGCCTTTCTCCCCGACGGCAGGCGCCTGATCATGGGGACGGACGAGGGGAACGCCCATCTGATCACGCTGCCCGGGAGCAAGGACCGAAGGGCGCGGATCGTGCTCAAACACCTTCCCTTTGGGACCCGCCACGACTCCAACCTGCGAGGCAGCTGCGTCCGCGTCTCCCCCGACGGAGCTCTGGCCGCCGTGGGCAACCGCGGCGGCCTGAGGCTGTTCCGCTCGGGAGACGACGGAGGCCTTGAGGATCTGGCGCATGAGATGGCCGGCCGTGTCCACGTGCTCGGGGCGGACTTCCATCCCTCCCTGCCCCTTCTCGCGGCGGGCGGCAAAGACGGAGTCCTCAGGATCTTCTCGTTGGAGCGCGCATGCGAGGGAGAGCTCGAGCTCGCGGCCGAGCACGCGGTGAAGGGCAGGATCTGGTCGGTCCGCTTCAGCCCCGACGGCGAGACGCTCCTGGTCGGGAACGCCCGAGGCCAGGCCCTCCTCTTCGAGCTGGAACGGCTGCTCGGAGGGCAGGGCGAGCCGGAGGCGCGGCTCTCGCTGGGGGGCGGCATCGTCGAAGCGGCGGACTTCAGCCCGGACGGCCGCTTCCTCGCCCTGGGCAGCGGCAAGCATCAGGTGCACGTCTATTCGCTGCGAGAACGCGTGCGGGGAAAGCCGAAAAGGGTCGCCTGGCGCGACATGGGGGAATGGGTCTCCGCCGTTGGCTTTCATCCCATGGGCGACCGCCTGGCCGTGGGCAGCAGCCGCTTCGTCCGCATCTTCGGGCTGCGCGGCTGAAAAACCCGCGTCGGGGACGGGCCCGAAACGGGCCCGCGCTGCGGCAGGCACAATGCGTCCCCGGCTCTTCCGACCCCGGGATGCGTGAACGGGCGCGTGGGCGCCCGCTGATGCTATCATCTCCCTGAGGCCCGGGGGATGCTCGCAGGAGCGCGGCAGCGAGGAGCGGCATGGGAACCGAGGAAGCCCCCTGGTGGAAGAGGGGTGTCTTCTACCAGATCTATGTCAGAAGCTTCGCCGATTCCGACGGCGACGGCATAGGCGACCTGCGCGGCATCATCGAGCACCTCGACCACCTGGCAGGATCCCCTCAATCGCTCGGGGTCGACGCCCTATGGCTGACCCCCATCTTTCCTTCCCCCCTCGCCGACTGCGGATACGACGTCAGCGATCATACCTCCGTCGATCCCGCCTACGGCGGCCTGGATGACTTCGACGCGCTACTGGACGAATGCCATCGGCGGGGGCTGAAGGTCATCCTGGACATGGTCCTCAACCACACCTCCTGCGAGCATCCCTGGTTCCTGGAATCCAGGTCCTCCCGCGACAACCCCAAGCGCGACTGGTATGTCTGGCGGGACGGGAGGGCGCCGGGAAAACCGCCCAACCGCTGGCGCTCGGTCATGGAGGGCAGCGCCTGGACATGGGACGAGAGGACCGGGCAGTATTATTACCACGCCTTCCTGCCCCAGCAGCCCGACATCAACTGGAGGAACCCCGCGGCCAGGCGGGCCATGTTGGACGCCTGCCGCTTCTGGCTCGACCGCGGAGTGGACGGCTTCCGCCTGGACGTCATCAACTACCTGCACGAGGACGAGCTGCTCCGGGATAACCCACGCCGGATGGGATGGCGGCCCTACGAGATGCAGAAGCACATCTACGACCGCTGCCGGCCGGAGGACCACGAGGTGCTGCGCGAACTCCGCTCCATCCTGGACGCCTACCCGGGCGCGATGATGGTGGGGGAGACCTTCACCGACGACCCGGCGGAGGCGGCGTCTTACCTGGGGAACGGGACCGACGAGCTCCATCTCGCCTTCAACTTCGACTTCGCCGCCAACAGATGGTCGGCCGCGAGGTTCCGGCGGTCGGTGGAGAGGTGGGAAGCCCTGATCCCCGAGAAGGGATGGCCCGCCTATTTCCTCTCCAACCACGATATGCCCCGGCACATCACCCGCTTGGGCATCCTCGGCGACGCCGAAGCGCGGGCCGGGGTGGCGGCGGTGATGCTCTTGACCCTGCGGGGGACGCCCTTCCTCTATTACGGGGAGGAGATCGGCATGCCCGCCAGCAGGGTTCCCCGCGGGAAGCTGCGCGACCCGGTGGGGATACGCTTCTGGCCCCTTCCGGTGGGGAGGGACTGCGCCAGGACACCCATGCAATGGACCGCGGGGGAGCATGCCGGTTTCTCGACCGCCGAGCCCTGGCTCCCCGCGGACAAGTCCTTCCCCGTGAGGAACGTGGAGCGGCAGCGTAAGGATCCTCACTCCCTGCTCAACCTGTACCGCCGCCTCATACGCCTGCGAAAGGAAACGCCCGCCCTGCAGCTCGGGAGTTACCGGGCGCTGCCGGGGGCGGAGAAGGGCGTCTTCGCCTACCTGAGAGAGCTCGGCGGGCACAGGGTGGCCGTGCTCCTCAACTTCACCCCCCGCGACCGCCGCGTGGACCTCAGGGGGTGTCCGGGCAAGGGGGCATGGAGGGTGCTTCTCTCCACCCGCGGCCCGGAGGGCGCCGAGACGGACCCGGCGGAAATACGCCTCCTGCCCGACCAGGCCCTGATCCTCTCGCGGTGACGGCGACTCTCCTTCCTGTCGCCGGGGAAGGCGCGCGGGGAAGGATGCCGACGGCGCGAGAAGGGGCCGATCTTCCCCAAGCGGATGAGCGCCCGAGGGTCATCTATCCCGAAGCACCGCTATCATGTCCCGGCGGCGAAACGGCGGGGGCGGTCTTGGGCGGGGCAGGGTCAACCGGGGATCGGTCGGATCAGGTCATGCGGCATCCGGCCGCCTATGAAAGGTAGCTCCGTTCATCGATAAAGATCCGTCCAGCCCGGGGGCATGTCCAGCCGCAGCAGAAAGACCTTCTCCGCGCCGGGGTCGCGATTCCAGTCGCAGGCCCATACCGCTCGAGAGCCGTCGTTGCTCAAAGACCCGTGCGTCTCCTCCCAATATCCCAGCGTGGTGTTGTAGGTCTTCGAGAGGTAGAAGGCCCTTGCCCCGCGGGGATCGAGCCTTATGAGGACGTTGGTCCTGTCCAGCCAGTTGCGCTCCGGGACGCCCGGCTCGATGTGCGTGCTCACCAGGCACCAACCGTCCGCGTTGCAGGAGACGTGAACGCCGCAGCCGAACCCGATATCCGATCCGCTGTCGTAGAAGAGGCGCAGCAGGGGTATGCGGTTGGTGCCCTCGTAGCCCCCTCCCGCCTCCAGGATCGGCTTCGTGTCCGGGCTCAAGGGCAGCATGTCCAGGCAGTCGGTGCGGACGTTCTGCATCACCACCACCTCGTTGCCCTCCGCGTCCAGCCCCACGTCGGCGTGGGCGGTGGTGAAGTCGATGCGCCAAAAACTCCTCAACCCCCGGTCGGCCATGGTCAGGCCCACGATGCTGCCGGCGTTGCCCTCCATCCCACCGATCAGAACCCAGCTGCCCAGGGGAGACATCCCCACCCAATCGATGTCGCTCTCCCCGGGCCCCACCTCGTGGATGCCGAGTATCTCGTCCGCCTCGCGGTCCCAGCAGAGGATGTAGCGGGGGCGGTAATCCTCCTTTTCCCCCTGGAGGATGAGGGCCCAGTAGCGGAGATCATAGGACGGCTCACCCTCATCCTTCGTGGTCACTCGGTAGATGTCCGGCTCGGAGGCAAGGATGGGCGCCAGGGCGGGGTCGGAGGAGAAATCCTTTATCGACTCCTCTTTGCCCGCAGCCACGTCGTAGCGGACGATCCTGAAACCGCTCAGCCCCCAGAGCGAATGCGGGTCCCGGCGGTCCCAGCGGGGCTCGGAGATGCCGGAGGTCACGGCGACAAGGTTGGCGGGCCGGTTGTAGGGGCAGGAGTCCGTGCGGTAGACGGCATAGTCCCCGTCATCCCTTACCAACAGGATCATGGAACCGTCGGCGTTGAAGGGGTCGAAACGCGAGTATTCATGCCTGCCGCTTATGCCCCGGGGCTCGGTGACCCGGGTGAGCACGGTGGAGAAGCGCCCGTCCTCGAATGGCGCCCCCGCTTGCGGGAAGGGCAGCTCGGGTTCGGGGTAGCGGGGGTTGTCACCGGAGAGCGGGTCGGGGACCTCCACCAGAGAAAAACCGGGTGGATAGGGACGGCTTCCCGGCGACAGGGCGGTCTCTTCCCCTTCACTTTTTGGCGGGGCGGCCATCCTCCCGCCACACCCTCCCTGGAGGTGAAGGGCCGCCAGGAGGAAAAGCGCCGAGGTGAGGATCGGGCCTATGGCCTTCTTGCGCGCCGTCCTACTCATCACCACGGTCCCCCTCCTTTTCTCATCCTTGACTCATGATAACAACAATACAGCATGCATAGACGCGGGACGGGGACGGGGCCGGGCCCGAGGCGGAGGGGCGTTGATGCGGAAATGAGGGATCGTGCCCCTAAGCGCTCTGGAAAGGAGGATGAGTTGAATGGCATGGGGTTGGGATCTCATGGCAGGCCTGGTGGCCCGCTGCAGCGGAAGGATTAAGAAGTCCCGTCATGGAAAAACTCGTAGAGCGCTCGGACCCCGGGGAGAGAGGGTCGGGGGCAGCGTGGCCTCCGTTAGCCCAAGGGCGCAGAGGAGAGAAAAACCTTGAGAGAATATCGAAGGAGCGAGATCGCCCAGAATCTCTTCACCATGCTGCTGCTGGGGACCGGCCTCTACCTTCTGGTCCCCCGCCTGGTGGGAGAGGCGGCCATGCTGGACGTGGTGCGCCACGCCAATTTCCTCATGACCCCCTTCGCCCTGGCGGTGGAGACGCTCTCCATGCTCTCCATCTGCTTTCTCTATCACTCTCTGCAGAGGGAAGCGGGAGGCGGGCTCTCCCCCGGCCGGACATCGCTCATCTTCATGTCCGCCTACGCCTTCGGCCACGTGGTCCCCGGAGGCAACGCCGGCACCTTCTACCTCAACTACGTGGAGATGCGCCGGGAGGGGATGCGCCGCACCCAGGTCCTCAAGACGCTGGCCGCCGCCAACATCCTCTACTCCGCGGCCATGGTGGCCATACTGGCGGCGGGCCTGCTATCCTCCTGCCTGCTCCCCGGACTTCCCTTCCCCTACCGCGTCACCGCCTTCCTTCTGGCGGCGGGCTGCCTTCTCTTCCTGGCCGCCTGCTTCTTCCTGCTGCGCAGCGCCCGCCTGGTGAGAAGAGCGGCGCGGCGGCTGGCCCGCCTGATGAAGCGCCTGGGCGCCTGGAAGGAGAGGGAAGAGGGCGAGCTGGCCGAGCGGATGGTGGAGGTGCGCGACTTCGTTTACCTGGTCATCTCCCGCAGGGAATCGCTCACCCGCAACGGCGTCTATGCCCTGGGCTTCTGGCTCATGGACATGGCCTGCCTGTTCATCGTGTTCATAGCCATCGGCCACCCGGTGAACCCGGGGGCGGTGATCATCGCCTACACGGTGGCCGACGTGCTGGGCAGCCTCCCCCTCACGCCGGCCGGCCTGGGCATCTTCGAGTTTTCCATGGGGGCGACGCTATATGCCTACGGCTACCCCAAAGAGGTGCTGGCCGCGGCGGTGCTGGGGTTCCGCTTCTTCAGCTACTGGCTGTGCACGCTGGCCGGAGGCATCTGCTACCTTGTCCTGCGGACGCACAGGAAACGTGAGGAGACACCGGATATAATCTAAGCGGGCACAGACTTTACAGTCGGCTTATGAGGGAGGCTCGAGGGCGTGAGCGGTGCGGGTTCCCTGCGGGAGGCGTTGAGGGAGAATGCCAGGGCGGCGGCCGATGCCCTGACCCTGCTGCGGTTCCTCATCGCGCTGGCCATCATCGTCTGCGCCCTCTCCGCCAGCGCGGGCCTGCTCCCAGCGGTCATACTGCTGGTGCTGGCGGGATGGACCACCGACGCGCTTGACGGCAACCTGGCCCGCGCCGACCATTCGGGGCGCAAGAGCTGGGTGGGCGACCACGAGTTCCTGGCCGACGTGGCCCTGATGTACTCCTCCCTGCTCTACTTCATGTCCGCGGGATATCTCCCTTTCCTCCCCTATTTCCTATACATAATCTATGCGGCGGCGGTGGCGGCGCTGTGGATGAACATGTCCTACGTGATGGCGGTCTCAGCCCCGGTGGCGGCCAGCGCCCCCATCATGGCCTTCGTGCACGCCAGGCCCCTGGGATGGGCCTTCCTCCTGTGGCTGGCCGCCCACCTGCTGTGCAACTGGAAACGCTTCAGGCAAGAAGTGTCCGACTTCATCAGGGGAGTGGAAAATCCCCGCGCCTGACCCCCGTACAACCGGCGGGGTCAGCCCTTGTATCGGCGCCTGGCACCGATGGAATGTGATGATCTGTGATAATGGTGTCTGACACCGTGGTGGGGCGGGGAGGGAGGGGAGAGCGCGCTATGTGGCTCTGAGCAGGGAAAATGTGATTAGTCGACCAGCGTTTTGTGATAATTTGTGATAATGGTGTCTGACACCGGTGGTGGGGCGGGGAGGGAGGGGAGAGCGCGCTATATGGCGCTGAGCAGGGAAAATGTGATTAGTCGACCAGCGTTTTGTGATAATTTGTGATAATGGTGTCTGACACCGATGAATCTATGGCCGGAGGCGGCGTTTTATCTCGGCCGCCCGGCGCAGGTCCTCGGGGGTGTTCACGTTGAAGAAGCTGAGCCCCTCGGGATCCAGCGAGGCGATCTCCTCCTCCTCGAGGTAAAGTGGCCCCAACTCATCGAGGAATCGGTGTATCTTCCGCCCCCCCGATCCCAGGAAGGCGGCGGCCTTTTCCTCGAGTCCCGCGGAGTAGATGGAGAACAGGGGCTCCACGTACTCGCCCCGGCGGGGCACCACCGCGGGCCGCGGGCCCACTATCTCCTTCATACGGGCGATGAGCGGCCGGGAGG
>JACVIY010000115.1 GCA_015711755.1 Candidatus Geothermincola secundus | reverse complement strand
GGCGTGAAGAAGAGGGTGGGAAGGCAGGTGCAGGAACTGCTGCGGTCCTTCCCCCTTTACCCCGAGCTTTAAGAAGGGTGAGGGCGTGGGCTCGCGTCCCGGCTGGAACGAATACTTCTCCTGCATAGCCCGGCAGGTGGCCACGCGTTCCACCTGCCTGCGCAGGCAGGTCGGCTGCGTCATCGTCCTGGAGAAACGCATCGTGGCCACGGGATACAACGGCGCGCCCTCCGGGATGCTTCATTGCGAGGATACGGGATGCCTGCGCGACCAGAGGAACGTCCCTCCCGGAGAGAGGCATGAGCTCTGCAGGGGCCTGCATGCGGAACAGAACGCCCTGATCCAAGCGGCGATGCACGGTACGGCGGTGCGGGGGGGCGCCCTTTACTCCACCCACCACCCCTGCATCCTCTGCAGTAAGATGCTCATCAACGCGGGCATAGCCCGCATTTATTATCTGAATGGTTATCCCGACAGGATGGCCCGTCGTTTTCTGGAAGAAGCGGGAGTGGAATCGATTCTCCTGGAAGCGGAGGCCGAGGGGCTTTGACCGTTTACGCCCTGGCCTTCGGAATGAGCTTGGCCCTCTCGCTGGCCCTCACTCCCCTGGCCAGAAAGCTGGCCTGCCGTTGGGGGGCCATCGTGATGCCCCACGACCGCAAGGTGCACGAGCGCCCCACCCCCACACTGGGCGGACTGGCCATCTTCGCATCCTTCGCCCTCGCGGTGCTTGCTTGCCTGGCCTTCATGAAGTTGTCCGACCGTGGTTTCCCGCGGGGCATGTGGGAGGCTCTGTGGACGCCGGAGACGCTGGGGATCTTCGTCTCCTCGCTGATGATCCTGGCCCTGGGGGCCTGGGACGACCTGCGAGAGCTCTCTCCCCTGACCAAGCTGGCAGGACAGATCGTGGCGGTGCTTACCATGATCTCGTTCGGGGTTGAGATACGCAGCGTCTCTTTCATCCGCGGCAGCACCTACGATCTCAGCGGCAGCCCGCTGGCCTCGCTGCTGCTGACCCTGCTGTGGATGGTGGCCTTCATCAACATCATCAATCTCATCGACGGCTTGGACGGGCTGGCCGCGGGGGTGGTCTTCATATCCTCGGTGGCGTACCTCATTTACGGATCGCTGGCGGAGCGTGGCCTGAGCCTCCTGCAGGCCATGCTGCTCGCGGCCTCGGTGAGCGGATCGACCCTCGGCTTCCTCGCCTACAACTTCAACCCCGCCAGCATCTTCATGGGGGACTCGGGGGCTTTGTTCCTGGGCTTCATAATGGGGGCCGTATCCATACAGGGCATCCTCAAACGAGCGGCCGTGGCCACTCTGCTCACGCCGATCATAATCCTGCTGGTCCCCATCATCGACACGGGGATGGCCATCTATAGGAGGCTGCGCTCCCGGCGCCCCGTTCACCACGCCGACAAGGAACACCTCCATCACCGCTTGCTCTACCTGGGCCACTCCCAGAGGCAGGCGGTGCTGCTCATCTATCTGTGGACCGTCCTGCTCACCGGGGTCGCCCTCAGCCTGGAGTTCAGTTCCTCCAAGCTGCTCTTCCTGACCCTGCTGCTCCTCACTTTAGCCAGCCTGCTCCTGATCGTTTTTCCCCGCTTCATCAGGGCGCGGCGGCAGGAAGAATACCTGCGGGATCTCGAGGAGGAGGCAGAGGGCCTGGGCGGCGAGAACGGCCGATCCGCCTGAGCGGCGAAAAGGGCTCCCGGCTCGCGATGCGGTCTCCCGCGTTTTCCGGCCCCTGCGCTCAAATAGGCGCGGCGATTCGGTACAAGCCGAGCATGCGGCTCAGGCGATGAGGCGGCCTGGATCGAGAGCTCAAACGATGGTGGGGAGCTGCTGCTCCCCCACCTCTTCCAGCTTGATGATGCCCGCGTCGATGAGGCGGAAGAAGACCTCCACCACGTGGGGGTCGAACTGCCTTCCGGCCTCGTTGCGCAGCTCTTCCAGGGCTTTCTCCACCGGCAGCGCCTTGCGGTAAGGGCGGTCCGAGGTCATGGCCTCAAAAGCGTCGCATACGGCGATGATGCGCGCGCCCAGCGGTATCTCCTCGCCCTTGAGCCCCTCCGGGTAACCGCTGCCGTCATACTTCTCCTGGTGGTGGTAAACCAACGGGAGCACCGGCTCGAGCAGCTTCACCGACTGCAGGATGCGGGTGCCGATAAACGGATGGTACTGCATCTCCCTGGTCTCCTCCTCGGTGAGCTTGCCCGGCTTTTTGAGGATCTCCTCCTTGATGCCGATCTTGCCCACGTCATGCAGGATGCTGGCGTTGCGGATGATGTCGACTTCCTCCGGCGGCAGCCCCATCTCTTCCGCGATGAGCACGGCGTACTCCGTGACCCGGTGCGAGTGGCCGTGGGTGTAGGAATCTCGGGCGTCTATGGCCGAGGCCAGGGCGGTGATGACGTCCAGGTAGATCTCCTCCAAGCTCTCGAAGAGGCGGGCGTTCTCGATGGCGATGGCCGCCTGGCTGGCCAAGCTGGTGAAGAGGTTTATCTCGTGGGCGGTGAAATCGTGGGGCTCCTCGGTGTAGATGTTGAGGACGCCGATGGCCTTGTCCTTAAGGCTCAGGGGCACGCTGAGCAGGGAGACCAGGCCCTCGCGCCTGGCATAATCGGAGTATATGTGGCGGGGGTCTGCGGAGATGTCCCTCACGGCGATGGGCCTCCCTTCCTTGACCACCCGCCCGGCTATGCTCTCCCCCACCTTGATGTTGCCCTTGTTTATGTATTCCTCGGAGAGGCCGTGGGAGGCCGCCATGACCAGCTCCTGCGATTCCTCATCCAGCAGCATCAGGCTGGATACCTTGGCATCGAAGAGGCCGATGCTCATCTGCACGATCTGCTGCAGCACCTGGTCCAGGTCCACCGCGGAGGTGATGGCCTTGTCGATCTCGAAAATGGCGTGCAGTTCCCCGATGCGGTCCTCCAGATCCGCATAAAGGCGGGCGTTGTGGATGGCCACGGCGGCCTGTATGGCCAGAGCATTGAGGAGGTTCAGGTCGTAAGGATTGTAGGCGGCCCTCTGCACGCAGCCCACGGTGACCACCCCGTAGACCTCATCCCGCCATTTCATCGGGGCATATATGGCCGAGCGGAGGCGCCGCGTCTCCAGAAGCTGCCGGAAGCGCGGCTCCAGGTCGGTGTCCTCGACCATCAGCGGCTCCCCTTCGCTGATGACCGCCCCCACCAGGCCGTAATCCGAAGGTATGCGGATGGAGGCCTCGGACTCGCTCATGTTATAGGAGGCGGCCACGCTCAGGTACTCCCGGTCCTCCTCGTAGGCGAAAACGGCTACGGCGTCGGCGACCATGGTGCGGGAAACCGCCTCGACCAGGTTCTCGTAGATGCTGGCTTCCTTGAGAGTGGAATCGAACAGCGTGGCGAAAGAGGAAAGGGTGGTCAGCTCCACCGTGCGGCGCCTCTTCTCCTTCCGCTCGTACTCGCGGGTCTCGGCCATGAAGCCGGAGATCCAGGTAGCGATGAAGATCACGCCGAAGGGGGTGATGAGGTCGTTGCCCAGGTTCCCCCAACCGATGCCGCGGGACGGGATCACGATCCCCGCATAACCGGCCATGGCCATCAGGGCGAAAAAAACCCCTTCCCTCACGCCGTACCAGAAGGCCACGGTGAAGCAGGGAAGGGAGAGGAGGTACTCGAACCCCGCGATCCCCAGGCGACGACCGGCGTAAACGAATGATGAGACCAGGGCTATCTCCAGAAGCGTCAGGAGCCGCACCGTGTCGTGCAGCTTCTCTTCGGAGCAGCGTTTGAGGACGAAATAGGATGCGGTGAAAAAGGCCGCCGCCCCGGCCAGCAAGGGGATCATCAAAGCCGGATTCAGCTCGCGGCGCATGATGAGGTACTGTATCAACAAAAAGGCCCACGCCATGGCGCGGGTGCTCCGGGTGAATTTTAACATGCGGGTCCTGAAGTCCAATCTCCCACCTCTTCAGCCTGCGCACATGCCGCTTCCGCCGGGTCGCCCCACGGCGCAGCCATAGCTTCGCTATGTCTATCTATATTATATCGTCAAAGGACGCCGAAAGGTTAGGCCGTTCGACCGACTCGCAGTCCCTTGGTGTCATACTCTGGTGTCAGACACCGTTATCACAATTTATCACAAACTGCCGGCCGTTTATGTGAGTTTTCGCCGGTCAGCGCCGTTACCCCCTTACCCATCCCCCGGTGTCTGATATCATTTTTCGGTGTCATTTTCGGTGTCAGACACCATTATCACAGATTATCACAAGCTGCCGGCTTATAAGCTTCGGGGCCGCGCTGAAAAAGTTGAAGGTTTGGGCCTGGCCCCAAATTGAAGGCCACGACAGCGACGAGAGGAGTGAGGGAGTGGCCGACGTGGAGGTTAGGCTTTTCGCCGAATACAGGAAACAGGTCGGGGTGAGCCGCTTTCGCATGGAGGCGGATGACCTGTGGCAGTTGATGGAGGGGCTGGCCTCCCGCTGCGGAAGCGACTTTCTCATCGGAGCGGAGCGGGCCATGATCCTGATCAACGGCCGGAACTCCGCGCAGCTAGCCGGGATGAGGACGGTCCTGCGTGACGGCGACGTCGTCTCGTTCTTCCCGCCCCTTGCGGGAGGATAGAAAGTCCCGTGTGAGGTCGGGGAACGGGGACAGGGGCCCTCCTTGCGCCTTACCTTTCTTCGCTCAGGGATTGCTCGCGGTCATACCGGTGCGACCGTCACCCCGCCGGCTCCGGTCCCGCCTCCCATCTGCACCTCGGCGAGCTCGGCCGCCGCCTCCCTGATCAGCCCCTCCGCCGCGGAGAGTTCGCGACAGCACTCCTGCAGTTTGAGGGAAACGCCTTCCAGAGCCACATTCCCCGCCAATGCCGCCCACTGCCTGAGGTGATCCTGCTCCAGGCGCAGCCGGTCCGCCTGTTGCTTGAGGGAGACCTTCAGCGTGGTCAGGTCCACTCCTTCCCTGCACATCTTCCTTCACCTTCCTTCTTCTTGAAGAGAGAGGGGCTTCTCGCCCGCCACTCTTGCCCGGCGGCTTCGGGCCACCTCAGGCGCCGTCCTCAGGGCGCAGCTTTCCCAGGGCCACAAGGGCCTCGCGCAGCTTCCGCCTGCCGTTCTCGCTCATCTCCAGCAGGGGCAGACGCAGGGTCCCGGCGGGCAGCCCCATCCAGTTGAGCGCCTGCTTGAAGCCGGCCGGGTTGGGCTCGCAGAAGAGCGCCTCCACCAGGGGCAGGACTCTGAAGTGTATGTCGCGCGCCTCCTCCAGCCGACCCTCCCAGACCAACCTGCACATGCTGGAGAATTCCCGGCCCAGCACGTGACCCACCGCGGCCACGCATCCCATGCCTCCCAAGCAGAGTATGGGGAAAGTCAAGGCGTCCTCCCCCGAATATACGTGGAAGCGGCGCCCCTCCCTGCGCAATGCTTCCATCAGCGTAGAGGCGTACTGGATGGAGCCGGAGGCATCCTTGATCCCCACGATGTTTTCGATGGCCGCGAGCCGAACCACCGTCTCCGGCTCTATGGGCCTGCCGGTGCGGGCCGGTATGTTATAGAGGATCAGCGGCAGGGAAGTGGATACGGCTACTTCCTGAAAATGCCGGAATATGCCTTCCTGGCTCGGGCGGTTGTAGTAGGGGCACACCTGAAGGGAGCCCTGCACCCCCATTCTCTCGGCCTGTCGGGTCATCTCCACCGCCTCGGCGGTGCTGTTGGAACCGGTTCCGGCGATGACCGGGACCCTGCCGTCCGCCTGCTCCAGCACCACCTCGATGACCCGGAGGTGTTCGCGGTGGTCCAGAGTGGGCGATTCGCCGGTGGTGCCGCAGGGGATGATCGCGTCGGCATCCTGTTCGTCGATGAGATAATCGACGATGCGGCGCAGCGCCGCCTCGTCCACCTCACCCCCGGGGCCGAACGGGGTGATCACCGGTATCAGGCAACCCTTGAGATCCCATTCTGGCATCTTCACCAATCCTCCCTCAGGCCATACGGCCTTTCGCTCCGCCGAACACAACCGCCTGTGAGGATTAGATTATAGAACATCGGGGGGTCGGCATTGCGGTCAAAGCCGACGCCGTCAGAGTCGCCGCCGCCTTCCGGTCCGGCGTTTTCCCTGTTCGCAAAGCGATCCCCCGCTCAAAAAAACAGCCGTAGCTTCCACAATATATTTTCAAATCGTAATTATTATGCTTGGTTCGCTGTGTTCCGCTTTTTATGCCATATATTTCCACCCGGAGAAATCGCCGAAAATTACCCCCCGCCCTATTGACAGCCCCGAGAGCGGTGGTATGATGAGATTTGTTCGCGAGGAGGGGGAAAGGACTTTCAGGCGTAACAAAGAGAGCGCAGAGGCTTCCCAGAAAGCCCAAGGTGCCGAGTAGAAAACGCTGCGCGAGAGCGTAGCGGTCCCAAAGGTTCCTTGGGTTTTCCTTTTTCCGCGGCGCTGCTCGCATCTCCGCGGAAAAGAACCGGGGCGAACGGCGCGCCGCCGATCTCATCCCCCGCTCCCGCTTACGCGCATACATGTCCCAACGCCAGCAGGGCCAGCAGCGCCGCTCCCAAGGCGAGGCGGTAGATGATGAAAGGGGTGAAGTCATGCCCCCGCGCCCATCCGGAGAGGAAGCGCACGGCGAAGAGGCCGATCAGGAAGGAGGATCCCACGCCGACGAGCACGGCTCCGGCTCCGGCTTCCCCGGCTCCAACCGCCGCCATCTGAGCCAGGGAGAGCAGCAGGGCCGCCCCCGTGGTGGGAAGGGAGAGGAGGAAAGAGAACTCCACCGCTTCCTCCCTGCCCAGCCCGAGGAAGAGCCCTGCGGCGATGGTCGCCCCCGAACGGGAAACGCCGGGGATCATGGACAGCGCCTGAAAGATCCCGATGACCAGGGCTCCCCGCCAACCCAGGGAATGGAGTCGGCGCCTTCCGCCCACGCGGTCGGCCGCCGCCATGACCGGAGTGAAAGCCAACAGCGCCAGGGCCATGAGAAGAGGCATCCCCTCCATCATCTCCGACGAACCTGAGGCGAAGAAGCCGATGGTCAGCGCCGGCAGGAAGGCCACGGCCAGCATCATAAGCAGCCGTCTATGGGGGTCGCCCCCAAAATCCCGCTCTCTGAGCAACCCCGGAAAGGCACGCAGCAGCTCCAGCACCTTCCCGCGATAAAAGACCAGGACCGCCAGGAAAGTGCCGGCATGCATGGCGGCGGTGAACGAAAGCCTCGGTTCCCCCCAGCCGAAAAGGGTCTGCAGCAGGGCGATATGGGCGGAGGAGGATACGGGCCAGAACTCGGTCAGCCCCTGCAC
>JACVIY010000114.1 GCA_015711755.1 Candidatus Geothermincola secundus | reverse complement strand
TGCTCTCTTGCAAGCTGCGGCGCCTGGAGGCCGCCCTCTCCAGCCATTCCCCTTTGTCTTTGAGGGCCTCCTCCAGGTCCCCATAGCGCCGCTTCCTCTCGCTCAGCAGCTGATCCCGCCTTTTCCACATCTCCTCCATGCGGCTCAGCTCGGCGAAACGCTCGCGCAGCTCAGCCAACTCGTTCTCCAGGGAAAGCCGCTCCTGGAAGCTTCCCTGCACCCTCTGAAGCGCGGCCAGTTCCTCCTCCAGGCTCTCCCGCTCCCGCCTCAGCTCCCTGTCCCTGTCCCTGTCAAGGTGCAGCTGTTCAACTTTGCCCCTCAGATCGGCTTGCTCTTTTTCCAGCCGGGTCAACTGCCCTCGGATGGCCGCGATGGGGCCGGGCTTGCGAGCGGGCCTGTCCGTTCCCTTCTCCAGGTCTTTGCGGTGCTGCTGGAGCTCGTTGATGACCTTGCGCGCGCTTTTTCCCGAGGCGCCCCCGGTCACCGACGCCTGCAGGGCTTCCTCCAACTCTCCCTTCCCCCGTTCCAGCATAGCCATCTGGTCGTGGCCGATGCAGGCCGTGGCGCGGTAAAGCCCTTCTCCGGGAAGCCCGGTCTCGGAGGCCACCCACTCCTCTATCCTCTCAAGATCGCGCAGCTTCTCCCCGCCCCGCTCCAGCAAGGCCGTATGGCGGGCGAAATCCTTGCTCAGCGTCCATTTGCCGCCGGGGGACTCGAAGACCCCGGAGATGCGGAAGCCCTCCGGCCTTCCCCAGGCGCTGTAAGAGAGAACTTCCTGGCTGCGGGCGTTGGGCCTCCAGTAGAGCAGCGCCAGAAGGGCCTGTACGAGGGTGGTCTTCCCCGATTCATTGGGACCCTTGATGATGTTGAGCCCCTCTTTCAGATCCAGGCTCTGGTCGCTGAAGCGCTTGAAGTTGTCCACACGGAGAAGATGTACTATCACTCGAGGGACCACCTCCCGCTGCCGGGATGGCGCTCGCGGAGAGCCGCGAGAGAGCCCCGTCCCCTCAATCCGCTTTCCTCCCTTCCAGATAAGCCAATCCCAGGCGCAGGGCCTCGTCGCAGAGGCGCCTTCGCTCACCCTCCGCTCCCTCCGCCTCCTCCTTGGCTATCCTGACGAATTCGCCGGTCACCAAGCCCCGTGTGGTCCGAGGTGAAGGACCTTGAGTGGCTGGAACGCTCTCGTCCCTAAGGCGGATGCCCAGGAACAGTCGGCTCATCTCCTCTTCCAGGACGCGGGGGTCGGGAGGCAACTCCCATGCGCAAACCCCCTTGAGGACGACCTCCAGATACCGATCCACATCGGCGCGCTCTCGGATGAGGCGGCGCAGCGCCCCCTCGTCCGCTACCGCCTGCAGGTCTATCTCCAGGCGCTGGAAGCTGCGTTTGCCTATGCCGATGGGCTTTATCTCCCTTCCCTGCGGATGAAGGGTGACCATGACCACCTTCCCGCTCTCCTGCCCGGGATAGAGGGCCTCCGGGGACCCGCAGTAGGCGCAGCCTACCTCGCCGGTCGAGAGGTCGCGGAAGGAATGCCAATGCCCCAGGGCCAGGTAATCCAGGCCGCTGGCTTCCAGGGTGGAACGCAAGAAACCCACCTCGTCCTCCGCCGGGGATCCCCGATCCAGCACGGTGCCGTGCAGCAGGGCTACCCTGCGCGTTCCCGGCTTGGCCTCGCCGAGACGCAGTTCCGCCAGGACGTCACCCTCATGTTCGCCCCCATAGCCCCACCCGTGGAAGACGATGCGGTCCGCGGGGAAGGACACCTCGCTCCAGCCCTCCTCCCGGAAGACATGAAGGTGGTCGAGCCCTTCCCATATCCCGTCATCATAGACGCAACCGGGGCCCAGACGGTCGTGCGTGCCCGGCACCAGCAGGACCTCCGTCCCCGAAGCCCCCAACCTCTCCAGCAGGCCCACCGCCTCCTCCAGGGTCGCGCGTGTAGGCCTGTTGGAATCGAAGAGGTCGCCGCAGACCAGGAAGTAGTCCACCTGCTGGGCGCGGGCCATATCCACCACCGCGGAGAAGGTGTTCAGGAGCTGCCTGCGGTGCTCTCTGCCCCTTTCCCCCAGAAAGGAGAACTTGGCTCCCAGGTGCACGTCCCCCGTGTGCAGTAGCCTGATGCTGCGCATCCCCGCCCCCGGCCGGATATCCTCGGGTCCGACTGCGTGACGGGGATAATTCTACCATAGGGTAGTGCCCTTTCTCGGTAAGGACGGGGGGCGGGCAGCTTGGTCGGCGGAAGCGCCCATGGCCGCATCGGCGGCATCCGGCGCATGATGTCGGGCCTTGCCGACGCGGGCCTCCCGCAGTGTTTCATCATTATCCCTGAGGGGGATATATGACACGAGGCGGAGAAGGCCGCGGAGTTGGTTTCAAAGCTTTGGGCCGTGGAGAAGATATAATTACGTGGCGGTGGGGATTGTGCGGGGGCTCTCGGAGTTGGAGGACCGAGCGCGTGGCCTCCGGGATGGTGCGGGAGCGGATCCGCAACGGTCCGTATACAGTTGACGGCGGCGGAAGCCGAGTTATGAATAGAGTGCGATGGAGGACGAATGTCGAGGCAGGAGGTGTGAACATGCCGTTGGGACCGCACGGACACGAGAAATTTGGAGTAGAGGTATTGCGCATACTCTGCCCCAAGTGCGGCAACCGCGTGAGCCTGGAGCCCGGGGAGGAGCAGGCCAAGTGTCCCAAGTGCGGCACCACGGTACGGCGACCCAGGGTGGAGAAGCCCAAGGAGGCCGAGTAGGGCCGAGGCGCCTTGCCCCTGCCTCTAAAGGAGGGAGGTCCCGGCAGAATGACCGATCCCAACAGCCAGCAGACCGTCCTTGAGATCGGCTATTCCAGATTAGGAGACTATGTGGTCATCGAGCTGGAAGGCGAGGTCGACGTATACACGGCGGGCAAGCTGCGCGACGCCATCAGGGAGAAGGTTGAGGAGGGGGAATACCGCCTCGCCGTCGACCTGAGCAAAGTGGCTTTTCTGGACAGCACCGGCCTGGGGGTGTTGGTGGGGGGGCTGAAGCGGCTCAACCCTCACGACGGCAAACTGGCCATCATCTGCGACAACGAGAGGATACTGCGCATCTTCCGCATAACCGGCCTGGAGAAGATATTCACCATCTTCCCCGGCGCGCAGGCTCTCACCGAGACGCGGGCGGGTGATTGAGGGTTGGCTTGCTCGGCAGGTGGGGTCATCCGTCTGGACATGCCCTCTTCACCCCGTTATGTGAGTCTCGCTCGTCTGGTGGTGAGCGCGGTGGCGCGGGGGCTGGACTTCAGCGAGGAGAGCATAGACGACCTGAAGATAGTCGTCTCCGAGATATGCACCAACGCCATAATCCACTGCGAGCCGCGCCGCGAGGAACAGCGCATACAGCTGATCTGCTGTCCCCGCCCGGGCGCCCTGACCGTGGAGGTGCGGGACAGCGGCCAGGGGTTCGACCCCAGCTGCGTCGGCACCTTCGAGGAGGGGCTGGCCGCCGGCAAGGGCTTCGGGATCCCTCTGGTAAGGAGCTTGGTGGACGAATTCGAGCTGGAGAGCGACCACGGAAAAGGGACGGTGGTCCGCGTGACCAAGTATGACCGCCTGCCGGAGAGCCCTCCCGGACCACGATGAGCGGGGCCGCCCGCCCTTGACGAGTTTCCGATCAAACCGTCGAACGGAGTTCCCCGGTGCACAGAGAGGCGGAGCGATGCGGGAAAGGGTGGGGTACAGGTAGATGAACGATATCCGTGAACCTGCGGAACCCAGGGTCAGTGGGGCTTTTGACTTCGAGGAGGAGATGCGCGGGCTCAGGTACCGCATGGTCCGCGAGCAGATAGAGAGCAGGGGCATCCGGGACCCTCGGGTCCTGGAGGCCATGCGCTCCGTTCCGCGTCACCTCTTCGTCCCGGAGGAACTCACTTGGGAGTCCTATGACGACAATCCCCTGCCCATCGGGGAAGGTCAGACCATCAGCCAACCTTATATGGTGGCGTGGATGACGGAGCTCCTGCGCCTTCAGGGAGGCGAGAAAGTGCTGGAAGTGGGCACGGGCTCCGGCTATCAGGCGGCGATATTGGCTAGGCTGGCCCGTGAGGTCTGGAGTGTGGAGAAGCAGGAGGGACTGGCGGAAGCGGCGAGGGAGCGGCTGCGCCGCCTGGGCTTCGACAACGTGAGGGTGGTGGTTGGAGACGGCAGCCGGGGACTGCCGGAGCATGCCCCTTACGATGCGGTCATAGTCACGGCGGGATCCCCTTCCATACCCCAGCCACTGCTGGAGCAGCTGTCCGAAGGGGGCCGGCTGGTCATCCCCGTGGGCCCCTCCAGTCTGCAGACGCTGAACCTGGTGGTGCGGGAAGGAGGAGAGTTCCGGCGCGAGGAGAAAGGCGGATGCGTCTTCGTCCCCTTGGTGGGGAAATACGGCTGGAGGTGGGGTAGGCGCTATACCTGAGGCGCCTCTCTCAAGGTCCTTCCCTCGGCCGCGCGGGAGCGGTCCCAAAGGAGCCCCGCCGATGCGGCCGCTATAGCCTCCAGCGCCGAGAGCCGGACATGCGCGCCTGATAGAATGGAGGACCTCAAGACGAGCTGGTGATCTCGGCAGACAGGCGGAAGCCTTTGCGGCGAGAAAAGAGGGATGCGTCCTGCGCAGAGTGGAGCTTCAGCTGAAAGAGGAGGAGCCCCGCCTGCACGGTTGGGCCCTATTGCCCTCCGAAGGCGGAGATTACCCCCTCGTCGTGCTCTGCCACGGCATTCCCGGTGGGGAGGCGGTGGAGGGAGATCCTGGCTATGAGGGATTGGCGCGGGAGCTGGCGACCCATGGCTTCGCCTCCCTCTTTTTCAACCTGAGGGGGACGGGTTTTTCGGGGGGGGAGTTCTCTCTGGGGGGCTGGGTGGAGGATCTGGGGCGGGTGCTGGACCTGGCTTTCGGGGACGGCCCCCTCGGCGGAGCGGATAAGAGCCGGGTAGCGCTGTGGGGATACAGCGGGGGAGGGGCTGCCGCCATTCTGCGCGCCTCTTGCGATAGGCGCCCCGCCGCTGTTGTGAGCATGGCTGCCCCCGACGGGCTCGACGCCCTGGTGCCCCGCGACGGGGTGAGAGAGTTCATCCGCCACTGCCGCACAGTGGGCATCATCACCTGCGCTGAACGCCCCGATCTGGAGGAGAGGGTGTGGAAGGACATAATCGAGAACCGTCCGGTGGACAGGGTTCATGCGCTCTCCCCCACGCCCCTCCTCATCGTCCACGGCACCGAGGACGAGACGGTGCCTAAGGCATGCGCCGAGCGCCTCTTCCTCGCTGCCGAAGAACCGAAAAAGCTGGTATTGGTGGAGCGGGGCAGGCACCGGCTGCGCCTCAACCCCACGGCCACCGCGGCCGCCCTATCCTGGCTTCGATCGACTCTTTTCACCGGCTGATCGTTTAAAGCCCTTTCAGCATCGCACCCGAGGCCGCCGCTCGCAGCCCGGCCTCCGCGGAAAAAGATCCGTTCAGCGGATCAAGGTCGAATGGAGGAAGTGAAGCAAGGCGACTTCTGCCGCGACCATGGGCGGAGCGGCCGACGCGGCGAGGAGCCGCATCCTCTGATCGGCCTTCCCCCCCAGCGAGCGCAAAAGCGCCGCTACGGCTGAGCCGTTGAGGTAGAGGAGGGTCAGGACGAAACAGGCCAGCAGGATGAGCTGCGCGGGCAACAGCAAGGGAGCGGGGTGGGCCAGATAAAGGGCGGAAGCCCCGGCCAGGCCGCCCGCCAGCCGGAAAGCCGGGGCCAGGCCTTCCATCAGGCGGCTCTCATGCGGGGCTTTCCAGGCCAGGCGGTTGACCGCCGGGCCCAAAAGAAGCGCCAGGGAGGAGCCCGCGGCCATTCCGCTGGAGAAACGCAGCGGATTGTTGCTTTCCCGCCACCCCAGGACGACGGTGACCCCGTCCGCCGCCAGGAATAGCAGCGATAAGGCCATGGCCGCCTTCCAGGGGGACGATGGCCCCCCTCCGCGGCTCCTGCGGTAGGGGAGCACCGCGGCCAGCAGGCAGA
Source organism: Candidatus Geothermincola secundus (assembly GCA_015711755.1). GTDB lineage: Bacteria > Actinomycetota > Geothermincolia > Geothermincolales > Geothermincolaceae > Geothermincola_A > Geothermincola_A secundus. Next base: position 1,297 of record JACVIY010000114.1, on the reverse strand, counting down.
TGCCGAACCCCGCGTACAGCCCGGTGTCCCGGGCGCATAGGAAAAGGGGCCTCTGACCGAAGTGGATGGTGCGCTCGGGGAGTTGATGGCAGACGGCGAAACCGACCCACCGCAGGAAAGGATCCCACCATCCGTTCAAGTCCCGCCCCCCGAGCCGCCCGATGCCGCCTCTTCGCGGCCGCTTTTCATCCCATGCGGAGGTCCGCTCTCATCGGGCTGATCGCTTTCCTCCGCGATATAGCTGCCTCGGGTGGGGAGAAGCATGGGAAAGAGCAGGAGAAGGGCCCCCAGCAAGACCAGCATGAAGGCAGAGGAGAGGACAGCGTTGAGGACATAGCCCTCCAGATCGGGCAGCAGCGCCCACAGAGCCACCCACAGCCCGCCGGCGAGATATAAGAGGCCTAGGAAAACGCGGATGCCCGTATCCCTTTTGCCGAATCCGCGCCGCCGGGACGGAAGTGCGGGGGCTGCCAGGGCGGGCGGGAGGGCGGCCGCCAGCAGCAGAGCCCAGCCCAGCCGTCGGGTGGAGGCGTAAAGCAGCGCGCAGGGCGCCAAGCCTGCCGCCGCGAGGACAACGAGGCCGGCTCGCCTCACCGTCTCGGTTCCGCGTGAGCGGCCGGGCTCAGGGCGGGGGGAACTCTCCCCCGCTCCCCCGCGCTCCGCTCCTCTCCACTCCTTCAAGGTCCTCCTCGATGAAGTCCACGGCGCTGGTGTAAGCGACGATGCTGCGGTTCACCAGGGAGCGGGCCCGCTGCAGCTTATCGAGCAGCAGGGGGTCCTCGCTCACCCCCAACAGCTGCCTGATCAGATCGATGGTCTGCTTCATGGAACGAACGAAATCACCCGCGGACAGGTTGGGGTGGGAATCCATGATGTGCTCCAGATCGCATCCCTGCGACCAGTCGTAAACCACCCGCATGAAGCCCGCGTCGATGGGACGTAGCAGGTCCAACCCTTCCCGCGATTCCTCCAGCTTGATCAGCTCCTGGCGTTTGCGGGCTTCCTTAAGAGCCTCCGCCAGGGACGGCGTGGGAATCCCCTCCTCCGCTTTCCTCTCGGGCCCTGCCGTACGGCTGCCCCGCCGCCGGCCCCCCCGTTCCTCGCCGCCGCCATCCCTTGACTCATAGACGAAACAGGAGGCGAAGGAAGCCAGCTCCTCCGGCTCCAGGCGGACCAGGGCGTTGTCCCAGAGCATCTCCGCCAACAGCAGGTCGCATTCGTTGTATATGCGCGCGAGAACGCGCCCCTTGTCGGTGAGCGCCTCCTTCTCCAGATAACCGAGACGCTCCAGGATGCG
>JACVIY010000113.1 GCA_015711755.1 Candidatus Geothermincola secundus | reverse complement strand
GGCGGCGGTAGGTGGGCATGTCCAGCGGGGCGTCGATGAGCCGCAACGGCGGGTTTATGGGCAGCACCGCGGTCCTCTCCTCCGGGAACCCCGCCTCCACCAGCTCCCTCCGGTTGAAGTCGGAGTCCCCCAGGGCCAGGTCGCATCCTGTAAGCCGGGGCAGCAGCTCCCGGCCCATGCGGCAGACCTCCCTCGTCGATTCATCGAACCCCACGTAGAACTCCGCCGGGGTTATGTTGTGGTAGATGAGCACCTTGCGGTTGCGGGAGCTCAGGTACAGCCGGTAATTGTCGCAATAGGCCAGATAGTGGTAGATGAGCAGGTCGTCGGGGTTGTCCATATGCGGCAAGTACTCGCTTTCGTCCAGCCCGTTGGCCTGCCCGAAGGCGTCCCGCTCCTTGGCGTAGATGCGGCATTCCACGCCGTGCCTTTCCACCAGCTCACGAAGGGCCGAGGCGTGGTTGCTGGCGGCGTCGCCCATATCGTAGCGGGGGAGCAGCTGATGGACCAGCATCTCAGCCCTCAACCCCTTTCAACCGCGCAGAGCCGATCCCGCCGCGGGAGGGATCCTCGCGGGCCGCCCCGGTGCGAAACCCCGCCTCTCCGCATCCTCCGACCCGCCCTCATAGGCCGAACTCATCCAGGGCCCTCTCGAAGTTCTCGATCACGCGGTCCCAGGAGTAGTTCTCAAGGACGTAGCTTCGACCCTCCTCACCCATGCGGCGCGCCAGAGCGCGGTCCCTGAGCAAGAGGTCCAGGCACTCGTAGAAGTGGGGCCAGTCCTCGAACCACAGCCCGCCCTGCGACCTCTCCACATGGTGGCGGTTGACCGCGCATCTCCCGTGCACCAGGCAGGGCGTCCCCGCCAGCCATGCTTCCAGCACGATGATGGAGAAGCTCTCGTTGACCGAGGGATGCACCAGCACCGAGGCAGCGGAGTAGGCGTCCAGTTTGTCCCTCTCGCTGACGTATCCCAGATCCACGATATGTTCCTGATAGGCGTAGGGGGTGCTGACCTCCCCTGCGCCGGTGAGCACCAGCTTCAGGTCCCGCCCGCTGCGCTCGAGATAATTGCAGAAATATCGCAGCAGCAGCGGTGTGTTCTTGGCTCTCTCCCGCCTTCCGCAATAAAGGATCATGTCCCCCTGTAAATCGAACTTGGCCCGGAAACGCTCCGCGTCGCCGCTGAAGTCGTCGAAGCCCATGCCCACCACCATCCCGCGGATGTCCTCGCCGTAGAGGCGGCGGGCCAGCTCCATCTCCGGCTCGGAGTTGAAGAGTATCCCCCGCGCCCTGCGCATCATCTCGCGGAATATCTCCAGGCGGGCGTAGGGCTCGTCGTGCAGGCAGGGGATGACCAACCCCCGCTCGCGGGCGATGCGCATGCCCGTGTAGGTGGTTCCGAAGAGGTAGGGGGTGAAGATGAAAGCGCGGTAGTCCTCGCGGTGCTCCTCCAGGAAGCGGTACAGGCCCTCGCTGAAGGTGACGTTGCTTATCCAATACTCCTGTTTGCGGCGGGAGACGCGCCTCCCTTCATTGATGCTCCGCTCAAGCAGGAAGACCCGCCGCTTGGTGCGCACCCTCCCCCGCACCGGGAAGCGGGTGACCTTGATCCCCCGGATGTATTCCTCCCCGGGCGGGAAATGGTCCTCCCAGGTGTAGGGATCCAGGGCGCAGGTGGTGATTATCTCCACCGGCCATCCTCGGCGGTGCAGCTCCTCCGCAAGGTTGCGCGCGAGCGTCTCCGCCCCCCCCACCACCTCGTCGCCGTAGCGAAGGGGGACGAATGCTATGGTACCGTGCGGCACCCCTCCCATGCTACCTGCGCGCCTCCACCAGGTAGAGGGCGGGCGCGGTGAACTCCTCCCAGGCGGCGCCGATTCCGGGGGCGTCCTTCTCCAGCTCGGCCAGCGCTTTGGCCGCCGCCTCCCTCGCCTGCTGCGCCTTCCCCTCCTCTCCGCCCGGGTATGGCCGGAAATCCGCCCCGGCGAAGCCCGCCTGCTTGAGCAGGAACACCAAGGTCTCGGGGTGGATCAGCCGCATCACCGTGGGATCGCGGAAGGCCGCTTCCGCCCCGAAAAAAGAGGTGGGGCGGCGGTTGATGAAAACCGCAAGGGCGCCTTTTTCCAAGCGTCCCGCCATAAGGGTAAGGGCGTAATGAAGGTCCTGGGCCGCGCCCCGCTCCCCCAACTCCCGCGCGAAGACCGCGGGTATGGACTTGGGGGGCGCCTGCTCCAGGTAATCCAGGGGGTCGGCCAGGATCACCGAAAGCCCCCGCTCCTGACAGGCGGCGGCCAGATCGGGGTCGCCCTCGATCCCGGTGGCCTCAATGCCCGCCCGCCGGGCCGCCTCCAGGAACTCGCCGCGCCCCGCTCCCAGCTCCACCAACCCCGAAAATCCCCGGAAAAGCGAGGCCGCTTCCCCCAGCATCTCCACCGAACCGTCGAAATCCGGCCCCCAGCGCTCCAGAAACTCGAGGCGGTTCACCTGCCCCGGATGGCTGCGGGCGCGGTCGCGCAGGATGAGCTGGTTGAGCTGTTCGACTATCTGCAGGAGCTGGCGGTTGAACTCCCTCTGCTGCTGGAAAACCGCTTCCATATAAGGACGCATCAGTTTGCGCATGACCCGCTTGACCAGGGCGATGAGGGGTCCCACGACCTTACGGCGGGAGCCGATGGCATAATCGGCGGTCACTTCGGCGTAAGTGCGGGCGAACTGCAGGGACAGCGCCAGCTCCTGCATGGGGCCGCGGAACATCTCGCTTTTCTCCACCCTCCGCCCTTTGCGGTCCAGCTCTTCCAGCGGCTCCTCGACGTATTCGGGAGCGCCGGCTCGAGAACTTATGCGCCGATCGATACGGCTCATTATCTCCTTTACGTCTATCTCCTCATCACCGATGCGGATGTCCTCCACCGCATCCCCGCCCTCCTCCGGCATGTCCGGCATGTCCGGCATGAATCCTCCTCCTGATCCTCTCTGGCGACCCCACCTTCCGCGGCAGTTCCCCCGCGGCCGCCGGCCCCTTCCGCCGATCCGCGCTCACCTGCGAAGCCGCCGCGCTCCTCCGTCGGAGTATCGATCCTATATAATAGATTTTTACAACGTCGCCTCTTCCATCCCTTTTCCGGCCCGACCCACCGCTCGGACCGCTCGCGAACGAGGCTGCCCGACGTTCTGAGCTCCCGCCATCCCGTCATCCTCCCGACCATCTTATCTCGCAGTCCATGGAGAGGTATCCCGCGTCCCTGCCGGGCGATTCCACGTCGAAGTAAAGGAACTTGTCTATCCAGTGGTAGTCGGTCTGGTGGTCGCGGGTGTGGGCGGCCACCGACAGGAAATAGCGGCCGTCCAGCATAGCCAGATGGGGGATGCGGAACTCCACCGTCCCCCTCCCCTCCACCCTGGGGATGGGAAGATCGCGCAGCCGGGTGTTGGTGCCGAAGACCATCTGCCCCTGATGGTCGTAGAAGCCCATGCCGAAGATGGGGTCCTCCACCGGGCGGGCCGCCTCGTAGTGGAGCCGCACCACCACCCCCTCGCCGGTGCGGTAGACCTTCTTCGACTCCCCCCGCTCGTCGGTCATGGTCACCTCGGTGAAGCGGATCTCCCGAGTGCCGAACTCATCCCCCTTGGGATGGACGCGCATGGCCGCGTGGTAGTCCTGCACCACCTCCACGGGGTCGCCCAGCGATTTCACCCGCCCGTGCTCCAGCCAAAGGATGCGGTGGGATATCTGGGCGGCCAGGTCGGAATTGTGGGTGACCAGCACGATGGTCCGGCCCGACTCCTGGAACTCGTTTATCTTTTGCAGGCATTTGGCCTGGAAAGCCTCATCCCCCACGGCCAGCACCTCGTCGATGAGGAGGATGTCCGGCTGCACGTTTATGGCCACGGAAAAGCCCAGCCGCACGTACATGCCGCTGGAGTAGTTCTTCACCTGATTGTCGATGAAATCGCCGAGCTCCGAGAACTCCACGATGCGGTCGTAGATGGCGTCCACCTCCCGTCGGGTGAAACCCAGGATGGAGGCGTTGAGGTAGATGTTCTCCCTGCCGGTGAGATCGGGGTGGAAGCCCGCCCCCAGGTCCAGAAGCGCGGCTATCTTTCCGTTGGCCCTGATGGAGCCGCTGTCCGGGACCATGATGCGGGTCATGAGCCGCAGCAGCGTGGATTTCCCCGAGCCGTTGGGGCCGATTATGGAGAGGGTCTCCCCCTGCTTGACCTCCAGATCCACGTCTCGGAGGGCCCAGAAGAGGTCGTATCCCCGCTTGCGCCAGTTGATGACCTTCTCCTTCAAGCTCAAGTTAAGGTCTCGATATAGGCGGAAACTCTTGCTGACACCGCTGACTTGCAGGGCCACCGGCGCTTTGGAGAGGTCCCGGTCTATGTCCTTGATCCTCATGTCCTCACTCCCGCCTTATATAGGTATCTTACTGCGAATACATCGTTCACGGTTATGTCCGGACATCTTCGTGTCCAATCCTTACCGCTTGCCGCCGTTCTTCCGCCATGCTCTTTCATTTTGATATAAATGTTAACTTTATATTTATAAATATGCCCCATCTTCCCTCAGATGAACTCCGCGAACCTCCCCTCCTTACTCTTGAAGTATAGGTAGCCCAGCGAGACCAAGGCCAACGAAAGTAAAGCCGTCCCGGCGATGCCGTACGGCGAGATGTAGGTGTTCGAAGGGGCGTTGTGCGCCGCGTTATACACCACATATTGATGCAGGAGGATGATGTGGGCCATGGGGTTGAGCAGGTAGATCTTCTGGGCCCAGGCGGGCAGGGCGTTGAGCATGTAGGAGATGGGGTAGACCACCGGGGTCATCCAGAACCAGGCCATCAGCAGTATCTCCGTGAAGTGCTGCACGTCCCGGAAGAAAACGTTGAAGGCCGAAAGCCACAGCACCATCCCGGTGATGAAAGAGGTCTGCAGGAGCACGACCAGAGGGAAAGCTGCCAGCCAGGGGGAGAGGGGAACCCGAAACCCCAGCATGAAGGCGAGGAGCACCAGTTCCTGGAGGAGGAAGTGGAACCCGGCCGAGCCGATATAGGAGAGTGGCAGCACCTCCCGGGGGAAGTATATCTTCTTCACCAGAACCCCGTTGTTGACCACCGAGGCCACCGACATGGCCAGTGCGTTGGAGAAGAAGTTCCAGGCCAGGATGCCGGACATGAGGAAGAAGGCATAGAACGCGATGCCCTCCGACCTCACCCGGAAGATGATGCCGAAGGCCACGTAGAAGACCACCAGCATGACCAGGGGGTTGATCAGGGACCACAGGAAGCCGAGGAAGGAGTTCTTGTATTTGACCTTGATCTCCTTGCGGGTCAGGTTCAACAGGAGTTCCCTGTACCTGGCCAGCTCCCGCAGGCTCTCCCTCACTTCCGCTCTCAAAACGCCTCCCCGCCTCGCATAACCTCAGAGCCCACCGCCGTACTGCCTCCGGTAATAGCGGCGGAACTCCCCGCTGCGGATCCTCTCCCACCACCCCCGGTTTTCCCGATACCACCGCACCGTGTGCTCCAGGGCCCGCAGGAAATCCCAGCGCGGTTCCCACCCCAGCGCCCTGAGGCGGTCGCTGTCCACGGAGTAGCGCAGGTCGTGGCCGGGGCGGTCGGGCACGAACTCGATGGAGGACTCGTCCCGCCCCAGCAGCTCCAGCAGACGCCGGGTCAGCTCCAGGTTGGTGATCTCGTTGCCGCCCCCCGCGTTGTAGACGCGCCCCGGCTCGCCCTTTCGCAGCACCGTGTCCACCGCCGCGCAGTTGTCCTCCACGAAGAGCCAGTCGCGCACGTTGGTCCCCTCTCCGTAGATCGGCACCTTCCTGCCCTCCAGGAGGTTGGTGATGAAGAGGGGGATGACCTTCTCCGGGTACTGGTAGGGGCCGAAGTTGTTGGAGGGGCGGATGATGAGGGCGGGGGTGCCGTAGGTGCGCACGTAGGAGAGGACCAGCAGGTCCGCCCCGGCCTTGGAGGCGGAATAGGGGCTGGAGGGGCGCAGAGGGCTGTCCTCGTCGAAGGAGCCCTCCTCTATGCTCCCATAGACCTCGTCGGTGGACACCTGCAGGTAGCGCGGGGTGCCGTGGCTGCGGACCGCCTCCAGCAGGCGGAAGGTGCCGAAGATGTCGGTGCGCAGGAAGGCCTCCGGCTCCATGATGGAGCGGTCCACGTGGGTCTCGGCGGCGAAGTTGACCACCAGGTCGGGGTCGCGGGAGAAGGCCTCCTCCACCGCCTCCGCGTCGCAGATGTCCCCGTGTATGAACAGGTAGCGGGGGTCGCCCTCCAGGTCGGCCAGGTTCTCGGGGTTGCCCGCGTAGGTGAGCTTGTCCAGGTTGATGACCTGGTCCTCCGGGTGCTCCCGCAGGGTGTGGCGGATGAAATTGCTGCCGATGAAACCGCAGCCCCCGGTCACCAGAACGCGCATGTCCTCCGCTTTACCTCCTTCTTTTACGAGCATACAAAGTCCTTCGCAACGCCAGAAGGTCATTTTACTACACGAAGGGGCGCGGCTCGGGGACCGCGTCCTCAAGAGGCCTCGGCGAGTACCTGCGGGAGTCCTCGTACGCCGGGGCCCGGAGCGCATGACGCTGGGGCCGCCCCGAGGCGGCACCGTCTTGATCGCCACCGGACGGATACCCGAACGCGGTTCGTTCAACGGATGCGGCCCTCAACGAAAACGCGAGAATCCATGTCCCACCCCCGATATAAAATGGTTCTGAAGATGAGTGCGAAGGAGGTCGGAGATGATTGAGGGCGATTATCGGGAAGAGAGATCCGAGGAGATACCTCTGCGGGATCTTGATGATCCCATGAGGGAGCTCAAGCCCTGGGCTCGGACCCTGTGGACCAGGGTCAAACCCGAGGTCGGGATGGATGACCTCGTCCTCCCGAAGAGAACCAGGGAGCTGCTGGATGCCCTGCTGGCGGAGGCCGAGCATCACCGCACCCTGAAGAGATGGGGCTTCGAGGACGAGGGGGTCACGGCCCTTTTCACCGGCCCCCCGGGCACCGGCAAGACCATGGCCGCCTCGGCGGTGGCCGCCCGCCTGCGCCTGGACCTGCTCGTCGCCCGCGCCGACAAGATAGTCAGCAACTTCGTCCACGGCACCCAGGAGAACATCGGGCGCCTCTTCGAGGAGGCGGCGCGGGAAAGGGCCGTCCTCTTCCTCGACGAGGCCGACGGCCTGCTGGCGGGGCGCCTGTCCGAGGTCCGCGAATGGGAGGAACTGCAGCACAACGCGGATATCGCCGTCTTCCTTCAGCGGATGGAGGAGTACCGGGGGCTGCTCATACTGGCCACCAACTTCCCCCTGGGCTTCGACCCCGCCCTGGAGCGGCGCATCTCCATCGAGGTCCCCTTCGAGATGCCCGGGAAAGAGGAGCGCCGCCTGCTCTG